>NZ_JAMYKZ010000001.1:0-493196 GCF_040317735.1 Mesorhizobium sp. M1399
GTATTTGCTGCTGAATGTGTAGTAGGGGAGTAGGGCAATATGGCAGTAGGGCAGTAGGGCAGTAGGGCAGTAGGGCAGTAGGTGTCTATTCAGCCGACAGCTTGCGGATGAGAAGCCGCAAGAGCTTTCCTACGCTCTCGCTGTGAGGCATTAATGATTCGACTGCCTCGCGAGAGGTAATTCCAACCCGTTGCGCGATTAGAAGGTGTGTCTCCAGTTCCTTGAGTGATCCCTGGGCGATCCTGAGAAACTGCTGGTAGGAAGCTCGGCTTTCTCGGCCGTAACCCTCGGCGATGTTGGCTGGCACAGACGTTGCTGCCCGACGCACCTGACCCGTCAGCCCGTAGAGCTCGTCCTTCGGCCAGGTCCTTGTGACTTGGGAGATTGCAACCGTTAGGTCCATGGCTTGCTGCCAGACGATCAGATCCCTGTACGATGCGATCTTGTCCGTCATCCTTGCCCTACTGCCCTACTGCCCTAACTGCCCTACTGCCATATTGCCCTACTCCCCTACTACACATTCAGCAGCAAATACTCCCGCTCCCATGGGCTGATCACTTCCATGAAGGTCTCGAATTCCGCCCGCTTGATCGCCGCATAAGTCGCTGCGAAGGATTTGCCGAGTAGGGCGCAGAGTTCCTCGTCGGCCTCGAACAGGTCGACGGCTTCGAGCAGGCCGCGCGGCAGGTCGATCTCATCCTCATTGGCGGTCGTCAGTACCGGCGGATCGGCCTTGATCTTATTGGTCATGCCGATCAGCCCGCAAGCGAGCGATGCGGCCAGCGCCAGATAGGGATTGGCGTCGGAGGAAGGAATGCGGTTTTCGACGCGCCGCGCTGCCGGGTCGGAGCGTGGCACGCGAAAGGCCGTGGTGCGGTTGTCGTAGCCCCATTTGTTGTTGACCGGCGCCGAGGCCGCCTGCGTCAGCCGCCGGTAGGAATTGACGTAGGGCGCAAACATCACCAGCGCGTTCGGCACATGTTTCTGCATGCCGCCGATGAAGTGGAAGAAGGCCTCGGTCTCCGAGCCGTCCTCCGCGGAAAAGACGTTCTTGCCGGTCTTCTTGTCGATGATCGACTGATGGATATGCATGGCCGAACCGGGCTGCCCCTGGATCGGCTTGGCCATGAACGTGGCATAGATCTCGTGCTTCAGCGCCGCCTCGCGGATGGTTCGCTTGAACATGAACACCTGGTCGGCGAGCTCGATCGGATCGCCGTGACGCAGATTGATTTCGAGTTGGCCGGCGCCCTCTTCGTGGATCAGCGTGTCGATCTCCAGGCCCTGGCTTTCGGAGAAATGATAGATGTCGTCGATCAGTTCGTCGAATTCGTTGACCCCGGCGATCGAATAGCCGGCGCCGCCGCCGATCGGCCGTCCGGAGCGCCCGACTGGCGGGGTCAGCGGGTAGTCCGGATCGGGGTTCTTGCGCACCAGGTAGAACTCGATCTCGGGCGCCACCACAGGTCTCAGCCCGCGTCTGTCATAGGCGGCAAGCACGCGCTTCAGAACGTTGCGCGGTGTGAACTCGACCGAGCGGCCGTCCTGGTGGACGAGGTCGCAGATGACCGCCGCCGTCGGGTCCTCCTCCCACGGCACCACCGTCAGCGTCGAGAGGTCAGGCATCAGCTTGAGGTCGCCATCGTCCTCCGGATAGTGGAAGCCGTTGCCGTCCTCCGGATAACCACCCGAGATCGTCGTCATGAACACCGCCGAAGGCAGGGCAAGCGAGGTGTTGGAGGTGAACTTCTTCGACGGCATCATTTTGCCGCGCGCAACCCCGGCCTGGTCGGGCGTGATGCATTCGATGTCTTCGATGCCGCGCCATTCCAGCCAGGCGCTGACTTCCTTCCAGTTCTTGACGCCACGTTGGTTTTTCACGAAGGCAGGCGTGCGGGCGCGTCCTCCGCGGCTCGACGGACGGACTTCCTTTTTTGCAGGCGGCATCAATCACCAGATTTGTTGCAGATTGTGGAGTATAGCCGTTGCCGGCGACCAAAGGGAAGGGGAGCCGGCTGGCGTGCGCCTCGATTACCGGGGGAACACAACGACTTCCGGATAAAAACATCCTGGTCTAGGGTCGGCGTCCCGCAACGCCGCAATTGAAGACGCCGAATGCAACACAGCCGCAAACTGACGACGATCGGCTTCGACGCCGACGACACGCTGTGGCAGAACGAACAGTTCTTCCGCATGACCGAGAAGCGCTTTGCCGCGCTGCTCGCCGACCACGCCGAGGAGGACTGGATTTCGGCAAGATTGCTGGAGGTCGAGAAGCGCAACCTCGCGGTCTACGGCTTCGGCATCAAGGGATTTACGCTGTCAATGATCGAGACGGCGATCGAGGTCACCGAAGGCCACGTGCCTGCCTCAACCATTGCCGAAATTCTCGCCGCGGGCCGCGAGATGCTCAGCCATCCGATCGAGCCGCTTCCCTATGCGCGCGAGACCGTGGAAAAGCTGGCCGGCGCCTACCGCCTGGTGCTGATCACCAAGGGCGACCTCTTCGACCAGGAACGCAAGCTCGCGCAATCCGGACTGGGCGAGCTGTTCCATGCGGTCGAAATCGTCAGCGACAAGAGCGCTGCCACCTATAGCCGGATCTTCAGCCGTTACGGCGATGGCCCGGAAAAGGGCATGATGGTCGGCAACTCGCTCAAATCGGACGTCGTGCCGGCAATCGAAGCCGGCAGTTGGGGCATCCACGTGCCGCATGAACTGACCTGGGTGCTGGAGCATGTCGAGCCGCCGGTCTCAGCACCGCGCTTTCGCCAGATAGCCAATCTCGGTGAACTGCCGGGCCTGATCGAGCGTATCGGCGAGATTGATTGATCAGGTCTGCAGTCGACGCGTCGCGATAGAGGTCAGTTGCGGCCGAGCCCGACCAGCCGGTCGATCACCGGCTGCAGCCGTTCGGTGGTGATCGGCTTGACGACCACCGCATCGATGACGCTCGACAGGCCCAGGGTCTCCGGAGTGCCGGCCTTGACTGAGAGCAGGATCACCAACGGAAGCGATTTGCCTGACGCCCTTCGCAGCGCATCGATGCCCGACAGCAAGGCGTCGCAGTCACCGTTCTCCGCTCCGCCGTCGAGAACGACAGTGCCGGGAATCAGCGCGTGCAAGGCCTTTGCCGCGGTTTCGGGAGTTTCCGAGATCGGTTTGAGGCCGGACCGCTCAACGATCTTTGAAACCACGACCCGGTTGATCGGTGATTTTCCGACCACCAGCACCCGCGAGAAATCTGGGAGCATCCGCGTCTCCACGCCCCGGCTAACGAACGCCGCCTGCTTTGCAGTCTCGATTTCGCGATTCGCTGGGCACATGGCGGGGCAGGCCGTTGTTCAGTGTTTCAATGCAGGGTTGAAACTTGAGAGGTAATTGGCGTGAGATCGCTGCTCATGTCAAGCTGAAATGGCATATCAGGAGAATATCGCAAGAAACATTAAAATTCAAAATAAGTGCTTTTCTTTGCCGCCGCTCGAAAGGAGAAGTCGCCATTACAACTGGGCAGGCTTCAGCGAAGTTTGGCTGTGCAGCGCGAACGCATCAACTCGCAGCCGTAGCCGGATTGAAGCAGGTTGGATGAAGGCGAGGCAAGTCTGTCGCGAGCTTGTCGCATCGCCTCGCTGGACTATCCTTCCTCGTTGGCTAAGCACGTCTCTTTGAGCGACGGGAGATGACAATGGAACTCGTGACTCATAAGAAATTTAAAAACGGCCGGTTGATGCCATGGGGAAAGGGTACGGTCGTTACCGGCGCAAAGGGGTTTGTCTACCTTTCCGGAAATACCGCGACGGCCGAGGACTACGATCCGATCGGCAAAAGCGGCGGCGGCGCCATTGGCGACGCGGCAGCACAGTGGCGCGCAGTTCTCACCAACATCAAATCAGATCTGGAGGAGCTTGGCAGCGCGCTCGAGCATCTCATCCGGCTGACCTTCTTTGTTAAGGGGCCATTTCCCGATGGCGGCGTTCTGAGCTCCCCCAATTTCCGCTTGGACGTCTTGGACGAATTCTTTGCGGTGCACTGCCCGAAGCACTGCAGCTACAACAACCCGCCGCCCTCGGAAGTTATTGGAGTTGCAGCGCTTGCTCAGTCTGATCTTGTCATTGAAATCGTTGCATTAGCAGCTCTGCCGGACTAGGCAGAGCCGCAGCCTGCGAGGTGCGATAGCATGCGTTCAAAAAGGCGCGGTGCGGTAGAATTCATTAGTCGTGGCTCCGCTGTGTGACGATGACCGGGATCAGCAGATCGCCCCAGTTGCCATCGCCGCCATGGTGACGTGCCGAGCGCACCAGTTCGACCGAGACGCCGGCCTCGACCGCCTTCATCACCGACTGATTGAGCCTGTGCAGATCGTTCGCCAACATGCGAATGGTCGCCTGCTGGTCGACATTCATGCTGGTGGCTTGCTCTTCGGCCCGTTCCTTGACGCGGCTTATCGATGCCATTGGTCTTCTCCTTGTGTTGTCATGCCCGTTTGGGCGTTCCCTCTGTTTGTCTGCTATTCCGCTATTCCGCTGCCGGCCTGAATTGGGCGTGCTCGGTCGATCCATGCATGGCCGTTGTCGAAGACTGGCCACCGGTGATCGCCATCGAGACGGCGTCGAAATAGCCGGTGCCGACCTCGCGTTGGTGCTTGGTGGCAGTGTAGCCATTGGCTTCCGCGGCGAATTCCGCCTGCTGCAGTTCCGAATAGGCAGCCATCTGCCGCTCCTTGTAGCCGCGGGCGAGCTCGAACATGCCGAAGTTGAGCTGGTGGAAACCGGCCAGCGTAATGAACTGGAACTTGTAACCCATGGCGCCGAGTTCCTTCTGGAACTTCGCAATCGTCGCGTCGTCGAGATTCTTCTTCCAGTTGAAAGACGGCGAGCAATTATAGGCAAGCAGCTTGCCGGGATGGTGCTTGCGCACACCCTCGGCAAACGTCCTGGCCTGCGCCAGATCGGGCTTGGAAGTCTCGCACCAGATCAGGTCCGCATAGGGCGCGTAGGCGACGGCGCGGGCGATGCAGGGCTCGATGCCATTGCTGACACGATAGAAGCCCTCCGCGGTGCGGCCGGCGCCATAATCGACGAAGGGCTGGTCGCGCTCATCGATGTCGGAGGTCAAGAGCTGTGCCGCTTCCGCATCGGTGCGGGCCACGACCAGCGTCGGCGTGCCCATGACGTCGGCGGCAAGCCGCGCAGCGTTGAGGTTGCGGATGTGTGCAGCGGTCGGGATCAGCACCTTGCCGCCGAGGTGGCCGCATTTCTTCTCCGAAGCCAGCTGGTCCTCGTAATGGACGCCGGCCGCACCCGCCTCGATGAATGCCTTCATGATCTCGAAGGCGTTGAGCGGCCCGCCGAAGCCGGCTTCGGCATCGGCGACGATCGGCGCGAACCAGGTGTCGACCGACAGCCCCTTGCCTTCGGAAGTCTCGATCTGGTCGGCGCGCTGCAAGGTGCGGTTTATGCGCTTGACCAGTTCGGGCGCCGCATTTGCGGGATAAAGCGACTGGTCCGGGTACATGGCGGAAGCGGTGTTGGCATCGGCGGCGACCTGCCATCCCGACAGATAGATCGCTTTCAGCCCGGCCCGCACCTGCTGCATTGCCTGGTTGCCCGACATGGCACCGAGCGCGTTGACGAAATCCTCTTCATGGATGAGCTGCCACAGCCGGTTTGCCCCCATTTCGGCGAGGCTCTGCCGAATCTGCACCGAGCCGCGCAGCCGTCTCACGTCCTCTGGCGAATACGGCCGTTCGATGCCATCGAAGCGCCCTTGGGGCGCCGACGGGACAAGGTTGTAAAAATCGGTCATTGGTCACTCCAGGCTGGCTTTAATGCCGGTTTCGGAAACGCCGTACAGAAGGAATATGTGCGCCGTGTGCGTGACATCATTTACATGTCGGCACTAGGCAAGCGAGACAAACTCCGAAATTGGCCATGAAATAAGAGAAAACCTGTGTTGTATTTGACTGATGAGAGCTGTAAATTTGTCATGATTGTAAACGCCGCCATGCCATCAGCGGATGTAAATTTTTGTCAAGGACAGTCGATTGGCCGACCATAAAATCTTTGCCGGGCCGCGCATTCGTCGCATCCGCAACGCCAAGGGCCTGACCCAGACGGCGATGGCCGAAGGGCTCGGCATCTCGCCGTCCTATCTCAATCTCATCGAGCGCAACCAACGGCCGTTGACGGTGCAACTGATCCTGAGACTGGCGTCCGTCTACAAGGTCGACCCACATGAATTGCAGGGCGAGGCGAGGGGTTCGGTCGCCGATTTGAAGGAAGTGTTTTCAGATCCGTTGCTGGCCGGCGAACTGCCAGGCGACCAGGAACTCATCGAGCTTGCCGAGGCGGCGCCCAACGCTTCCGCCGCTGTGATAAAGCTGTTTCGCGCCTATCGCGAGCAGGCCGCGCGGCTATCCGATCTCAACGAGCTGCTCGCGCGTGAGGGCAAAGCCACCGCACTCTCCGGCGCCCGGCTGCCGATCGACGAGGTGCATGAGATTTTCGAACGCCGGCCGAACCATTTTACCGCGCTCGAAGAGGAAGCCGAGGCATTCACGTCGGTGCTCGATCCCGGCGACGATCTGTTCAGTGCGTTGAAGGCTTGGCTGCGGCGTGAATTCGGCGTCGTCGTCAAGGTACTGCCGGTCGCCACCATGCCCAACTGGCGCCGTCGCTATGACCGTCACTCGCAGCGCCTGTTCCTGTCCGAGCGCCTGTCGCCATTCGATCAGTTGCGCGAGGTGGCGATGGAGGCCTGCCTGATCCGCATGAGCGTTGCTGTCGCTGCCGAAATCCAGGCGCTGAAGCTGACCACAGACGAAGCCCGCCGGCTCGCCCGTTTCGAACTCGGCCGCTATGCCGCGCACGCGCTGATGATGCCCTATCAGCCTTTTCACGCCGCTGCGGTCCGCGCCCGCTATGACATCGACATGTTGCGGTCGCGCTTCGGCGTTTCCTTCGAGCAAGCGGCGAACCGGCTGACCACGCTGCAGCGGCCGGGTGCGTCGGGCGTGCCATTCTTCATGCTCGAGGTCGACAGTGCCGGCAATCGCTTCCGCAAGGCGGGCAGCCACGGCTTTCCGCAAAGCCGCTTCGGCGGCGGCTGTCCGAAGCTGCCGGTCCATACCACCTTCGGCCAACCCGGCCAGATCCTGGTCGAGGCCGTGGAAATGCCAGATGGTGCGGCGTTCCTCTGCATCGCCCGCACGCTCGAAGGCCCGCAGGGCTCGTTTGCCGAGCGACCGCGCCGCACCGCGCTGCTGCTCGGCTGCGACATCGGTTTTCGCGATGAGATCGTCTATGGAGCAGCGTTGCCGGGGCCGGCCGCCATCGGCAAGGCCGGACAGAACGCCGCTGTGTCGGCTACGCCGGTCGGCGCTGCCTGCCGGCTGTGTGAACGCATCGGCTGCCTCGCCCGCGCCGAGCCACCGGTGACACGCCCGCTCGGCCTCGACGAAATGGTGACGGGACTGTCGGCGTTCGATTTTCAGTGACGGCAAATCAGAGTTGCCGGGGATCGTGCCGCGGGCGCATTCTATCGGCTACCGCTGCCTATCAGAACGTCCATTTCAATCGTCAGCGGCTCTCCAGGGCTCGGCGACGCTAGCCCGCGCCAGACCTCCTCGCGCACGATGTGCTTCATATCCGGAGGGAGCTGGACATACTCCTGACCGCTCAATGTTGCGCCCTTGGCGATGCCGCTGAAATAGTCGTCGAAGGACGAGAACTTGATGGGCCGCGTTTCGAGCTGGACGTCAATCTTTCGAAACCCGGCGCGATAGAGCAAATCATGCAAGCATGTGGCGTCGGGGACGGAGAAGAAGCGATTTAGCTTTTCAGCTTTCTCAGGGGCATGGCGGGCGATTACCGCACCTATTCTGGCGAACAACGAACGCTCTGGCGTCGTTGTCACGCTAACTGCAGTCCAGCCGTTGGGGCGCAGAACCCGGCGAAATTCCGAAAGCGCTCCAAGCTGGTCCGAGAAGAACATGAGCCCAAGCTGACAGGTCACTGTGTCGAACCGACGGTCCTCATAAGGAAGCGCGTGAGCGTCGAACGTAGCGAGGGTGATTGGCTGGTCTTTCAAATTGCGTTTGGCGGATTCGAGCATGGCCGGCGAGATGTCGCCGCCAATCACGGCGCCGGAAGGGCCTACAATGATGGCAGCGGCTTGCGCTGCCGCTCCGGTGCCCGTTGCGACGTCGAGCACGCGATGGCCAGGCGCAATCCGTGCTGCCTTCAGCAAGGACGGGATAAACGAGTTCGTCGCACGGGCGAACAACTCGTCATAGCCAATCGCCGCCGTTTTGTAGAATGGCTCATCCATGGGGGCGCCCTATACATTTGCACCGTACGTCGAGCATGGGGCGTCTGTCGATGATCGGGCATCTCTGTGCACCTGTCGGTGCGCCAAATGGAACACGATGCTGGATCACTCCCCATCCCCGTCTTTGCGTTACGCGATTAAGGCACGTTTCTGTCGTCCGCTTTGCATCGTGCCGCCTCGAAACCGCCGACAGTCGTAATCATGACCGACATATCATCACCGCAGATCGCCGTTTCGCCTCCGCGAAATGAGGAGCGTATCGGTTTCCTGCTGGTGTTCCTGTCGGCGCTGATGTGGAGCCTCGGCGGTACCATTGCCCGTTTCATCGATGCCGGCGACAGCTGGACGGTGGTGTTCTGGCGCTCGGTCTGGGCCGCCGCCTTCCTGCTCTGCTTCATGGTCTGGCGCGACGGCTGGCGTGGCACGCTGAAGCTGTTTCGCGGCATGGGCCTGGCCGGCCTTGCGGTGGCGTTTTGTTTCGCCACGGCGTCGACCTCTTTCGTCGTGGCGCTTGCATATACCACCGTCGCCAACATCCTGTTGATGCAGGCCGGTGTGCCGCTTCTGGCGGCGTTGTTTGCCTGGGCGCTGTTTCGCGAGCGGGTGGCCGTGGCGACCTGGCTGGCGATCGCCGCCGTCATTGCTGGCGTCGCCGTCATGGTCTCGGAATCGCTCGATGGCGCCGTATCGCCGATCGGCGATGGGCTGGCGCTGCTCATTGCCGTTATGTTCTCGATCGCAACCGTCATCACGCGCCGCTTTGCCCATGTGCGCATGACTCCGGCGACGTGCCTCGGGACGATGCTGGCGGCCGCCTTCGCGGCATCGCAGGCGTCGGCACTGGGCGTTTCCAGCCACGATATGGGCTTCCTTTTTGCCTTCGGCGTGGTCAATCTGGGGCTCGGCCTCGCCTTCTTCGCCACCGGCGCCCGGCTTGTTCCGGCCGCCGTGGCGGCGCTACTCGGCACGTTCGAGCCGATCCTAGGCCCGATCTGGGTTTGGCTCATTCATTCCGAGGTGCCGTCGGCGCGCACCATCGTCGGCGGTGCGGTCGTCATCACGGCGCTCCTCGTCCATATCGGGCTCGAATTCAAGCGCCAGACGCGGCCGCAGCGGGCGGGCGTCACCGGTGTGCCTTCGCCTAATTGATGCAGCGCGCGCGCCAAAGCGAGATGGACCATTGACAATGTCGCAGCCGCGCGGGCAGGCTGCGATCACGGCAACAACAAGACAGGCGTATCTTGCCAAGTCTCCATGCCGGCTGCATCGAGGCCGGACAACATCGTCGTCTCCCTGCGCGCGCCGTAGCGAAAGCTTCTGACGGCGCCGCAACACCACCAGCGCCACGCCAAGTCTTCACTGTCGCCTCGTCGCCGAACCATAATGGCGCCGGCAATTCGCGCTTGTCGCCTGCCTGCAAGCTCAATACCCTGAAGCAAATGCCCAGCCGGGCGCACGCCGCGACGAGCTGGCGACGGACGGAACACTCATGAAAGGAGAATAGCATGACCCGCAAAGCGCTCTGGCTTTCGGCGACTTCGGCGTTTCTGGCAGTTTTTACCTTGGGCGCGCATGCCGAGGACCGTGTCGTCAATGTCTTCAACTGGTCGGACTATATCGACAGTTCGATCATCGACGACTTCACCAAGGAAACCGGCATCAAGGTCGTCTACGACACCTATGATTCCAACGAAATTCTCGAAACCAAGCTGCTTGCCGGTGGTAGCGGCTACGATGTCGTGGTGCCGACGGCAAGCCCGTTCCTGGCCCGTCAAATCCAGGCCGGGGTATATCAGAAGCTGGACAAGTCGAAGCTGCCCAACCTTTCCAATATGTGGAACGTGGTGATGGAGCGGGTTGCGAAGTTCGACCCCGGCAACGAATACTCGGTCAACTACATGTGGGGGACCACAGGCATTGGCTACAACACCGAGAAAGTGAAGGAAGCCCTCGGCGTCGACAAGATCGACAGCTGGGATGCGGTCCTGAAGCCGGAGAATATCGCCAAGCTCGCCAATTGTGGCGTGTACTTCCTGGATTCGCCTACAGACATTTTTCCGACTGTGCTGAACTATCTTGGCCTCAAGCCTGACTCGACCTCTCCTGACGACCTTGCCAAGGCCACAGATCTCATGCTGAGCATCCGGCCATCTATCCGCAAATTCCATTCGTCGGAATACATCAACGCGCTCGCCAATGGCGACATCTGCGTGGCTGTCGGATTTTCGGGGGATCTCTTCCAGGCCCGCGACCGTGCGGCGGAAGCGAAAAAGGGGGTCGACATCGCCTACACGATTCCAAAGGAAGGTGCGGAAATGTGGTTCGACGAAATGGCGATCCCGGCCGATGCACCGCATGTCGCCGAGGCACACGAATTTCTGAACTACATGATGAGACCAGAAGTTATTGCCAAATCCACCAACTTTGTCTTCTACGCCAATGGCAACAAGGCCTCTCAGCCGCTCGTCAGCAAGGAGATCCTTGATGACCCGGGCATTTATCCGGATGACTCGACGCTGGCCAAGCTGTTCACTGTCGGTCCATATGACCCCAAGACGCAACGTCTCGTCACCAGATCGTGGACCAAGGTCATCACGGGACAATAGTGATCTGACGCGACCCCGGTGGCTGACTGCCGGGGTCGTTTTTCAGGGGCAGAATCAGGCACGGAGTGGGACATGAAATCGCTTGGCAGCATCCGCAGGGATTTCGCGCCATGGAACGATCCGAATGCCAAGCCATACATCCAGTTCGACAACGTCACCAAGAAGTTCGGCGACTTCACTGCCGTCAACAATCTGTCGCTGACCATCTTCGAACGCGAATTCTTTGCCCTGCTCGGGGCCTCGGGCTGCGGGAAATCGACGCTGCTCAGGATGCTTGCCGGCTTTGAGGAACCGACCGCCGGCCGTATCCTGCTCGATGGCCAGGATCTGCGCGGCATCCCGCCATATCGGCGGCCGGTCAACATGATGTTCCAGTCCTACGCCTTGTTTCCGCACATGACGGTCGAGAACAACATCGCGTTCGGCCTCAAGCAGGAAGGCATGGCCAAGGCCGATATCGACAAGCGCGTCGCCGACATGCTGAAGCTGGTCAAGCTCGAGCAGTTCGCCAAACGCAAGCCGCACCAATTGTCGGGCGGCCAGCGCCAGCGTGTCGCACTGGCCCGCTCGGTGGCCAAGCGGCCGAAAGTCCTGCTGCTCGATGAGCCGCTTGGCGCGCTGGACAAGAAGCTGCGCGAGGAAACGCAGTTCGAGCTGATGGACCTGCAGCAGAACCTTGGCCTCACCTTCGTCGTCGTCACCCATGACCAGGAAGAGGCGATGACGATGGCCGACCGCATCGCCATCATCGACAAGGGCGAGGTGATGCAGGTGGCGACGCCGGCCGAGGTCTACGAGGCGCCGGGTTCCCGCTTCGTCGCCGGCTTCGTCGGCAATGTGAATATGTTCGACGGCAAGATCGCGGCTGGCGAGGCCGGCAGCGCAAGCATCGACGCCGGCAACGGCATCACCATCCGCACCGAAAATGCCGGCCGTGCCGCCGCCGGAACGTCCGTTACCTTTGCTATCAGGCCGGAGAAGATCAAGGTTTCCTCCACGAAACCGGCTGGTGCCGTCAACGCCATCGAGGGCGAGGTCTACGACATCGCCTATCTCGGTGACATGACCATCTATCACGTCAGGCTGGATGACGGTCAGGTGGTGCGGGCGAGTACCATGAACGCGGCACGCATCACCGAGGATCCGCTGACCTGGAACGACCGCGCCTGGGTTTCCTTCCGACCCGACGCCGGCGTCGTGCTGACACGGTAGGGACTGATCATGTCCGCTGTCACTGCCGCAACAAGCTCCTCGGCAAGCGCTGCCGGCAAATCCGCCTTGGCCAGGCTGGGAGCGGCTTTGCTTAGCCGTCTCGTCATCATCATCCCCTACCTTTGGCTGCTGTTCTTCTTTCTCGTCCCCTTTATCATCGTCTTTAAGATTTCGCTGTCGCAGACCGCGATAGCCATGCCGCCCTACACGCCGGTGCTCGATTTCCGCGACGGCGTTTCCGGGGTTGTCGCGTGGTTTGGCGCGCTCAATTTTGACAACTACATCTGGCTGACGCAGGACGCGCTCTACTTCAACGCCTATGTGACGAGCGTCATCGTCGCCGCCATCTCGACGGTCCTGACGTTGGTGATCGGCTATCCCATCGCCTATGGCATGGCACGCGCTCCGGCGACGATCCGCCCGACCTTGCTGATGCTGGTGATCCTGCCGTTCTGGACCTCGTTCCTGATCCGTGTCTACGCCTGGATCGGCATTCTCAAGCCCGAGGGCCTGCTCAACGAGTTGCTGCTCGCCACTGGCATCATCAGCCATCGGCTGATCATCCTCAACACCTACACGGCGATCTTCATTGGCATCGTCTACTCCTATCTGCCGTTCATGGTCCTGCCGCTCTATTCGGCATTGGAGAAGATGGACAATTCGCTGATCGAGGCCGCCAAGGATCTCGGCTGCCCGCCGACCAGCGCCTTCTGGAAGATCACCTTCCCGCTGTCGCTGCCCGGCGTCATCGCCGGCTGCCTGCTGGTGTTCATTCCCGCCGTCGGCGAGTTCGTCATCCCCGATCTGCTCGGCGGCTCGCAGACACTGATGATCGGCAGGACGCTGTGGAGCGAATTCTTCGGCAACCGCGACTGGCCGGTGTCGTCTGCCGTTGCCGTCATCTTGCTGCTGCTGCTGATCGTGCCGATCATGCTCTTCCAGCGAGCCCAGGCGCGTGCCCAGGAGCAGGACCTATGAACGCTACCTGGAGCCGCTTCAACATCGTTTCGATCGTGCTCGGCTTTGCCTTTCTCTACCTGCCGATCGTCCTGCTCGTCGTGTTCTCTTTCAACGAGTCGAAGCTGGTCACCGTCTGGGGCGGCTTCTCGACGAAATGGTACGTGTCGCTGTTCCACAATCAGGGTCTGATGGACGCCACCTGGGTGACGGCGCGCGTCGGCGTCATCTCGGCCACCGTGGCGACCGTGCTCGGCACTCTGGCGGCGCTCACCCTGACGCGCTACACGCGCTTTCGCGGCCGGCTGCTGTTTTCCGGCATGGTGTTTGCGCCGCTGGTCATGCCGGAAGTCATCACCGGCCTGTCGCTATTGCTGCTCTTCGTCGCTGTCGGCTTCGACCGCGGCTTTCTCACGGTGACGCTTGCCCACACCACGCTGACCATGTGCTTCGTCGCTGTGGTGGTCCAATCGCGCCTGATCACGTTCGATCGTTCGCTGGAAGAAGCCGCGATGGATCTCGGTGCGCCGCCGGTAAGGACCTTCTTCCAGATCACGCTGCCGGTCATCATGCCGGCGATCGTCTCTGGCTGGATGCTGGCCTTCACGCTCTCGCTCGACGACCTGGTTATTGCCAGCTTCACCTCGGGGCCCGGCGCCACGACGCTGCCGATGAAGATCTACAGCCAGGTCCGCCTTGGCGTGACGCCGGAAATCAACGCGGCGTGCACCATTCTGATCGCGATCGTCGCAGTTGGCGTGATCATCGCTTCGCTCGCAAACAAACGCCGCGAGGTGCAGCGCCAGCGCGACGAGCAGGCGGCGCAGCGAGGTTGAGTTCCTGCTGCTTACTCGCCTGAAACACCGCGACTTATCGGCGAGATGAACGGCGTGCTCCAGGTGCCGCCGACGAAGAACGACGACTGCTTGGGCGCTTGGCCGTTCGTCTGCGTGGCAGCCGGGCTCGGCTGGACGATGCCGCCGGACAGCGCCAGCCCGCGTCCGGCATAGGATGCGATGCCGGAAAGCCAGATCTTGTATTGCGCGGAATTCACCTCGGCCTTGTCGATGCGCGCCACGCCGTTCGAAACGCTCGCCTTGAGCTCGGCCCCGTCGATCGGCAGCGTTCCGTCCGAGACGTCGTCAAGCGCAAAGAATCCACCCTGTTCGGTGTGCTTGAGGAACGCCGGCAGGTTAAGCCGGCTCAGCGCACCCGCGCCGAAGGTCGCGGACAGCGAGCCATTGGCGTTTTCGAAAATGGAGTCCCAGGTTCTGCCCGGCCCCTTGAGGATGACCGAAACGGTTCCGGTGCCGATCGGCACCAGCCGCGTCATCCCGGCCGCGGTGCCGAAAGCGCCGCCGTCGATGTCGGAAGCAAGCAGCCGGATCTCGACTTCCGTGCCGGCGGGCTTGCGGTCGAAACGGACGCTGCTTTGGACGTTGCCGCCAAAGGCGGATGCATCGGAGATGTCGAAGACGGCGAGGCCGTTCTTGACCTGGGCGGTGGCGGCGACGTCGGCAAGCTGGATTGCACCTGCCGTGGCATGCGCGGCGGACAGCCTGAGATCGAGATTGATCCGGTCGGCGAAGCTTGTGTCGATCTCGCCCGGGCCGGCGGCGCCGGCGGATGGTACGGGGGTAAAGGCGGAGAGAAACGATCTGAGGTCGAGCGTATCGAAGGCAAGTGTGCCGGAGATCACCGGCAGTGCCTCGCCGTAGGTGAAGTCCAGCGCGCCCATTCCGGGGTTGTTGTCGAGGGTCAGGGCCGTATTTTCGAATTTGATGCGCCCGGCCGTCGCCGTGATCTTGCTTGAAACCGAGATCGAGCCGATTGCCGCACCGGGCGCGATGCCGGCCTGCGACCATTCGAGCACGCGTCGCAGCGAAGGTGCGGCAAATTTTGCCTGGCCGTCGAAATAGCCGTTCTCCGACATGCTGGCCAGCCCGTCGAAGGAAAAGCTGGCCGGCGCCGCCTTGAAGGAAAGCGTGACCGGTGCTGCGCCGCCGCCAAACAGCACAAGCGGGTTCGGCGATGCGGCGTCGACGGAAACGCTTTCGCCGCGCCATATCCCGGTCGCCGACAGCGTCGCATTGCTGTTCATCGCGGCCCAATTCGCCTGGCCGCTCAGGCTGCTCAATATCTCCTGGTCCTTGCCGCCGATGGCGGCGACCACGCGGCCATCCCTGAACTCGACTGTGCCGAACGGATCTGCCGGCAGCTTGCCGAGATCCGGCTTGGCGGGATTTGTGTTGATCACCGCGCGGGCAGCATCGATCGAACGCGTAATGCGCCCGCCGCTCGGAATCGCAGGCAGGAAAAACCCGCTCGCGGTACGCTGAACCCTGATCGTCGGTCGCACCAGCCGCGCCGTCGAAAACACCACGTCGCCACGCAGCGCCGCCATGGCCGAGAGGTCGACCTCGACCCGTTCGGCCTCGATCACAGGCGGTGCATCCGTCTCTGTCCATTGCGACAGCGTCACGTCGCTCAGGATCGCCCGGAAATTCGGCCAGACCTCGATGCGCGGCGCGCCGTCGATGGTGACCCTGAAACCGCTCCAGGCGCTCATTTCCCACGCGATGCGGTCACGCACGATACGGGTCGAGGCGATCAACGGCAAGGCTGCAACGACCAGCGCGACGACGGTGACGGCTGCGCCGATCGCCCATATTCCGCGTCGGATCAAAGGTGATGGCATATCGCCCCGTATGCTTCCATTCCGACAAAATCGCCCGACGGGTGTAACCGACGGCTGACGCATTTCAAGTCTTTATGGCCCGGCGATGGCATTTGCGCACACCCTGACCGGCGCGGTCCAACAAAATCTTGCTCTGCTGCATCGCGATATGCATAAGCGATGCAGCCTGCGGAGGAACAATGATGGCCGACGACGCACCGCTCTGGATGCCGACGCAAGAGCAGATCGACGCAGCGCCGATGACCGCCTTCATGAACGCCGCGGCGAGCAGGGCCGGCAAGGCTTTCTCCTCCTATGCCGACCTGCATCGCTGGTCGATCGATGACCGCGAGACCTTCTGGAGCCTGGTCTGGGACTTTTGCGGCATCGTCGGCGACAAGGGCGAACGCGTGCTGGTCGATGGCGACAAGATGCCCGGCGCGACCTTCTTCCCTGACGCGAAGCTGAACTTCGCCGAGAATCTTCTGAAGAAAACCGGGCTTGGCGACGCAGTCGTCTTTCGCGGCGAGGACAAGGTCGAGCGGCGGCTGTCCTGGAACGAGCTGCATGCGCTGACCTCGCGCCTGCAACAGCTCTTCCTGTCGCTCAAGGTGAAGAAGGGCGACCGCATCGCCGCGATGATGCCGAACATGCCGGAGACCGTTGCGGCGATGCTGGCTGCCGCCTCGATCGGCGCCGTCTGGTCGTCCTGCTCCCCAGATTTCGGCGAGCAGGGTGTTCTCGACCGGTTCGGCCAGATCGAGCCTGTCGTCTTCATCGCGCCGGACGGCTACTGGTACAATGGCAAGGCGATCGAAGTCGCCGACAAGATCGCGGCTGTGGTGGCGAAGCTCGCCACCGTGCGCAAAGTCCTGATCGTCGATTATCTCGGCACGTCGACCGACGTCGCGGCAACCATCGGCAAGGCGGCTGCGCTGGAGGAGGCGCTGTCACCCTTTGCCGCCAGGCCTGTCAGTTACGAAAGGCTGCCGTTTTCGCATCCGCTCTACATCCTGTTTTCGTCAGGCACGACCGGCATCCCCAAATGCATCGTCCATTCAGCCGGCGGAACGCTGATCCAGCACGTCAAGGAAGAGCGGCTGCATGCCGGCCTGCTCGACGGCGATCGCTTCTTCTATTTCACCACCTGCGGCTGGATGATGTGGAACTGGCTGGTGTCGGGCCTGGCGTCGGGCGCCACCTTGCTGCTCTATGACGGCTCGCCTTTCTACCCGGACGGCAATGCGCTGTTCGACTTCGCCGATGCCGAGAAGATGACCTATTTCGGCACCTCGGCCAAATTCATCGATTCCGTGCGCAAGGCCGGCCTCAAGCCGATCCACACGCATGATCTTTCCAGTGTGCGCACCATCTCCTCGACCGGCTCGCCGCTGTCGCCGGAAGATTTCCGTTTCGTCTATGAAGGCATCAAGAAGGACGTGCATCTCGCCTCGATCTCCGGCGGCACCGATATCGTCTCCTGCTTCGTGCTCGGCGTGCCGATCGAACCGGTATGGCCCGGCGAGATCCAGGGACCCGGCCTCGGCCTTGCGGTCGACGTCTGGGACGATGATGGCCGTCCGCTTCGCAAGGAGAAGGGGGAGCTCGTCTGCACCAAGCCGTTTCCGGCAATGCCGATCGGCTTCTGGAACGACCCTGACGGCAAGAAATACGAGGCCGCCTATTTCGAGCGCTTCGACAATGTCTGGTGCCACGGCGATTTCGCCGAATGGACCGCCCATGGCGGGCTGATCATCCATGGCCGTTCCGACGCCACGCTCAATCCGGGCGGTGTTAGGATCGGCACGGCGGAGATCTACAATCAGGTCGAGCAGATGCCGGAAATCCTCGAAGCGCTATGCATCGGCCAGGATTTCGACAATGACGTGCGTGTCGTGCTGTTCGTACGGGTGGCGGCCGGCGTCGAACTCGATGCCGAGCTGGAAAAACGCATCCGCGCGAAAATCCGCACCGGGGCGAGCCCGCGCCACGTGCCGGCCAAGATCGTCGCCGTCGGCGATATACCGCGCACCAAATCGGGCAAGATTACCGAGCTCGCGGTCCGCGACATGGTGCATGGCCGCGCCATCAAGAACAAGGAAGCGCTCGCCAATCCCGAAGCGCTCGAGCTGTTCCGCAACCTGCCGCAGCTTGCCGACTGAGCATGGAGCCCGGGCTGGGAACCGGGGTCATGGTTAACGAAATGTCTCCGCGGAATTTACCTAGATTTCATGAGTGGTACACATTGGTAAATTTTCCGGCGTGCCGGTAAGGATTTGTTAAGGCCCGGCATCGATAGTCGTGCGTAACTTGAGGGAGAAATCCCGTTCCTCTTAGCCCCCAGAGGATCTGATTCGCTCAAGCCCCGTTGTGACAGCAATTCTATCATTCAAGGCGTCCCATTGGACGCCTTTTTTCTTTGCGCAGCCATAGACCTAACCGGCCAGCACGCGGGTCGAGGGGAAGGCGACTTCGACCAGGGTTCCCTCGCCGGGCGTCGAGTTGATGGTGAACCGGGCACGGTTCGCTTCAACCATCGCCTTCGTCAGCGGCAGCCCGAGACCGGTGCCGTCGCCGCGGCCGCGCTTCAGCGCGTTGATCTGCTTGAACGGCTTCAGCGCCTGCTCAATCTCGGACTGGCTCATGCCGATGCCCGTATCGCGCACGCGCATGACGACGTCGCCGGAAAGCTCATAGGCCGTCGACACGATCACCTGGCCGCCGGCCTGCGTGTAGCGGACGGCGTTCGACAGGATATTGAGCGCGATCTGCCGCACGCTGCGCAGATCGGCCACCACTTCCGGCAGCCGCGAGGCGAAGCTGGAGCGGATGATGACGCGTTCCCGGTTGGCTTGCGGCTGCATCATCGCAACGGTTTCGGCCAGCGTGTCGTTGAGCGACACCGCCTCGTAGGCCATCTCCTGCTGGCCGGCCTCGATTTTCGAAATGTCGAGCAGGTCGTTGACCAGATCGAGCACGTGGTTGCCCGAACGGTTGATGTCGCGCAGATAGTCGCGATAGCGATCATTGGCCACCGGCCCGAATTTCTCGTCCACCATCAGCTCGGAAAAGCCGATGATGGCGTTGAGCGGCGTGCGGATCTCGTGGCTGATGCGGGCCAGAAAATCGGTCTTCTGCGACGAGGCGCGTTCGGCGACCGCGCGCGCCTGGGTCAGGTCCTCTTCGGCGCGCTTCCACTGGGTAATGTCGCGCACCACCGCGCAGAAGCCGCTGTCGTTGGGCAGCCTGCCGATGGTCATGAACAGTGGGATGAAGCGCCCCTGCGCCTCGCGTCCGATCACCTCGCGGCCATCGTTCATCACGCTTGCAACGCCGGGCTCCGACAGCCCCTCGAGATAGTCACGCGCCGCGCGCTGGCTTTCGATCGCAAACAGCGAGACGAACGGTTTGCCGGTCACCTCGTCGCTGTCGAAGCCGAACAGCGCTTCCGCCGGACGGCTAATTGAACGGATCGTTCCGTTACGGCCGATCAGCACGACGCCGTCGGTGGCGGTGTCGATGATGGTGCGCATTTCGGCAATGCGTGCCTTGAGCTCGGAAACATCCGGCTGCGTTTGGTCGTCGGCGGCGCCATGTGGAATGGCTACTGCTTCGTCGCCGGAACGGCGTACGACCAGCATCAGCGCCTTGCCGTTTCCCCAGGGGACGGAGCGTAAAATCGCGTCGATCGGAAACTCCTGACCGTCGCGCGTCTTCAGCCGTAGAGCGCGGTCGCTGCCGTCGGAACTGCCGTCGTCGGCATAAGGGTCGGCAAACAGCGCGCCGAGCCCGCCGGCCTCGTCCAAGGCATTGAGCGTCGCATAGCCGGTCAGGCCGAGGAATTCGTCGTTCGCGTAGTGCAGCTGGTCGCCGGAATGGATAAGCACCGGCACTGGCAGCTTGCCGAGGATCGAGGTATCCGGCCCCTTGTTGTCCTCTCCGGCAAACGCCGACGGCACGAAGCCGTCGAGTTTGAGCGGTGGTGCCAGCGGCCGCCCGACGGGCGGCGCCGAGCCGGCATCGCCGGCTGCGGCTTCGTTGTCATCGGACCAATCTTCGCTGTCCTCGGCGTCGCGGAAGTCTTCCGCCGTCATGCTGTCGTCGTCTTCGCCATCCCGCGGCGCTTCGGCGCCGATCGTTCGACCTTTCGTGCTGGGCTCAACGCCTTCCTGCGCTTCATCGCTGGGTTCGCGGTCGGCATAGTCGAGCAGCGATCCGGAAACAGGGCGTGTGACGGGTTCGCCGGCTTGCGCCTCTGCTGCCGTCTCGTCGGGTTGCTCGCCGTCGAGCCGGGCAAGATCGTTCTGGTCCTCGGCATCGGCCTCGGGCGGTTCGGCCGCCTCGCTTTCCGGACTTGGCGCCGGCATTTCACCCTTGTCCGTCGGACCGGCTTTTTTCAGCTTTGGTTCGTCGGCCTTGCCGGCTGCCTCAACTTTGGTCGCGGTCTCCGCAGCCGGCTTTGGCTTCTCGGCGCTGGGCTGTTCGTCTACCGGCTTTTCGGCCGGGGTGCTGTCCTTCTTGAGACGCTCGCCAATCTCGCGAAACGCGCTGCGTTCCAGCGTCGACAGGCCCTTGTCGTTGGCCGGCTGCCGGTGCTCGGCCAGCCGGATCACCTTGTCGGCAAAGCGCCGCTCGGGCTTTGGCACGATGGTCAACGCCGGCACTTCGCCCCGGAACGGATCGGCGGCTTTCGGTGTCTCGGGGGCAGGTTCAACGGCTTCGGGCCCGACCGCGGCAGGCTTCTCCTCGGCGACAAGGGCCATGCCGGCCGCGTCGGGATCGATCACCGCATCGCTGCTGCGGGCGACGCCGAAACCGCGAAAACCTTCGAAAACGCGGCTGCGGCTGTAAACCGGGAGCGCCGCCAGATCGACGGGTATCTTCAGATCGGTGCCGGCGACCGGCCACAGCACGGAGCGGCCGGACCAGGTGTCGCGCCGTTCGAGCAGGCCGGCGATCTCGCCTGAAGCATCGAGGCCGTAGGCGGCCGAAACGTCGCCGAAGCGGCGGCCGATCACGTCGGCGGCGGGCTTGCCGACGAGTTCGGCAAATTCCGGCGACAGGGCACTGAACCGGCCCTCTGCGTCGGTACGCCAGACGAAACGCATGGGCGCGGCCGTACGATCGATCACGCGGCCGCGGCCCTGGGGCGGGGAAGCGGCTTTGATCGCTTGTGTGGCGCTTTCCTGCGGGGCGTCCAGACCGGCCTGCGAAGCGGCGGGGCTGGCTGGTGTCTCGACTTCGCCGGGCACACCTGCCCCGGGCGGGACCTGCGTGTCGTCGCCCGCATTGAAGTACCAATGGTCATGCTGCGTCGGCGTTTCGCCAGCCGTGTGCTGATTGTCGGCCCCCGAAACCTGCTTGGCTGTGTCGGCAGGCTCGTGCTCCGTCGATGCGGAGCTGCCTTCGATCGCGGCACGGTCGATCTCCGCCGCGCCGGTGTTGGTGATTGGCGGCTCGGCGATTGGCTGCTTGTTGTCCTGGTCCGTTGGCTGGGGAAGACCGCTCGGCGCCGCTGCTGCCTCGCTGCCGGGTTCCGCGACGGCGCGCTCGCCAACAGGGGCCCCGCCGTCAAGCCGGTCCTCGTCGATCACCACCAGCAGGTGCCGCTCGTCTGTCAGACGGGCAAGGCCTGCCGGATAGGAGCTGGATCCGCCGGGAACCAGGCGCTTGACGATGCGGTCGCTGTCGTTCGCCACGTCGGCGACAAGCGCGGCCAGCGTCTCAGGCCGGATGCCGAGCGACGAAAAGCCGTCCGACGCGGCGTCGATATTGCCCTTGGCATCGACAAAGGCGATGTAGTGGCCGTCTTCGGTAAAGCCGCTGATGGCGCGATCGGCGATCTCGGCCGCGCTGCGCGAGCCGGTCTGCGCCGCCGGCAACGCCAGCATGATTGCTTCCTCGCCATCGGGCATGGTCACCGCGCTGGCCAGGAAACCAACCGCCCGGCTGGTCAGCCCGGTAGCCAGGCGGACCGTGATGGCACGGTCGCGGCCGATCCGCGGAAAACCGCTGGTTGCCATGATCTGGCGCCTGGCGATCAGCGGCAATCCTGCCGAAGCGCCGATGATGGCTCCGATGTCCGGATAGCCGAATACCGCCGCGCCGGGGCCGTTGGCCCATATCACTTGCTCGAGATCTGCCGACAGAATGGCGATCGCGTCGCCGGCGGCGAACCGCAGGCGGACCGCGTCGAGCACGGCAACATCGAGGAAGGAGTAGTTTTCAGCCGGCATGCGCTTGGCGACCCTCACAGAGCGGGCAATTTGCGGTTAACGCTTTGTTAATAAAAGCCGACGGCGCGAAGGTCCACAAGTCATAGCGTGCAACCAGCGGAATCTCTAGGCGCGTGGTTAACGTCGCGAAACAAATAATCAATGGTGCGATGCAACAAACATGTTGCAATGCACAAAATTTGCCTTTATATTGCCACGATAGATGAACGAGACGGCTTTCTGTCAAAGCCGCTGCCGCTGAAAAGGATGGAAAATGTCCAGGACCAAGACCGCCGACACGATCGAAAACGTTGAATTCCCAAGCTTCGACGCTTCCAAGGCCACCGATCAGATCCGCGCCTTCGCCGAAAAGGGCGTCGAGCAGTCGAAAGAGGCCTATGCCAAGCTGAAGACCGGCGCCGAGGAGACCCAGAAGGCTCTGGAGTCGACCTACGAGACCGCCAAGACCGTTTCCAGCGACCTGTCGCTCAAGACCATCGCCGCCCTGCGCGCCAATGCCGAGGCCGGCTTCTCGCATTTCGAAGCCCTGATTGGCGCCAAGTCGCTGTCGGAAGTCGTCGAGCTGCAGACTGCGTTCCTGCGCAAGCGCGTCGAAATGACCGTTGAGCAGGCCAAGGACTTCCAGGCGGTTGCTGCCAAGGCGGCTGAGGACGTATCCAAGCCGATCAAGACCGCCTTCGAGAAGGCCGTGAAAGAAATTAAGATCGCCTAATATTTGCACACAGTTTGACGATGCATCAAAAGGTCGCATTTCGTCAGACAAATAGATGTGCGATATAGCGGTTTAAGCGAATACCCGGCGGGTGGAACCTCCTCCCTCTGCTCACTGGGATAACCAGCCAGCACCTCCTCCCGCTGGCTCGTAACAGGAAAAGGCCGGCACCTCCTCCCGCCGGCCTTTTCTTTGTCCGGCGAAAAATGACGCGATGCCGGAGCGATCTTTTGCTTTGCCAAAAGCCTTGAATTAAACTCCGATAGCCCGTATGGACGCATCGCCGAACGACAGAGCGGGTCCCGGAGAATGAACGTTCCGTCTGGATATCGCTCGGGCAAGCGTGCCGTTGTAGCTCAGATGGTTAGAGCGCCGGATTGTGGATCCGGAGGTCGCTGGTTCGATCCCAGCCAACGGTACCATTCAGCTTTCAGCCAGGTTTCTGACCAATAGCGCCAAGCGATCTCTACGACCCTGGCGCGGTCACCTGCGATCCCGCCTGACGCGCACCGCGCAGGTGATCCACAAGGGCTCTCAGCTTCGGCGCGATATTCCGTCGGCTGGGAAAATAAAGATAGAAGCCCGCAAACGGCGGAAAATAGTCGTCGAGGATTGGCACAAGCTCGCCGCGGTCGATCCAGGGGCGGAATGTGTCCGCCATGCCGAACGTGATTCCGGCGCCTGCAACGGCCAGCCGGATCATCAGCCACATGTCGTTAGTGGTGATCTCGGGCGCAACCGCCACGTCGAACTCGCGCCCGTCCTCGCCAAACTCCCACCGATAGGGCGAAACTCCCGGCGCCGGCCGCCAGCCGATACAACGATGAGCCACAAGCTCGCGCGGATGGGCGGGTGCTCCGAACTTTTCGAGATAGCGCGGGGCGCAGACGGCCATCTGTCGCTGATCGCCCGATACCGGCACGGCAATCATGTCCTGCTCGATCACTTCGCCGAGCCTCACGCCCGCATCATAACCTTCGGCAACGATGTCGAATTCCTCGTCGGTGACCACGATATCCAGATGCACCTCGGGAAATCTTTCTGCAAAGGACGCCAGCAACGGCCCTGACAGAAACGTCTCCGCGATCGACGAAACCGCGATCCGCAGCCGGCCGCGTGGGCGGTCCAGAAACTCCGTGGTGGCTTCGATTGCCGCGTTCACGTCGGCGATCGCCGGTGCGACGCTCGCCAGCAGGCGCTCGCCCGCCTCGGTCAGATTTACGCTGCGTGTCGTGCGCTGCAGCAATGCGATGCCAAGGCGCTGTTCAAGCCTGAGGACGCTCTGGCTGACCGCCGAGCGCGTCACGCCCAGCCGGTCTGCCGCAGCGCGGAAATTGCGTTCCTCGGCCACTGTGACGAAGACGGCAATTGCATTGAGATCGATGTCCATTAGTTAGCTAAACTTACCATCGAGGTTACCAGCGGGCGGGTTATCGCGACAATGCCATGGCTCTATCTCTGTCGCAATGGCAAGAAAGGCTTGATCCTCCCGATCAAGCCGATGCCGGATGACCAAGGAGATAACCCATGACATCACTGCCTTCCTCCTGGAACCTGGATGGAAAAGTCGCCCTCGTGACGGGCGCGGCACGCGGCATCGGCCGCTGCACGGCGGAGCTGCTGCGTGCCAGGGGTGCCCGGATCGTGGCAAGCGATCTCAGCGACACTGTACGTGAATTGGAAGCCGAGGATGTGGCAACCCTGGTCGGTGATGTCGCTGACGAGGCTCTGGCCAGACGCTCGGTCGAACTCGCGGCGAAGCGCTTCGGACGACTGGACATCGTCGTGAACAATGCCGGTCGCACGCTCAACAAACGCCTGACGGAGACCTCGGTCGACGACTATGACCGCATCCTGCAGATCAATGCGCGCGGCAGTTTTGTCACCGCCCGGGCTGCGGTGGAGTTGATGGCCGCCGGCGGTGGTGGCGCGATCGTCAATGTCTCGTCGATCTCGGCCGTCGCGGCCTTCGAGACGCAGGCGGCCTATGCATCCTCCAAGGCGGCAGTCGCACAGCTGACCAAGGTGATAGCGATCGAATACGGGCGCATGGGCATTCGCTGCAACGCCGTTGCCCCTGGCGTGATCGAAACCGACATCATGGAAGGCGTGGTGGAGAATGGCCGGGAGATGCTGCGCAGCTTCGGCGATGCGCATCCAATCGGCCGGATCGGCCAGCCGCAAGAAGTTGCCGAGGCCATCGCCTTTCTTGCCTCGCCGGCGTCCAGCTTCATCACCGGGGCCCTGCTTCTGGTCGATGGCGGCTACACCGCCCAGTGACCCCCAATAAAGCTAGCGCACTGCGGGAGCTCACCCGCACGCCATACTTCACATCGTGAAAATAATCACAGAACCAAAAGGATTATCTCGATGGCCATGAACAAAGTTGTTCTGATCACCGGTGCCTCCAGCGGCATCGGTGCTGGCATCGCCCGCGAACTTGGCGCGGCAGGTGCAAAGCTGATGCTTGGCGCACGGCGCACCGACCGCCTTGAAGTCCTCGCAGCCGAAATCGAGGCAGCTGGTGGAATCGTTCGCGTACGAGCGCTCGACGTCACCAAAAGGGCGGATGTCGCAGCATTCGCCGATGCTGCGCGGGCCGAATGGGGCCAGGTCGACGTCATCGTCAACAATGCGGGCATCATGCCGCTCTCGGCCATGGCAGCCATGAAGGTCGACGAGTGGGAGCTGATGGTGGACGTCAACATCAAAGGTGTTCTGTACGGCGTCGCGGCGGTGCTGCCGGAGATGACGGCACGCGGCTCCGGGCATATCATCAGTATCGGTTCCATCGGCGCACTGGCCGTCTCGCCCACGGCTGCCGTTTATTGCGCAACGAAATACGCTGTCCGCGCGATTTCCGATGGGCTCCGCCAGGAGAGTGACGATATCCGCGTAACCTGCATTCATCCTGGCGTGGTGGAAAGCGAGCTGGCCAACACGATCTCCGACGAAGCCGCTGCCGCCGCCATGAAAACCTGGCGTGCTATTGCCCTGCAACCCGATTCCATCGCCAGGGCAGTGCGCTACGCAATCGAACAGCCCGACGATGTCGATGTCAACGAGATCGTCGTGCGTCCGACGAAGGCGGCGCATTGATGCGATCCACTTTGGCCGCAGTGCTTACGGGTATTGCCGTTGCTGTAGCCCCAACCGGCCTGACCCTTCCTTCAACTCCAATCCTTGCGGAGGAATCAATGACGCGCCAAGATCACCCCTATGTCGGAATGTGGGTCACCGAGGATCGCCATATCAGGCACGAACTCCTGCCGAACGGCCGTTATGACGAAGCGCGCGGTGACCGCGAGAGCGCCTATCGGGGACGCTATGAAGTGCAGGGCAACCACATAGAATACTGGGACGATACGGGCTTCACCGCGGACGGTGAGTTCGTCGAAGGCGTTCTCTATCATGCCGGCATGATCCTTTATCGCCAGCGGTAGAGAGCCACCCTGAGACAAGCAATTCAGGGTTCCACAAGACGCTATTGCATGCCTTGCATGAGGCGCTCGGCAGTTTGCACCACAAGGCCCGCCACACCACATATCTCCCAGCAAGCGCGGCGGAAAGAAGCAGGATCGCGGGCAGAGTCGACATTGCAAATGGTTGTCACTATATAGCGGCGGCTTTGACGGCTCGCCTTTTACGTGGTGCCGGCGAGTGCGCGGTAAATGTGCTAGCTATTGTGTTATCTATTGTGATCTAAAACGGCTTGAAAACCGAAAAAAAACAAATAGAAACAATAGCGCGGGTCGAACGAGTTTCGTCGAGAGAATCAGTCCTCAAGAACCAGAACGTGCTCCTTGAACCCACCATTCCCTTCAGCTCTGTGGACCTCGGACAAGTTCGGCTTGCCGGGCGAAGCCGACTCGGCTCGAATGGCAGCACGCATCTTTTCGAAGATGCCGACGTTTATGATTACCAATCGGCATAGCCGCTAGGGAAACAGCAGTATGAGTGAACACGCGATCGAGTTCTTGCGCGGGTGGATTGGCGAAAAAGTCCATTGCCAGCCCTCGCCAGCCAGAATCGAGAAGCAGGCCGAGACCCTCGCCAGGGAATGTGCGGCCAAAGCTGCCGAAGCCGGCATACCCCTGGAGGATATCCAGGAAGAGGTCGGCGACATTCAGGAGCTCATTGCTTCGAGGCTCGAAGAGGCGGCCGAGGCCGATCAGGACGAGCAGAATTCCAACAAGCCTGCCGGCTGACGGATCGCCCCCGGCAAAACCTGCCGGGCGATTATTGCCTGTCTGATGCAGTTGCGCGGTCTTATCGCCGCGCAGCCTTGCCAAATCTCTCCTCGAGCCATGCTTTCGGCAACGCCGGCACGAAATTGCCGTCGCGCCCGGTCATGTCATCATTGGCGACCAGCGCGTTGAGGATGGCTTCCTCCACGCTCTGAACGACGGCGTCGAAGAACGGGTTGATGTCGGCATCCGGTATGTAGCCGGCGCTGACCAGCTTGCCGGCGGCGCCGCGCGCCGCATCGGCATTGGCCGTGCTGACGGCGAGAAAAATATCGCCGGATGAATTGTATCCATAGCCGCCGGTCAGCGCGACGCCGAGCGGCACGCGTTTCGCCAGTCTTTTCAACTGATGCGGCATGAATGGCGCATCGGTGGCGACGATCGCGATGATCGAGCTCTTTTCCGCTCGCGGCGTGTTGTCCCGGATCGCCGGTTCGGCGAGTTCCGCTCCGGCCCTGACGCCACGCACGACAAGGTTCCGCCGCGCACCGAAATTCGACTGGACGAAGCAGCCGATCGTGAAACGCTCTCCGTTCCAGTCGACGCTGCGCGAGGATGTGCCCGATCCCGCCTTGAAGCCAAAGGTGATCATGCCGGTGCCGCCGCCGACGCTGCCCTCTTCGATCGGCCCGCTTTCAGCCGTCTCGAGCGCCGAAAATACATGCTCGAAGCTCACATGGTGGCCGTTGATGTCGTTTAGAAAGCCGTCATAAGTCTCGCCCGCTACCGGCAGTGCCCAGGCGCTGTCGAGCGATTGCGGCAGCACCTTCTGCATCCAGCGCAGCGTTGCGTCGCGGCTGACGCCGCAGGAATGCGTGTTGGTGATGGTGATGGGAAGATTGAACGCTCCGAGTTCCTCTATCAGATGCGAGCCGGTCAGTTCGCCATTGCCATTGGCGCTGAACACGCCGGCGAACGCCGGTACGGCCAGTTCGCCCCTGGGCCGTGGCAGGATCGCGGTCACGCCGGTGCGTACTGGACCCTTGCCGACAACGAGCGGCCCGTCCCCTGAGATCAGCGTGGTATAGCCGACCGTCACGCCAGGCACATCGGTGATGGCGTTGAAGCGGCCCGGCGTGCCATCGAATGGGATCGCGAAGGCGCGGGCGCGCGGTTTGCCCGAGGGCGTCGCAAGATGAGGGTCGGTCATTTCTTCCTCAGAAAAGCGAACCTTGGCCGCCCGGCGCCTTGAGCTTGGCCGCGGGCTTGGCAACCGTCTTCGGCCGCGCCGTGCCACTGATGGCGACTGCATCCGCGGTGCCGTCGGCGAACTCCAGCGAAAGCGCCATTCCCGACACCACGTCCGCCGCATGCTTGACCACCGCGCCGTCCACATCCTTGACCAGTGCGAAGCCCCGCGCCAGCACGGCCTTGTGCGAGAGCGTCGCCAGCAACCGATCGGCCTGCGTCAGTTTTCCACGCAGACGGTCCAGTCGTCTCGAAATCGCGTGGTCCTGCCGTCGCGTCAGGGCCAGCAGGGCATCGCCTTGCAGTTTCTGCCGCCTCGCGATCGGCGCCGGTGACAGTCTGGCCGCCGTGCGCGAAAACCGCGCCCGACGCTCGCGCACGATGGCAAGGAACGCCGCTTGCGCACGGGCGAGGTCGCGGCGGATCAGCGTGCGGGCTTCGTTCATGCGCCGCGACAAGGTGGCCGGCGTCAGCCGCTGCCCCAGAAGCCTGGCCCGCTTGCGCTCGACGCTGACCGACAGCGCCCGGCCAAGCCGGCTCGTCGCCTCGTCGAAGCGCCGCCGCGGCAGCGCCAGCAACTGGTCGGGCGAGGGCAGCGCACGGGCGGCCGCGCGCGCCGCTTGCCGCTTGCGTTCGAAATTGCGCGACACCGCGGTCTTCAACCGTGCGCTGAGACCGGCAAGCGTCGCTTCGAGGTCGACCTTGACCGGCACGGCGATTTCGGCGGCGCCCGTCGGCGTCGGCGCCCGCACATCCGCCGCCAGATCGACCAGCGTCCAGTCGGTCTCGTGGCCGACGGCGGAAATCAACGGAATGGCCGAAGCGGCGACGGCCCGGGCGAGCGCTTCGTCGTTGAAGCCCCACAGATCCTCCAGGCTGCCGCCGCCGCGTGCCACGATCAACAGGTCGGGCCGCGGGATGGCGCCGTCCCATGGCAGTGCGTTGAAGCCGTTGACGGCAGCGGTCACCTCCGCTCCTGCCATTTCGCCCTGCACCCGCACCGGCCAGACGAGCACATGCAGCGGAAAGCGGTCCTTGATGCGGTGGATGATGTCGCGGATGACGGCGCCTGTCGGCGAGGTGACGACGCCGATGACGCGCGGCATGAAGGGCAGCAGGCGCTTGCGGCCGGCGTCGAACAGGCCTTCGGCCTGCAGCCGGCGCTTGCGCTCTTCCAGCAGCGCCATCAGCGCGCCGGCACCGGCCGGCTCAAGATTGTCGATGACGATCTGGTAGTTGGACTTTCCGGGATAGGTGGTCAGCCTGCCGGTGGCGATCACCTCCATGCCTTCCTCTGGACGGAATTTCAGCCGGCTCATCGTGGTCTTCCACACCACGGCGTCGAGCCGCGCGCGATCGTCCTTCAGGCAGAAATAGGCATGGCCGGAGGAATGCGGCCCGCGATAGCCGGAAATCTCGCCGCGCACCCGTACATTGCCGAAGACGTCCTCGACCGTGCGCTTCAGCGCGCCGGAAATCTCGCTCACCGTATACTCGGTGGCGTTGGTGCGTGATTCGGATGCTGTGTCGCTCATCGGCCGATTGGGGGACGGTTGTTGGCCGCCGTCAAGGCGCCTGTATCCGGCCGCGTGTCATAACGCGATCCCATCATCTCGCTACGGCCAAAAATTCGGCAGCCAGATAATCGCTGAACGCTCGAACTGCCGGCAACAGGCTGCGCCCCGAAGGCGACAGCAAAGTGATCCCAGCTTCTCCCGCCGTCCATTGCGGCAGGATGCGTTGCAATATGCCATTGCCTGTTTCGGCCTGGCAGAAATAGGCCGGCAGCGCCACGATCCCCAGGCCCGCAATGGCAGCCTGTTTCAGTGTTCCCAGATCGTCGCTGCGCAAGCGCGCCGTGAGCGGCATCAGGACAGTCTCGCCGCCGATATTGCGCAGATTCCAGACCGCCCCGCCGGTCAGCCCGTTCAGTGCGAGGCCGCCATGGTCGGCAAGGTCCTGTGGGCTTGTCGGTGTGCCTGCGCCGGCAAGATAGATGGGTGCGGCGAAAAGATGCCAGGGCGTCGGCGCGAACCGACGCTGGATCAGGCTGGAATCGGGCAGCGGCTCGACATGGCCGCGAAGCGCAAGGTCAAACCCCTCGTCGACAAGATCCACATACCTGTTGGTCGCGTGCTGGATGATGTTTACCTTGGGAAACGTTAAAAGGAACCGGGGTAGCAATTCCGCCAGGAACGACTGCGCCATGCCGATCGAGCAGGTGAAGCGGACCGTACCGCTGGGCTCGGCCAGTCGTCGCGCCGCGGCGCCTTCGGCCGATTCCGCCTCGACCAGCATTCCCACAGCAAACTGATAGACCTCCTGGCCGATATCAGTGACGGCGAAGCTGCGGGAGGTTCGCTGGATAAGACAGACGCCCAGCTGTTTCTCGAGCTCGATGATGCGCCGGCTGATGTTGGACTTTGATCGTCCAAGCGCGTGGCTTGCGGCAGTGAAGCTCTGTTTCTCGACCACCTTCGCAAAATAATAAAGATCGTTCAGATCCAGCACAGTCGCACATCGTTGCCAATAGAGGACGATGCTTCCAGTTCTATGCCATTTTGGCTGTTTCGTCCAGATATTACCTTGCCAATTGCCGCGCTGATCAGCGGGTGCTGGGCTCCATTTGGAAAAAGGAATAGGCATGACCGACCAGTTGAATATGAGCCACCACTCGAGCGTGGCTGACGTATCGGCCCGACCACGGTTTGGTCTGGTTTTGACATTGCTGGCTTTTGCCCAGCTTATTATTTCGATCGACTACAATATCGTTTTTGTCGCTTTGCCCGAGATCGGCCTGGGCCTCGGCTTCTCGGCGCAGACCCTGCAATGGGTCGTGAGTGCGTATGCGGTTGCGTTTGGCGGTTTCCTCTTGCTTGGAGGCAGGGCATCCGACCTGCTTGGGCGTCGGCGAATGTTCGTTTTCGGGCTTGTCCTCTACGCAGTGTCTTCGCTGGTCGGCGGTTTCGCCACGACGCCTCAGATCCTGATTGCCGCGCGCGCCGTGCAGGGCTTGGGCGGCGCTTTTCTTTTCCCGGCCACCCTGTCGCTGGTCAACACCACCTTCAGCGAAGGTCGCGAACGCAATATCGCTTTGTCCGTATGGGCCGGCTCTGGTGCCGGGGGCATGGTTCTGGGCTCGTTGCTTGGCGGCGTGCTGACCCAGGCATTCGGCTGGGAGGCGGTGTTCTTCGTCAACGTGCCTTTGGCCGGCATCGCGATCGTGGCGGCCTTTCCGGTGATTCTAGGAGACAGCGGGTACCAGTCAGGCGGCAAGTTCGATCTGCCGGGCGCATTGACGGCGACGGTCGGTACCACCCTGCTCGTTTTCACGCTCGTCCAGGGTCCAGAGTACGGCTGGGCCTCACAGGGTATTCTGGTCAGCGCTGCCGTTGGGATCCTGTTGCTGGCGCTCTTCGTGGCCATAGAGGCGCATAGCCGCGACCCGTTGCTGCCGCTGCGGCTGCTGGCCAACCGCAACCTCAGCACCGGCGTCGTCACCACATTCCTGTTCACCGCCACGTTCGGTTCTTTGCTCTATTTCCTGTCTTTCTACTTCCAGACAGTGCAGGGCTTCGGCGTTCTGCAGACTGGTTTCGCCTTCATGGTCCCGATGTTGGCCGTCTTGTCGGGCAATGCGCTGAGCGGTCGGATGGCGACCCGTCTGGGTACACGAAACACACTCGTCGTCAGCCTTGCGATCGGCGCGATTGGTACGGCGGGCCTGGGCATGGCCATGTCGGCGGACAGCACTTATGCCGACCTGGTCCCCGGACTGATTGTCTTCAGCCTCGGCGGCGGCATCACCTTTCCAACAATGTTCGCAGCCGCAGCCAAGGGCGTTGCCGCGCATGAGCAAGGCATCGCCTCAGGCATTGCATCCACGGGTCAGCAGGTCGGTAGCGCGGTGGGGCTGGCTGTCCTGGTAGCCGTTGCAAACGCCGGCACCGGCGGTTTGACAGGAGAAGCGCTGCGCGTCGCTACCGCTGAGGGTGTGCGGATGGCCGTCTATCTCGCCGCTGCCGGTACCGCGGCGATGATCCTCGTCGCACTGAATTTCCGTCGTCATTGAGCCCTAACTTGCATCGGCTCCGCGGTGGCAGGCCCCATGGCGCTATGAGACACGAAGCCCTACCAGCCCGGCAGGATCTGGTTCGGCTTGGTCCGCTTCATCTTCGCGAAGGCGAGGGCGGCGAAATCGAACGTGCCGGTCTCCTCGCCGAGCGGCACGGAAATATTGTCGAGGCTTTCCGAAATATGGCGGGCGAGCGCGTCGACGATCTCCGGCCGCGAGGTCTGGCCGCGCATGATGCCGATGCGGCAATCGGGCAGGGCGCCGAAACCGTCGGCCTCGCCCAGCACCCGCATGCCGGGCCGCAGCGCGCATTCCGGCAGCACCGAGATCGCCAGGCCGGAAAGCACCGCCGCGGCGATAACGGTGGCCGAGAAGCTGGTGAACAGGATGCGGTAGTCGCGGTTCTGCTGGTCGAGCACGTCGGCGGCGGCCCGCCGCCAGATGCAGTTCGGCCGGCCGAAGGCCATCGGCAGGATCGGCTGCTCATGCGTCGCATGATTGGCCGAGGTAACCCACAGCAGCGGTTCGCGCCGCACCACTTCCGATTGGCCGCGCGCGTCATTGTGCGTCACCAGCGCCAGGTCGAGATTGCCGCGCTTGATGTGTTCGACCAGTCCCGGCGTCGGTTCGCAGATAACGGTCAGTTCGACATGCGGGTTGGAACGGGCAAACCGCGCCATGATCTCGGGCAGGAAGCGATCGGCATAGTCGTCCGGCGTGCCGATGCGGATGGTGCCTTCGAGCCGGCGGTCGTCGAAGGCGGCCAGTGTTTCCTTGTTGAGATAGAGCAGCCGCCTTGCGTAGGAGAGCAGTCTGTCGCCTTCCTCGGTCAGCCGGTTGGTGCGGCCGTCTTTTTCGAACAGCGGCTTGCCGATCCGCTCTTCGAGCCGCCGCATCTGCATCGACACCGCAGACTGGGTGCGATGCACGGCTTCCGCCGCGCGGGTAAAGCTGCCGGTGTCGACAATCGAGATGAAGGTCTGCAACTGATCGAGATCGAGCGGCGCTTTCATCGGTCTAATCCATCATTGATGTTGATGCTAAAGATTAGAAACATTCGTTGGATTAATCAATCGCGCCGTGGCAAATTCCGACTGTCCACATGAAGGCATGTGAATCGAAGCCGGAACGGCCGCTGTCGCCAGCGCCCGATCGACTGGTTTCGCTCGTTCGAATGTGAAGGAGACCGACATGGCTACGTTTGATTTCGCTACCGAGACCTCGCGCATCACCTCGCGTCCGGCCGTTGCGACGCGCGTGGCCAATGCCGCTGCCAATGTTTACCGCGCCTGGAAAAACCGTCGCGCCTTTTATCGCCTCGGCGAGATGTCGGATGCCGAGCTCGCCGACATCGGTCTGACCCGCGCCGACCTGCACGTCGCTGTCGGTGTGCCCTTTGGCCGCGATCCGACCGAGAGGCTTCGCGTCATCGCGGTCGAGCGCGCCGAAACGATCGAGGATATTGCCCGCAAGGTGGCCTGATCGCACAAATTCGCGATTTTGGTCGCATTGAACCTTTTTGAGGCACGAAGCCACCAAGTTACGCAGGCTCCCCACTCCCTGCCGGATCCCCCCGGCCAGCCTGCGCGCTGCCCGGTCCTCCCAGGACCGGGCTTTCTTTTTTGGGCGGCACTGATGATTGGATGCCGGTGTCTAGTCTACCGCCGGCCCATACCCTGCTTGAACTGGTCGAAGATCGACTCCATGCCTTTCTGGTAGTCGTCGCGCTGCTGGGCACCCGTCTCGAACATCTTGCCGAACAGGTCGTCGAACGGATTTCTCGGCCTGCCGCTCGGATTGGCCTGCGGCTGCGGCGCCTGGGGCTGCGGTTGTTGCGCACCACCGCCGAACATGTCCTGCAGTACTTTGCCGAGCGGATTGTCACCATAAGGGTTCTGTGTCTGCTGGGGCTGGTTCTGCGGCTGCTGCGGCTGTTGCGCGCCGCCGCCGAACATGTCCTGCAGCACCTTGCCGAGCGGATTGTCACCATAAGGGTTCTGTGTCTGCTGCGGCTGGCTTTGCGGCTGCTGCCCGCCGCCGAACATGTCCTGCAATACCTTGCCGAGCGGGTTGTCGCCGTAAGGGCTCTGCGTCTGTTGCGGCTGCTGTGCGCCGCCGAACATATCCTGCAGCACCTTGCCGAGCGGATTGTCCGCTGGGCCTGCAGGCTGAGGGGCCGGCGCCTGGCTGCCGCCGCCCGCTTGCCGCATCATCTGCTCGATGAGTTCGCCGAGCGGATTGCCGCCGCCGGGCCCACCCCCTGCCGCATGCATCTGTCCGCCTAGCTGGTTGGTGGTCTGCTTGAACAGCCCGCCCATCATCATCGAGGCGATTGCCGGCAGCATCTGCTGCAGGACCTGCTGGCTGACACCGCTCGCTTGCGCGGCCTGGCTGGCGACGGCGCGTGACAGATCCTTCGAGCCGAACAAATGCCCCAGAATTCCGTTGCCTTCATCGAGACCCTGCGGTGAGAAGGCCCGGCTTGCATCCTCGAAATATTTGGCGTGCTGGCCGCTGGCCATCGCCGTCATGAAGGAGCCGAGCCCGTAAGGGTCCGCTGTGTTGCGCTTCAGCCCCTGCGAAAAGGCCGGCAGCAGCGCCGCGACCGCCGCCTGCGTCTGCTGCTGCGAAAGCCCGAACTGCTGGGCCAGCGCCTGCATGCCGTTGCCGTTCTGGGCCTGTGCCAGAATATCGAACAAGGAAGGCATTGTTTTCTCCTCCGGGAAAATCCTCGTTTGGAGAAGCCTAGTTCGTTTCCATCACTGATTGAAGCGAATTTGCCGGACCGTGGCTCATGCGGATAGCGAAGCGTTAATACGCGTATTCCATGAACACCGGCTCGATCGAGCCGCCCCAGCGTGTGTGGTAGGCCGACAGCATCTCTTCGGCGCTGGTCGTGCCGCGCGCGACGACCTCGTCCAGCGTGTTGAGGAACGAGGTCTCGTCATAGCCGTCGCGGTTCTTGCGGTCGCGGTTCTTCAGTCCCATGCGCGAGATGACGAGCACGTCGCGGGCGATCTCGCGCAACGTCGTGTTACGGAAGGGCGCCGAAATGCCCTGTTCCGGCACTGCGTTGCGCATTGCCAGCACTTCGTCATAGCTCCAGCTCGAGGTCAGCGCCTCGGCCGCGTCGAGCGCAGCCGCATCGTAGAGCAGCCCGACCCAGAAGGCCGGCAGCGCGCAGATGCGCCGCCACGGCCCGCCATCGGCGCCGCGCATTTCAAGAAAGCGCTTCAGCCGCACGTCGGGGAACAGCGTCGACAGATGGTTCGCCCAGTCGCCCATCGTCGGCAGCCCGTCCGGCAGTTCGTTACGGGCAGCACCTGCCATGAACTGGCGGAAGGTGATGTGCGTCATGTCATGGTACTGGCCGTCGCGGATGACGAAATACATCGGCACGTCGAGCGCCCATTCGACGTAATCGGCAAAGCCGAAATCGGGCGAGAAGCAGAATTCGAGCAGGCCGGAGCGCCGGTTGTCGGTGTCGCGCCAGATCTCGCCGCGCCAGCTCTGCAGGCCGTTCGGCCGACTTTCGGTGAAGGGCGAGTTGGCAAACAGCGCCGTCGACAGTGGCTGCAATTTCAGCGACACCTGCATCTTGCGGCGCATGTCGGCTTCGCTCTCGAAGTCGAGGTTCACCTGGATGGTGCAGGTCCGGTACATCATGTCGAGGCCCTTGGTACCGACCTTGGGCATGTAGCGGGTCATGATCTCGTAGCGCGATTTCGGCATTTTCGGCGTCTCGGCCAGCGACCATTTCGGGCTGCCGCCAAGGCCGAGAAAACGAATGCCCATCGGTTCGGCGATCTCGCGTACCTGCGCCAGATGCGCATTGCCTTCGCGGCAGGTCTGGTGGATCGTCTCCAGCGGCGCGCCGGACAGCTCGAACTGGCCGCCGGGCTCCAGCGAGATCGCGCCCTGGCCGGTCGGCTCGACCAGGCCGATGATGCGGCCGGCATCCATGATCGGGTCCCAGCCGAGTTTGTCCTGCATGCCTTCGAGGATGGCGCGGATACCGCGCTCGCCGCCATAGGGCACCGGCGCATTGCCGTCGATGTAGAACGGGAATTTCTCGTGCTCGGTGCCGATCCGCCATTTGTCGCGCGGCTTGTTGCCTTCGGCCAGATGCTCGACGAGTTCGTCGACGCTTTCTATCGGCCGGAAATCGGTAGTATCGCGCGCCATAACAGCCCTCCGCACATGACCCCGAAAATCGGCTTCGATTTTCGGAAAGGATCATGTGCCCAATCAATATGCTACAGCGTCCTTTGCGCGCCCGAAAGGACGCGCTGCGCTGCAGAGCGGCCGGACGACCGCCGGCGCTAGATGGACGAAATGTCAGTAGCCGATCAAGCGAAAAATCCTGAGCCAGAGGGTAACGGGAATTGATCACCAATCGCCGATTGTCGCCTGGATCAGCGCCAGTGCCGCCACCGCCGCCGTATCCGCTCGCAGGATGCGCGGCCCGAGCGGAATGGCGGTAACGAAGGGCAGCGCTCTCAGCATCCCGCGTTCCTCGTCGGAAAAGCCGCCCTCCGGCCCGACCAGCAGCGCGAGCTTGTTCTCCCGCACCGCCTGCAATGCCGGCAGGGGATTGTTGGTGGCGGCATCCTCGTCGCAGAAGATCAGCCGCCGCTCACGATCCCAGTTGCCGAGCAGGCGCTCGAATTTTTCCGCTTCGCGCACATCCGGTACCGCCAATATGCCGCATTGTTCGGCCGCCTCGACGACATTGGCGCGCAGGCGCTCGATGCCGGGTCTTGCCACTTGCGTATGCTGGGTGATGACCGGCTGCAGGGTGCCAGCGCCCATCTCCACCGCCTTTTGCACGAGGTAGTCGAGCCGTCCTTGCTTCAGCGGCGCGAAGCAATAGACGAGATCGGGCAGTGGCGGCTGCGGCCGCTGCAATTCCAGCACCTTCAGGCGCAACGCCTTCTTCGATTTCGCGGCGATCGCCGCCGACCATTCGCCGTCGCGGCCGTTGAACACCAGAATTTCGGCGCCTTCGCCGAGCCGCAGCACATGCGAGAGATAATGGCTCTGCTGCGGGCCGACGTCGAACTCGGTATCCGGTCCAAGCTCGTCCGGTACGAACAGCCGCTGCATCTTGTAATTGGCGCGCATCGCGGAGGAATGCGGCAACGTCACCCTCGGCGTCAAGCCTCGGCCGAAGGATGCCAGACAGGCTCGTAGCCTTGCTGCAGCACCGAAACAGTTGTCGCCGGCGTGAGCATGTGGATTGGACCGTCGGTAAAACCGCCGAACCCCACCGGTTCGCGATAGCCGCCGAAACTCCAGGACAGCGCGGCGCCGTCAAACAGGGCGTACGCCCTGTTTCCTGACGAGATCATCGTGCCGTCCGGCAAGTCCGCAAGCGCCTCCGGTTCCAGTCTCGGCGCCGGTCCGCCCGATGCCAGGCGCTCCTTGTGCAGGCGCTTGTCGAGTTGCGGCGCGCGCGGCTCGGCAATCCCGAAGGCGTCGCCGAAGCGCTGGACAAAATCCCTGGCTCGCTCGCGCCGGCAGAAAAAGCACGGCCGGTGCCCGGCCGCCAGCGCCGTCACCTCGTCGAGGAAAAACAGTTCGGTCCAGCCGGCCTTGCCGCCCAATTGGTCGTCGCTTTGCCGGTTGCGCCCCATCGGCTCGCGCCGCACATTGCGGAATTCGCAGACGCAGATGATCCAGGCTTGCAGCGCCCAGCGCTTCTTCAACAGCGTTCTCGTCTCGGCGTCGTGAATGATGCCGCGATTGCCCATGAACAGGCCGCGGTCCGGCACGGCATGGATGGCGCCGAACGGATCGACCCGGTTTTGCAGTGGCATAGGCGTTCCTTGTTGGCTGCGATGCTGGCGCCATGATATCGCTCGCTGCATCTATTTCATGTCAGCAGGTTTCGATGCGGGTCTTGGTCGTCCAGAACTTCGACAATGAGGGCCTTGGCCAGATCGGCGCGGCGCTTGTCGAGGCCGGCGCCGATATCGACCTGCGCCGGCCCTATCGCGGCGACGCGCTGCCGCAAGATAGCGGCGGGCATGACGCCATGGTAGTGCTCGGCGGCGCCCAGAATGCACTGGACGACGAGCTCTGTCCTTATTTTCCGGGCCTGCTCGACCTGACGCGCGATTTTGCCGAGAGGGATCGCGCGGTGCTCGGCATCTGCCTTGGCGGCCAGTTGGTCGCGCGCGCCTTTGGCGGCGAGAACCAGATCGGCGGTGCCTCGGAGTTCGGCTGGCACGAGGTCGCGCTCACCGCGGCCGCGAACGCCGATCCGGTGCTCGCCGCCTTGCCCGAAAAATTCCCGATCTTCGAATGGCACGACGACACCTTTGTCTTGCCTGAGAGGGCCGTGCGGCTGGCCGGCAACGCCGTCGCCGAGAACCAGGCGTTCCGCATCGGCCGCGCCGTCTATGGCTTCCAGTTCCATTTCGAGGCCGACCGGCCGATGGTTCGCGACTGGAGCACCTCCTTCGCACCGCTGATTGCCGAGCGGCATCCTGAATGGGCAGGTCGGCTCGACGATGAAATGGCCCGCAACGGACCGCAAGCCGATGCCGCCGGCCTGGCCATCGCCCGCGCCTGGGTGGCGACGATCTGACGACTCATACAGCCAACGTTGCCTATTTGGCGACGTTGCATATTTGGCACGCGGCGCCAAATCCGCCGGGGATAACGCGTTTCATCCTTGGCCTGTGTCAATCCGCTAGCCTAAAAGGCGCCGCTCTGCATCTTCCGTGCAACCGCGATGAACCTATCCTGTGACCCGCGCGACACACCGCCGATACAGAACATGCCTAGAAGCGCGAAACCGTCAGACATTTGCGACGAATTTTGCGTTTCAACGCATTGGTAACCCGCTCGTGCATAGATGCAGGAAGCTCAACAAGAGATGACGTCCGTGAAAGCAGCCTTTTTGTCCTTTGCCATGTTGTCGGCCATTGTCTTGTGCGGCCTCGGCATTTATTCCGCCGACGCAGCCAACAACCACAATGCCGTCGACGGCTACGGCGTCACCGCCGCGCTTCGCTAGACCCTCTGCTCATAACCCCACGCCTTCCCTAAGCCCGCTCACCCGTGACTGTCAGGATATGCTTGTCCGCGCCGTCCACGACGAGCGCGGTGAGGTTTCCCGACTGCCAGGCGAGGGTGTCGACATTGACGCGGTTGCCTGTGATCTCGGCTTGCGCACCGGCGTATGGCCGTGCACCACGATCTTGGGATGAAGACCGGTGTGATCGTGGAAGACCTCGCGAATCCAGATCAGGTCCTGCGGGCTCTGGCTTTCCAGCGCAATGCCGGGCCGGATGCCGGCATGGCAGAAGAAGAAATCGCCGAACGTCACTGAAAAGGGCAGCGAGCGCAGGAATTCGACATGGTTCTGCGGCACCGCCTCGACCAGTGCGGCGTGCCCTTGCCGCAATGCCGCATCGGCGCGGCCAAACCAGGCGCTGCTCCCACCGAGTGACACACCATACGACAGCGCCGTCTGGATGCCGCCATAGCGCATGAACAGCCCGTCCGGATCGGGGACATCGAGAAAATCGAGAAAGCCGAGATCATGATTCCCGGCCAGCATCAGGTGACGCGGATCGCGTTTTTGCGCGTCGATCAGGAAATCGATGACGCCTTTGGAGTCCGGGCCGCGGTCGACATAGTCGCCGAGATGGATCACGCGCCAATCGGCCGACGGCCTTTGACCGAGCTCCGCCTCGATCCGCCGGTGCATGGCGGCCAGCAGGTCGAGCCGGCCGTGCACATCGCCGATCGCATAAAGGCGCATGCCTTGCGGTCCGCGCGCCTCATAAAAATTGATGCCGGGCTCCGTCAATGCCTGCGTCGCCTCCGTGATCATGCTGTCACGGGACTTTAGCGCCGAAGCTGATCCTTGCCCATGTCGGTGACCAGACGCTTTCCGCACAGTGCCAGCGTTATGTCCATCTCCTTGCGGATGATTTCCAGCGCCTTGGTAACCCCTTCCTTGCCGAGTGCGCCGAGGCCGTACAGGAAAGGCCGGCCGATATAGGTGCCCTTGGCGCCGAGGCACAGTGCTTTGAGCACGTCCTGGCCGGAACGGATGCCGCCGTCCATATGCACCTCGATCGTGTCGCCGACGGCATCGGCGATCTCTTCGAGCGCCATGATCGATGACGAGGCGCCGTCGAGCTGGCGGCCGCCATGGTTGGAAACGATGATCGCATCGGCACCCGACCTGGCCGCCATCATCGCATCTTCCTTGTCGAGAATGCCTTTCAGGATCAGCTTGCCGCCCCAGCGCTCCTTGATCCAGGCGACGTCCTTCCACGACAGATGCGGATCGAACTGCTCCTTCGTCCACGACGAAAGCGAGGCGAGGTCGCCGACGCCCTTGGCATGGCCGACGATGTTGCGGAAGCTCCGGCGCTTGGTCCCGGCCATGCCGACGCACCAGCGCGGCCTTGTCGCCATCTGCCAGAGGTGCTTCGGCGTCATCCGCGGCGGCGCCGAAAGCCCGTTGCGGATATCCTTGTGGCGCTGGCCCAGGATCTGCAGGTCGAGCGTCAGCACCAGCGCCGAACATTTCGCCGCCTTTGCCCGGTCGATCAAATCGAAGACGAAATCCTTGTCGCGCAGCACATAGAGCTGGAACCAGAACGGCTTCCTGGTCACCGACGCGACATCCTCGATCGAGCAGATGCTCATCGTAGACAGCGTGAACGGCACGCCGAATTCTTCCGCCGCCTGCGCCGCCAGCATCTCGCCGTCCGGATGCTGCATGCCGGTCATGCCGGTCGGCGCCAGCGCCACCGGCATCGCCACCTTCTCGCCGATCATGGTCGATTCCAGCGAGCGGTTGTCCATGTCGACCAGCACGCGCTGGCGGAACTTGATCTTTTGGAAATCCTCTTCGTTGGCTCGGTAGGTGCTTTCGGTCCAGGCGCCGGAATCGGCGTAGTCGAAGAACATCTTCGGCACACGGCGGCGCGCCAGGTCCTTGAGGTCGGCGATGGTGAGGATGCTGCTCATGGATCTTTTTCCGCTGGTTCTTCGCTGGTTCGTCGTTGAATTTTCTGGCCGCGGCCTACGGCTGTTTTCTTGCCGGCTCGCCATCACCGGGCTCGGAGCGCTGCCTGAGCCTCAGCCGCGACACGCGCTGCCAGTCGCCGCTGCGCTCGGCCTCGGCCATCGACCGTTCGACATAGGAGATGTGGTCCATCGCCGCCTGCCGCGCCGCGGCCGGATCGCCGGCCTTGACCGCGGTGTAGATTGCCCGGTGCTGCGAAAGCAGCGCCTCGCGCGCACCCGGCACGCTGAACACCAGCCGCCGGTTCTGGAACACGCCTTCCGACAGCAGCCGGTAACAGGCGCGCAGCGTGTGCAGCAGGATGATGTTGTGCGCGCATTCGCAGATCGCGTGATGGAACTCAACGTCGATTTCCGCCTCGTCGTCGAAATTGCCGGTCCGGTGCGCCTCGTCCATCCGTGCCATGATGCGGTCGAGCAGCGCCAGATCGTCCGATGTGGCGCGCCGCGCCGCATATTCCGCCGCCACCGCCTCGATCTCGCGGCGGTACTCCAGATAGTCGGTCACCGCCTTGCGATGCATCGAGATCAGGTCGGCCACCGGCTTCGTGAACAGCTGGCCGATGACGTCGGCGACATGGGTGCCGCCGCCTGGCCGTGTCGTCAATAGCCCGCGCCCTTCCAAGGCTTTCAAGGCATCGCGCAGGATCGGCCGCGACACCTCGAACTGGCGCGCCAGCTCGCGCTCGCCCGGCAGCCGGTCGCCGGTGCGCAGCACGCCTTCGAGGATCAGGCTCTCGATCTGCTGCACCACCTCGTCGGCAGTGCGCGAATGCTCGATCCGGGAGAAAATGTCGCTCAAACGGGGTGCCTGGGGGTTGAACCGATGTCGCGCAAGATAAAGCCAGCGTCGCCAACTGGTCAAATTATTTATCCAATTCGCCCGGCCGGGTCGGTTTCACAGCCGCGGCTTCATATCACCTTCTGCTAAACTGGCTGTTTGCGTCCCCTGGCGATTGCCTCTAGAGCAATTCCAGGAAAAGTGTGAAACGGTTTTCCGTCCGGAATTGCGCAGAATCAAAGGGATAGAGCGGTTCGGCGTTTCCGTGAAACGATAAAACCGCTCTAGAGGGACATCATTGCCAAAGGGCTCAGAGAAGCCCGGGGGACCAGCCGTGCCAGACGCCGACCCGTCCAATCTCGAATTCCAGCTGCGCGCCAAAGCCATGGGCGGCAGCGTCATGGGCTTTCCGGCGCATGAAGGTCGGCCCGGCGCGCTCGGCGAGGTCCACGCCCGACCGCATCCGCTGGTCGAAAAGCCGCGCGTGCTGGTGCAGCTTTCCTTCATGACCGAAGGCGGCTCGAGCGTCGATCTGGCAGTGCTTTCGGAACTGTCGCAGCGCCTTGGTATTGCCGCGCCCGACCGCCATGCCCGCCATCACGCGATGAAGTGGGGCAAGGGCTCGCTGCGCTGGGAACGGCACACGGAGTTCTCGACCTATCTCTGGGAAGGGCCGCTCGCCGAAAACGGCAGGGGGCAAGAAGATACCCCCTTCGGCAACGGGTTTTCGCCGCCGGGCACGGTGATTTCCGGCATCAGGCTCGAAATCCGCAAATGGACACCGGCGAACGAGCGGCTGATCGCCGGCTTCGACCCGACCAGCCTGTGCTATTCGCTGGTCGAGCGCGGCAACGCGGCCATCGTCACCGATTTCCGCCAGGATGGCGACGGCTTGACCCGCATGCTGGTGCTCGATCGCGGGCTGACACCGGCGCGCACCGGGGCGCTGTCGCAGCGGCTGATCGATATCGAGACCTACCGCACGCTGGCCATGCTTGGGCTGCCGCTGGCGCTGATGCTTTCGGGGCGTGCCCGCCGCATCGAGGACAGGCTGGCCCAGACCACGCTGGAAATGAAGGTCGCCGAAACCCGCGACAGCCAGACCTTGCTGGCCGACCTGACCGAACTTGCCGCCGAACTGGAGGCGGATGCCGCCTCCAGCCTCTACCGGTTCGGCGCCAGCCGTGCCTATGACGGCATCGTCGGCGAGCGGCTGGAGGCGCTCGAGGAAGAAGCCGTGCCCGGCTACGACACCTGGGGCGGGTTCCTGCAGCGGCGCGTCGCGCCGGCCATGCGCACCTGCCGTTCGGTCGAGGAGCGCCAGGCCAATCTGTCGCGCAAGCTGACCCGTGCCACCACGCTGCTGCGCACCTGGGTCGACGTCGAGGTCGAGAAGCAGAACCGCGATCTCTTGGCATCGATGAACAATCGCGCCCGCCTGCAATTGCGCCTGCAGCAGACGGTGGAAGGGCTGTCGGTCGCCGCCGTTTCCTACTATGTCGTCGGCCTCATCGGCTACGTCGCCAAGGGCGCCTCGATCTTCGGCCATGCCTTTGCGCCGGAAATGGTCACCGCCGCCTCGGTGCCGCTCGCCGTCCTGCTCGTCTGGTGGGGCGTGCGCCGTGTCCGCCGCATGCACTCCGAACCGGGCAAGCAGCCGGGCGAGTAGTGTGGGGCGCGCAGCGGCAGATTGCCGCTGCGAAAGGCTGTCCCGGCCATAGGCCCGCGATCCCGGCCAAAGCGGCATTTGCAACCGATAGCCGTCGCTGGTAAAAGATTTTTACCAGTCGGTCGAAGGAGGCTGTCGATGTCCGGTCTTGCGATGCCGAAACCAGACGACGCCACGCTGCGCCGGCGCGATGAGATCGTCGCCGATATGCGCATCATCGTGCCGGGCGAGGGCGTCGTCGACGCAGCCAATGCGATGCGCGCCTTCGAGAGCGATGGGCTCACCGCCTACCGGCAATTGCCGCTGGTCGTGGTGCTGCCGCAAACCGTGGCGCAGGTCTCGCGCGTGCTGAAATATTGCAGTGACCGCAATATCCGCGTCGTGCCGCGCGGCTCCGGCACCTCGCTCTCCGGCGGCGCGCTGCCGCTGGAAGACGCGGTGCTGCTGGTGATGAGCCGCTTCAACCGCATCCTCGAGATCGATTTCCAGAACCGCATCGTCGTCGCTCAGCCCGGCGTCACCAATCTCGGCATCACCACCGCCGTCGAGCAGGAGGGCTTCTATTACGCCCCCGATCCATCCTCCCAGATCGCCTGCTCGATCGGCGGCAATGTCGCGGAAAATTCCGGCGGCGTGCACTGCCTAAAATACGGTCTCACCGCCAATAATGTGCTTGGTATCGAGATGGTGCTGATGAATGGCGAGGTGGTGCGCCTCGGCGGCAGCCATCTCGACGCGGAAGGCTACGACCTGCTCGGCGTGATGACCGGCTCCGAAGGATTGCTCGGTGTCGTCACCGAGGTCACCGTCCGCATTTTGAAGAAGCCCGAGACGGCGCGTGCCCTGCTGATCGGCTTCCCGACCAGCGAGCAAGCCGGCCAATGTGTCGCCGACATCATCGGCGCCGGCATCATCCCGGGCGGCATGGAGATGATGGACCGCCCGGCCATCCACGCCGCCGAGGATTTCGTCCAGGCCGGCTATCCCCTGGATGTCGAGGCGCTGCTGATCGTCGAGCTGGACGGGCCGGGTGTCGAGGTCGACCATCTGATCGGCCTGGTCGAAGCCATTGCCTATAGGAACGGCTCGACCACATGCCGCATTTCGCAATCGGAGCAGGAGCGGCTGAGTTTCTGGGCCGGCCGCAAGGCAGCCTTCCCGGCGGTCGGCCGCATCTCGCCCGACTATTACTGCATGGACGGCACCATCCCGCGCAAGGAATTGCCGCGCGTCCTCGCCGGCATGCGCGAACTGTCGGAGAAATACGGGCTCGGCGTCGCAAATGTCTTCCACGCCGGCGACGGCAATCTGCATCCGCTGATCCTCTACGACGCCAACGTGCCGGGCGAGCTCGACAAGGCGGAGAGTTTCGGCGCCGACATATTGCGGCTCTGCGTCAAGGTCGGCGGCGTGCTGACCGGTGAGCACGGGGTCGGCGTCGAGAAGCGCGACCTGATGCCGGAAATGTTCAACCAGATCGATCTCGACCAGCAGATGCGCGTCAAATGCGCCTTCGACCCCAATCACCTGCTCAACCCGGGCAAGGTATTTCCGCAGCTGAGGCGATGCGCGGAGCTCGGGCGGATGCACGTGCATCGCGGGCAGCTGGCATTTCCGGACATTCCGAGGTTTTGAGGGGTATGTTGGCGCTTGGACACCCCCCTCTGTCCTGCCGGACATCTCCCCCGCAAGGGGGGAGATTGGCTGCTTCAACGTCCTGCTCGCCTTCAAGCGTTGATGGTTGGCGAAAGCCTAAGCGACATCCGATCTCCCCCCTTGCGGGGGAGATGTCCGGCAGGACAGAGGGGGGTGGGAAGGATCGCGGCTTCTCGTCATTTACGACTGGTGGTTCTGCCGCATGACCACCTTCACCCCGACCACATCAGCGGAAACCCTCTCCACCATCGCCTGGGCCGCAGCGGAAGACTCGCCGCTCGAGATCCTCGGCCATGGTTCCAAGCGCGGCATCGGCCGGCCGCAGCAGAGCGAGCATACGCTCGACCTGTCGAACCTGTCCGGCGTCACGCTCTATGAGCCGGCCGAACTGGTGCTGTCGGCGAAAGCCGGCACGCCGCTGGCCGCGATCGAAAGCCTGCTTGCCGAAAACGGCCAGCAACTGGCCTTCGAGCCGATGGACTACGGCCCGCTGCTCGGCGGTGAACCAGGACGAGGCACGATCGGCGGCGTGCTGGCCGCGAACCTTTCCGGCCCGCGGCGGCTGAAGGCCGGGGCTGCGCGCGATCACATCCTTGGCATCGCGGCCGTTTCCGGCCGTGGCGAGGCCTTCAAGTCGGGCGGCCGTGTGGTCAAGAATGTCACCGGCTATGATCTGTCCAAGCTGATGGCCAACAGCTGGGGCACGCTGGCGGTGTTCACCGACGTCACCTTCAAGGTGCTTCCCGCTGCCGAGACCGAAGTCACGCTCGCCATCCGTGGCCTGCTCGACGATCATGCCACCGCCGCCATGGCGCTGGCACTGGGTTCCAGCGCGGAGGTGTCGAGTGCGGCCCATCTTCCTGAACGGGTCGCCGCGCGGGTCGCCGGCGGCAGTCTCGGCAGCGATGCGGCGACGCTGCTGCGCATCGAGGGTTTCGGCCCGTCGGTCGCCTACCGCATCGCGGCGCTGAAAGACCTGCTGAAAAACGCCGGTCCGCTGCAGGAGATTTCCGGTTCGGTCTCGTATTCTGTCTGGCGTGACATCCGCGATTGCGCGCCGTTTGCCGACGGCAGCGAAAGGCCGGTGTGGCGCGTCTCGATGGCGCCGTCGCAGGGCCACCTTATGGTGCTGGAGCTGCGCATGCAGGCCGCGGTCGATGCCTTCTACGATTGGCAGGGCGGGCTGATCTGGCTGCGCATGCAGCAGGACGATCCAGAGGCCGGCCTGTTGCGCGGGCTGATCAGAAAATATGGCGGCGGCCATGCGACGCTGGTGCGCGCAACCCCTTCGCACCGTGCCGCCGTGCCGGTGTTCGAACCGCAAGCGCCGCCGCTGGCAGCTTTGTCGGCGCGGCTGAAGGCCGAATTCGACCCGAAGAATATCCTCAATCCCGGGCGTATGGCGCCGGGCGCAGGCTCTGCTACTCTCGCCCCAGCAACCGAGGGAGGAGCGCAATGAGCGATGCAGGCCAAAACGGTACGTCACGCCAGACCGACCGCTGGCTGGAGCCCGGTCCGACCAACGCGCTGGTCATCTATATCCTCTATCTCGCCGGCCTCGTTATCGGCGTCAGCGGCATTGTCGGCATCGTCCTGGCCTATATCAACCGCGGCAAGGCCGGCGGCTTCGTCGAAAGCCATTACGCATTCCTGATCCGCACCTTCTGGATCGGCCTGCTCTATGCACTGATCTCGGCGCTGCTGATGGTCGTGGTCGTCGGCGTCGTGCTGATGGTCGCTGTCGCCGTCTGGTTCATTGCCCGCTGCATTCTCGGCCTGCAGGCGCTGCAGCGCGGCGAGGCGGTCAAGAACCCGGAAAGCTGGTTCCTCGGACTACGAGCATGATCCCAAAAAGCGGATACCGGTTTTGGGAAAAGATCATGCTCAAACGGTAAGGATTCGTTTACGTGCAGACCTCCTTCTCGCTTGCCCAGCTTGCCGATCCGCATGTCGCGGAATCGGAAAAGATCCTGCGCAAATGCGTGCATTGCGGCTTCTGCACCGCCACCTGCCCGACTTATGTGACGCTCGGCAACGAACTGGATTCGCCGCGCGGCCGGATTTACCTGATCAAGGACATGCTGGAGAACGGCCGTCCCGCAGACAAGGAGATCGTCACCCATATCGACCGCTGCCTGTCCTGCCTCGCCTGCATGACCACCTGCCCGTCTGGCGTCAACTACATGCATCTGGTCGACCACGCTCGCGCCCATATCGAGGAGACCTACAAGCGTCCGCTGGCCGATCGCCTGACACGCGCCATGCTGGCCTTCGTGCTGCCTTATCCCTCGCGCTTTCGCGCGGCGCTCAAGCTGGCGAAGCTCGGCCAGCCATTCGCCGGCCTGTTTGAGAAAATCCAGGCCTTGAGGCCGCTGGGCGCCATGCTCAAGCTTGCACCGGCGTCGGTCCCGGCAGTCTCGCCGATGGCTTCGCCGGGCGTCCATGCGGGGCAGGGCGGCAAGAAAAATGGCCGCGTCGCCATCCTCACCGGCTGCGCGCAATCAGTGCTCGATCCCGGCATCAACGACACGGCGATTTCGCTGCTGACCCGGCTTGGTGTCGAGGTCGTCGTCCCGCAGGGCGAGGGCTGCTGCGGCGCATTGGTGCATCACATGGGACGCGAGGACGCTGCCTTGGCGTCGGCCCGACGGAACGTCGACGCCTGGACGCGCGCCATCGAGCAGGGCGGACTCGACGCCATCGTCATCACCGCATCCGGCTGCGGCACCACCATCAAGGATTATGGCTTCATGCTGCGCCTCGATCCTGCCTACGCCGACAAGGCGGCGCGCGTGTCGGCGCTGGCCAAGGACATCACCGAATATCTCGGGAGTCTCGACCTGCCGGAACCGGTGGGTAGACCGGGCACTATCGTCGCCTATCACTCGGCCTGCTCGATGCAGCATGGCCAGAAGATCACCCGCCAGCCGAAGGAGCTTCTGGTCCGGGCCGGGTTCGTCGTGCGCGAGCCGCGCGAAGGGCATCTCTGCTGCGGTTCTGCCGGCACCTACAACATCCTGCAGCCCGGGATTTCGGCGACGCTGCGCGACCGCAAGGTCAGGAATATCGAGGCGACCGGCGCTGAAATCGTCGCCACCGGCAACATCGGCTGCATCACCCAGATCGCCTCCGCCGCCAAGCTGCCGGTGGTGCATACGATAAAGCTGCTCGACTGGGCCTATGGTGGGCCGAAGCCCGAAGGCGTTCGCGAAGACAGGGTGGTTGTCGCGGCCGAGTGATCCGCCAGTCGCCTACTCCGCCGCCAGTCTGTCCGCCGTGCCGTAGGTTGCCTGGTAGCGGGCGCGCTGGCGGCTGAGCGCCACCATCGTGTTGCGCAGCAGGATCGCCACGGTGATCGGGCCGACGCCACCAGGCACCGGCGTGATCCACGACGCGACATGCCTGACGCTCTCGGCATCGACGTCGCCGACGATGCGGCTCTCGCCATCCGGCCCGATTTCCGAATTGATGCCGATATCAATCACGGCGGCGCCCGGCTTGACCATGTCGGCCTTGATCAGCCGCGGCTTGCCGACGGCCACGAACAGCGCGTCGGCGCGGCGTGCATGTGCCGCCACCGAGCGCGTCATGTGATGGCAGACGGTTACCGTCGCGCCTTCGCTCATCAAAAGGAAGGCGATCGGCTTGCCGACGATCTCGGAGTGGCCGACGACCACCACTTCGAGCCCCTTGAGGTCGAGGCCGGTTTCCCTGAGCAGTTCGACCGAGGCAGCGGCAGTGCAGGGCGCCAGGTCGAGCTGGTTGTAGACGATGTTGCCGATTGACGCCGGATGCATGCCCTCGACGTCCTTGAGTGGATGCACCGCCGCCTGCAGCGTCTTGATCGGGATATGCACCGGCACCGGTCGCTGGATGATGATGCCGGTGACGCGCGGGTCGGCGTTGAGGCCGTGGATCGCAGCTTCGAGTTCGCCGGCAGTGATGTCGGCGCGAAAGCGCCTCTCCTCGAAGCCGATTCCGGCCAGCCCCGCCTTGGCGCGCTGGTTGCGGACATAGACGTCGACCGCCGCTGTGTCGCCGACGGTGATCGACACCAGCTTGGGCGGAAAGCCTTCGGCGGTGGCGATCGCCGCGTCCTCGCGCACGCTGGCGATGATGCGTTGGGCAACCGGGCCGCCCTTGAGATAGCGGCTGTCATCGGAGAGGGACATCGAGATAGGGCCTTTGTCTGGAATTTTGGCTGCCACATAGCAAAGGGACGGCGAAAAGGCAGCGCGAAAAGCGAACCGCTATGCCTGTCGCGCGACGTGCCGGCGAAATCTTCGTCAATTCTCGCTGGCGGAAACAAAAAGGGCAGCACGGCTTGCCGCGCTGCCCTTTCGTGACTGGCCGCATCCCCACACGGCCCGTCCCCCGTTGTTTATTCATCTGGCCTCAGAAAGCCAAAGCTAATGTCTTCTAGACCAGATGATTCGTCGCGGCAACTATATCACCACCACCGTTGTTCCGATATTCACGCGTTCGTAAAGATCGACCACATCCTCGTTGCGCATGCGGATGCAGCCCGACGACACCGCGCCGCCGATGGTCCAGGGCTGGTTGGTGCCGTGGATGCGGTATTCGGTCGAGCCGAGATAGAGCGCGCGTGCGCCGAGCGGGTTTTCCATGCCGCCGGCGAGATAGGTTGGCAGATAACGGCCCTTTGCGGCTTCGCGGGCGATCATCACCGCCGGCGGCCGCCAGTCCGGCCAGACGCGCTTGTTGGTGATCTTGTGAGTGCCGGACCATTCGAAGCCCGGCTTGCCGGTGCCGACGCCGTAGCGCCGCGCCTTGCCGTTCTTCTCGACCAGATAGAGGAAATTCTCTCTCGTATCGATGACGATCGTGCCCGGCTTCTGCGGGCCGTCATAGGCGACTTCCTGCGGCAAATAGACGGGATCGATCTGCGGCCGCATCACCATGCGTTTGGCCGGCGCCTGCACCGCTGCGGTGCGCAACTGATCGGGTTCAGCTTGCCGCCGGTAGCGCCGTAGCGGCTGCGCTTCCTGCCGGCTCTGCCGCACGATGCCCGGCGCATGGCCGAGCTGCAGCACCCAGGGCGCCGAAAGGTCGGGGCTGACCACCACCGGCGGCCTCTCGGCATAGCGGTCGTTGGCATTGGCGGCGCCGACGGCAAGCACGGCCGCGGCGCCGAACAGTGGGAACAAGAATATCTTCATCGGATCGCACCTTGATCGTCGAACATGCCGGGGCGCAAAGCCTCCCCGATTTCCGCGACATTGGGCGCGAAGCGGCAACCGAAACATGAATCGGAATGCGTAAAATGCCTGTCTGTCAGTAAACCTTTTGGTGTGGTTACCGCCCGGTTCAGGAATCTGGTAAAGCCGCGGTAAAGGCCGCTTCAAAACGCGTTAACGCCAAGACACGAACGGAATTCCGCCATGGACGAAAAGACAGGTCTGCTTGCTGGTCCCGACGGCATCGCCCGCTGCTTCTGGCACGGCAACCTGCCGGATTATCTGCACTACCACGACCACGAATGGGGCCGGCCGGTCGCCGACGATCGCCGGCTGTTCGAAAAGATCTGCCTCGAAGGCTTTCAGTCGGGCCTGTCCTGGCTGACCATATTGCGCAAGCGCGACAATTTCCGCGAGGCCTTCGCCGGCTTCGATGTCGACAAGATCGCCGCCTTCACCGACGCCGATGTCGAGCGCCTGCTCGGCAATGCCGGCATCATCCGTCACCGCGGCAAGATCGTTTCGACCATCAACAACGCCAAACGCGCCCGCGAACTCATCAACGAGGCCGGCTCGCTGGCCGCCTGGTTCTGGAAGTTCGAGCCCGGCCCGGACGAGCGGCCCGAGATCGTCGACCTCGCCCATCTGCGCGCCAATCCGACGACGGCCGTTTCGGTCCGCATTTCGAAGGAGCTGAAGAAGCGCGGCTGGAGCTTTGTCGGCCCGACCACCGTCTACGCTTTCATGCAGGCGATGGGGCTGGTCAACGACCATCTCGAGGGCTGCGTCTGCCGGGAACCGGTCGAGGCGGAGCGGAAAGCGTTCAGGCGGCCGAAATAGCGGCTCAGGCGCCGCCGGCGCCGGCCAGGAAAAACCCGGCCAGGATGGCCGCCAGCGCGGCGAACACCGGATAGATCACCAGCAGGCCGGTCATCAGCACGTCGCGCATGGTCGGCCCGCTGCGCTGTTGCGCCGCGATCTCGAACGGTCCCGCGATTTGCTTCGTCGTTTTTGACCCATAACCATCGGCCGGCGGTAGCCGGATCGAGGCGTCGCGTGCACCGCTATCGATGATGTCGAACTTCTGTAGCGTGGCCATGGCCCCGAACCCCTTGTTTCGGCGCGCTTATCGGCCCGGATTGTGTCGGCACGATGCCGCGCGCATGGCGCAATTGTTTCAGCTTCTTTTTCTTGCCTTCTCGCGCAGGGGGAGCAAGGAGAAGCGCAAACCCTTGCCTTCTCCGGGCTGCATCGGTAGGACACGCCGACCCGAAATAAGTCACCAATTGCTTAGCAAAGTACCCATCCCATGGCCGACAAATCCGAAAAGATGAAAGCGCGGCTGCCGCGCGGCTTTGTCGACCGCGGCGCCGACGATCTGCGCGCCGTCGAGAAGATGATGGCGACGATCCGCTCGGTCTTTGAGCTTTACGGTTTCGAGCCGGTCGACCAGCCGCTGATCGAATACACCGATGCGCTCGGCAAATTTTTGCCCGACCAGGACCGACCGAACGAGGGCGTGTTCTCGTTCCAGGACGACGACGACCAGTGGCTGTCGCTGCGCTACGACCTGACCGCGCCAATGGCGCGCTTTGTCGCCGAAAATTTCGAGCGCCTGCCGAAGCCCTATCGCAGCTATCGCTCCGGCTGGGTGTTTCGCAACGAGAAGCCCGGTCCCGGCCGATTCCGCCAGTTCATGCAGTTCGATGCCGACACGGTTGGCACGCCGGGCGTCGCCGCCGACGCCGAGATGGCGATGATGATGGCCGATGTGATGGAGGCGCTCGGCATCAAGCGCGGCGACTACGTCATCCGCGTCAACAACCGCAAGGTGCTCGACGGCGTGCTCGAGGCGATCGGCCTCGGCGGCGAGGAGAACGCTGGCCGCCGCCTGCAGGTGCTGCGCGCGATCGACAAGCTGGACAAGTTGGGCGTCGAGGGCGTGCGCCTGCTTTTGGGTGCAGGGCGCAAGGACGAGAGCGGTGATTTCACCAAAGGTGCCGGGCTGGATAATGCGCAAATCGACGTTGTGATCAGCTATTTCACAGTCATGGCGCAGCACGATCCCGAAAAAATTGTCCAGACACTGGGATCCATCAACCCCGGACTCAGCAATCTTGTCGAGGAAAGGAAACTCGAACATCTGGGCATAACGAATGCGTCGTTTGTCGAGGGCCTTGCAGAGCTGGAACAGATAAGAACCATGGTCGCACAAAGCGGCTACGGTGAAGACCGTATCCGCATCGACCCCTCCGTCGTCCGCGGCCTCGAATATTACACCGGCCCGGTCTACGAGGCCGAGCTGCTGGCCGAGATCCCCAATGAGGACGGCCAGATCGTCCGCTTCGGTTCGGTCGGTGGCGGTGGCCGCTATGACGGGCTGATCTCGCGTTTCCGTGGCGAGCCGGTGCCGGCAACCGGCTTTTCCATCGGCGTCTCCCGCCTGATGACGGCGCTGAAGAACCTCGGCAAGCTCGACACGTCTGACGTGATCGCACCGGTCGTCGTGCTGACCATGGACAAGGATACGGAAAGCCTCGGCCGCTACCAGAAGATGGTGGCCGAGCTGCGTGCCGCCGGCATCCGCTCCGAAATGTATCTCGGCGGCGCCGGCATGAAGGCGCAGCTGAAATATGCCGACCGCCGCGGCAGCCCGGTCGCCATCATCCAGGGCGGCGACGAGCGCGCCAAGGGCGAGCTGCAGATCAAGGACCTGATCGAAGGCGCCAAGATGTCGGCCGAGATCGCCGACAACGCCGAATGGCGCGCCGCACGGCCGGCGCAGGTGACCGTGGCGGAAAGTGGGCTGGTTGCCGAGGTGAGGAAGATACTGGCGGCGCAGGCGGCCGACCGGGCGAAAGGTGGCGCGTGAGCACCCCCCTCTGGCCTGCCGGCCATCTCCCCCTCAAGGGGGGAGATTGGCAGCTTCAGCCTCACCGTCTTCTTTCCAACGCTGGAGATTGGCGAAAGCAGGCGCGATATCCAATCTCCCCCCTTGAGGGGGAGATGGCCGGCAGGCCAGAGGGGGGTGCCTCGCGCCCCACATCCCCATGACCTCCCCTGCCATCGCATCCGACATCGCCAGCCTATTCGCCGCGCGCAACACCCATGCGGTCGAGGTCGCTGTGCTGCAGCCGGCCGACCCGTTCCTCGACATGGCCGGCGAGGATTTGCGGCGCCGCATCTTTCTCACCGAGAGCGAGACCGGACAGACGCTTTGCCTGCGGCCGGAATTCACCATTCCGGTCTGCCTCGACCACATTGCCAGCCAGGCCGGCACGCCGCGCCGCTATTCCTATCTCGGCGAGGTGTTTCGCCAGCGCCGCGAGGGCGGCAACGAATTCTTCCAGGCCGGCATCGAGGACCTCGGCGACCGCGACACGGCCGCCGCCGATGCGCGTTCGCTGGCCGATGCGCATGCGCTGCTTTCGCTGGTGCTGCCCGGCCGGGAGCTGGCGGTGACGCTTGGCGACCAGACCATCTTCGAGGCGGTGCTGGCAGCGCTTGGCCTGCCGCGCGGCTGGCGCATGCGGCTGGCCCGCGCCTTCGGCTCGGCGCCAATGCTGGAAGCGGCGCTTGCCGACCTCGCCAATCCGCCGCGCAACAGCCAGCTCGCCGGCGCGGTGGCAGCGCTTGTCCTCGACGGCGATCTGGAGGCTCTTTCGGCGCATATCTCCGGCGGCATGGAAGAGGCCGGCCTGTCGGCAACGGCCGGGCGTTCGCCGTCCGAGATTGCGCGGCGGCTAATCGAGAAAGCCGAACTGCGCAGCGTCCGGCTGTCGAACGAGGCATTTGCGGCGCTGAAGGGGTTTCTGGCGATCGACGTGCCGCTCGATAGCGCCGCCGGGGCGCTCGCAAGTTTTGCCGCCGATGCCGGCCTTTCGCTGGGGACCGCGCTGGAGAATTTTGCAGCCCGCGCCGCGGCCATCGAAAGCCTCGGCCTGCCGATGTCTGAAATCAGCTACGATGCCGCCTTCGGCCGTCCGCTCGATTACTACACCGGCCTCGTCTTCGAGATCGCGGCGCAGGGCGGCGACCGGCCGCTGGCCGGCGGCGGCCGCTACGACCGGCTGCTGACGCTGCTCGGCGCCAAAACGCCGATCCCCGGCGTTGGTTTTTCCGTCTGGCTCGACCGCATCGAAGCGTTGCGGGAGACGGCGCCATGATCACGCTGGCGCTGCCGTCGAAGGGCCGGCTCAAGGAGCAGGCGCTGGAGGTGCTGGCCAAGGCCGGGCTTGCCGTCAGCCTGCCCGGCGACGAGCGCAAATACCGCGCCCGCATCGATGGCCTGGACAGCGTCGAGATAGCCTTCCTGTCGGCTTCCGAGATCGCAGGCGAAATCGGCCAGGGCTCGGTCGATCTCGGCATCACCGGCGAGGACCTGCTGCGCGAAAACCTCGCCGACTGCGAGGCACGCGCCGAAATCATCGCCCGCCTCGGTTTCGGCAATGCCGACGTCGTCGTCGCCGTGCCCGACATCTGGCTCGACGTCGACACCATGGCCGACCTCGACGACGTCGCCGCCGATTTTCGCCAGCGCCATGGCCGGCGGCTCAGGATCGCCACCAAATACTGGCGCCTGACCCAGCAATTCTTTTCGCAAAAGCACGGCATCCAGGTCTACCGCATCGTCGAAAGCCTCGGCGCCACCGAAGGCGCGCCGGCGGCCGGATTGGCCGACATCGTCGTCGACATCACCACGTCAGGCGCGACGCTGCGCGCCAACCATCTCAAGGTGCTCGCCGACGGCGTGATCCTGCGCTCGCAGGCCTGTCTCGTGGCGTCGCGGAAGATGCGCGCTCCGGCCGACGAGGCGATCTTGCGCGATATTGCGGCCAGGATGGCGTTGGTGAACTCGAGTTGACGATTGCGGAGCAGGCGCCGTCGGCCAAGCTGCCAATCTCCCTCCTTGCGGGGGAGATGGCCGGCAGGCCAGAGGGGGGTGCTGTCCCGCCGACCTGTCAGCCAATCGGAGCCTCATCCGTTCCCGGTTGGGGGTGCTGAAGTCGAACTTGGCGATCCTTCGCCCCCCCTCTGCCCTGCCGGGCATCTCACCCGCAAGGGGGGAGATCGGATATCGCCTCGGCCTTTGCCAACCACTAACGTTGGATCCAGCGGTCTAGCCGCGGCACCGACCCGAAGCGATTTTCCTGATGTACAGCAATTTTGTTCTTGCTTTGTGCCGGCAGCTATGCTACTAATCTCGCTATGGTGCCAATTGGCCCCGAACACCCGCCCGCCGTGGCGGGTTTTTTTGTTTTCGGCCCTGACAGGGCGAGTTCCAACCCCAGCCCTACCATCGACGGGATTTCCACCACCCCGCCGGGCTGATAGGCTCGTTCTGTCTGCGGAGGACACGGCGATGCCGATCAATCTCGACGAGTTGAAGAATGCAACCAACCTGCGCGGCAAGCGCGATGGCGGTTCGTTCATTGCGCCGGTTGACGGCACGGCGCATGTCTCCGGTGACCGCAGCGTGCCGTTGCTCAACCTGACCATCCCGGCGCTGTTTGCCGATACGGTCGGCAGATACGGCACGCTCGATGCCGCCGTCTTCGTCGAGCAGGACAAGCGCTTTACCTGGGAGGAACTGTCGGACACCGTCGATGCGCTCGCCGCCGGCTTCCTGGTGCTCGGCCTCGAGAAAGGCGACCGCGTCGGCATCTGGTCGCCGAACCGCTGGGAATGGCTGGTGACGCAATTCGCCACCGCCCGCATCGGCCTGATCCTGGTCAACATCAACCCGGCCTACCGGCTGGTCGAGCTGGAATATGCCTTGAACAAGGTCGGTTGCCGAGCGCTGGTCACCGCCGCCAAGTTCAAGAGCTCCGACTATCTCGGCATGATCGAGACGCTGGCGCCGGAGATCGCCAAGGCGGCGCCGGGCAAGCTCGACGCCAACAGACTGCCGGCGCTGAAGACCGTCATCCGCATGGACGAGGAGAATTCGCCGGGCATGTTCAATTTCGCCGACGTGCTGGCAATGGCCGGGCGCGACGAGCATGACAAGCTGGACCGCATCTCCGACGGGCTGAAACCGGACGACGCCATCAACATCCAGTTCACCAGCGGCACGACCGGCGCGCCGAAGGGCGCGACGCTGACTCACAACAACATCGTCAACAACGGCAATTTCGTCACCGCGGCGATCCGGCTCACCGTCGACGACCTGCTGTGCATCCCGGTGCCGCTCTACCACTGCTTCGGCATGTCGATGGGAACGATGGGCTGCGTCACCAAAGGCGCGACCATGGTTTTCCCGAGCGAGGGTTTCGATGCCGGCGCCACGCTGAAGGCGGTGGCAACGGAACGCTGCACCGCGCTCTACGGCGTGCCGACAATGTTCGTCGGCCTGCTCGATCATCCGGAGTTCGCCTCCTTCGATCTCACCAGCCTGCGCACCGGCATCATGGCCGGCTCGCCATGCCCGATCGAGGTGATGAAGAAGGTGGTGTCGCTGATGCATATGGCCGAGGTGACGATCGCCTATGGCATGACCGAGACCAGCCCGGTGTCGTTCCAGAGCAGCGTCGACGACCCCCTGGAAAAGCGCGTATCGACCGTCGGCCGCGTCCATCCGCATGTCGAGGTCAAGGCCATCGACGCGGAAGGTGCCACCGTCGCCGTTGGCGCGCCGGGCGAGCTCTGCACGCGCGGCTATTCCGTGATGAAGGGCTATTGGGACGACGAGCAGAAGACCCGCGAGGCGGTCGACGCCGACGGCTGGATGCACACCGGCGACCTCGCCACAATCGATGCCGAGGGCTATTGCAACATCGTCGGCCGGGTCAAGGACATGGTCATCCGCGGCGGCGAGAACGTCTATCCGCGCGAGGTCGAGGAATTCCTCTATCGCCACCCCAAGGTCAAGGAGGTGCAGGTGTTCGGCATTCCCGACCCGAAATACGGCGAGGAGCTGTGCGCCTGGATCGTGCTCAAGCCGGGCCAGATCGCCACGGAGCAGGACATCAAGGCCTTCTGCGCCGGCCAGATCGCCCACTTCAAGATCCCGCGCTACATCCGCTTCCGCACCGAATTGCCGATGACGGTGACCGGCAAGCCGCAGAAATACCTGATGCGCCAGGCGATGATCGATGAACTGGGATTGGTGACGCAGAAGACGGCTTGAGCGCGCTTCAGGCTTTCGCAGGGTTCGCAGAAGGGGCTTGCCCAGAAGGGACCTGCAACACGGCTTGCGGAAGGGGCTTGGAATGAGTGGTTTCGCAAGATCGGCGGTTTCCTACGGCATGCCGTTGGCCGCCCTGGCGATGGCTGTCGCGGTCAGGGCCAGCGGGGTGTCGGTGGACGAAGGGTCGCTTGGCACCAGGATATTTATCGGCGCGCTTTCGAGCGCGATCATGTTCACCACCATTTTCGTCGTGCTCGAACACGCCGAGGCGGTGGCTCGGCGTGTTGGCGAGCCGTACGGCACGTTGGTGCTGACCATCGCCGTAACGGCAATCGAAGTGTCGATCATCGTTTCCATCATGCTGCATGGAGCCAACAACCCGACGCTGGCACGCGAGTCCGTCTTCTCGACGGTGATGATCACCTCGACCGGCGTTGTCGGCATGTGTCTGACGTTTGGCGGCTGGCGCCATCGCAAGCAGGCGATCGTCCGCCAAGGGACCAGCGCCTATCTGGCGGTGCTGGTCGCGCTGAGCGTCATGACGCTTATCCTGCCGACCTACACGCGAACCACCGATCCCGGCACGTTTTCGGCGGCGCAACTTGGCTTCGTCAGCGTGCTTTCAGTGCTGCTTTATGCCGGTTTTCTGTTCGCGCAGACTGTCCGCCACCGCGACGATTTCATCGACGGACAAGCACATGGCGCCGCGGCGCAAACCGAGGCCCACGAAAGCATTGCCGCTAGCGCTGTGCTCCTGCTGATCGGGCTGATCGGCATCGTCATGCTGGCCGAACAGGTCGCCGCCAGCGTCGAAGATGCGCTCGTCGCCTATCAGGTGCCCCAGGCCGACGCCATTGTCGGCGCAATGATCGCCGGGCTGGTCTTGATGCCGGAAGCCATCTCGGCGGTTCGCGCCGCCCTCAACAACGAGCTGCAGCGCGGCCTGAACGTCGCCATGGGTTCGGCCTGCGCCACGATCGGCCTGACAATACCGGGCATAGCCGCCGCCAGCCTGCTGACCGGAAGAGGGCTGACCCTGGGGCTGCCGGCGACCGACGTGGTGCTTTTGGTGCTGGCGCTCTTCATCTGCAATGTGAGCTTTAGCACCGAGAGGACGACGTTCCTGACCGGGCTGGTGCACCTGGTGGTGTTTTGCACGTATGTGTTTTTGATATTTGTGCCGTGAGGGCGGTGGGAGGTGGGCGGTCAGAGGCGGATAGGTTAGGAAAACTGCTTGAACGTCTCAATATGGGCCGGTGGCGGTCTGTCCGCTCTTGGTCACCGCTTCTCGAAAGCAGATGAGGTGGATGGCTCCCGCTCCCGGCATCTGAGTGCCACAGTGGGTTTGCTGTCAGGCAACCCGAGCAAAGGAGCCATCCGCCATGCAGATTACCACCGTGGGCCTTGATCTGGCCAAGCGCATTTTTCAGGTTCATGCCGTCGACGCGTCTGGGGGCGTTGTCGTGCGCAAGGCCCTGCGCCGATCGCAAGTTCTGCCGTTCTTCACCAAGTTGCCACCCTGCCTGATCGGCATGGAGGCCTGCGGGACGGCACATCACTGGGCTCGAGAACTGACGGAGCTCGGCCATGAAGTCCGCCTGATGCCACCGTCCTACGTGAAGCCCTATGTGAAGCGCGGCAAGAATGATGCGGTGGACGCGGAAGCGATTTGCGAAGCGGTGACACGCCCGACCATGCGCTTCGTGGCGATGAAGTCGGCCGAGCAGCAGGCGGCCCTGTCGCTTCACCGCACACGCAATCTTCTGGTCAAGCAGCGCACGCACTCGTGAACATGATCCGCGGCCTGTTGGCTGAGTTCGGCATCGACATTCCCCAAGGTTTGGAGCGGGCGCTTAAGCTGGCGCGCCAGATAGCCGCGAAGAAATCCACATTGGACGTACCGGCAATGGCACTGCAGATTCTGTGTATCCTGTGCGAGCAGGTGCTCAACACCCATGCCCGGCTCCAGACCATTGACCGGTCGATCCTTGCCCAACAAAGAACGAATGAAGTGGCACGGCGTCTATCGACCATACCTGGCATTGGCCCGATCGGTGCCACAGCGTTGGCGGCCTCGGTTGCTGATCCGGGTCAGTTCCGCTCGGGTCGAGAGTTTGCCGCCTGGCTCGGGCTGACACCTTCGCAAAACTCGAGCGGCGGAAAGGACCGTCTCGGGCACATCACCAAGATGGGCGACCGGTACCTGAGAAAGCTCCTTGTGATCGGCGCGACCTCCCTGATCCGACGGGCAAGGCATAAGCCCGAGGCTGCGGATCCGCGCCTCCTCGCGTTGCTCGCCAGGAAGCCAGCGCGCGTGGCGAGCGTAGCGATGGCAAACAAGATGGCCCGCGTGGTGTGGGCTATCATGGCGCGCGGCGAAACCTATCAGGCGCGTCATGCTCCGAACCTTGCAGCGTAAGTTGCGCAGAAGACGAGACACTGAAGCAGAAATCAGATCGAGCCGATCGATCGGCTCCATGAGGTTGTGAGAGCGACGCGATGTGATGGCGAGACCCGTCAGGCCGGGAACAGGGACAACCCATGCGATGTCGGAGGCATCATAGCCTGCAAAGCAGATTGGGACCCAGTTCGCTGACCCCATCAGGGCCAGCAGTCTCGAATGGCTGCATCAACAGGCCGGACAGAAGACTGCACCCGACCAACGCGCCATAATGTCGAATTACCTCTTGCATCGCGGGAGCCATCCACAGAAGACATCGGTGTGCGGTGCGTCGACGGCTCATTTTGTGGCGGCAAGCCGTGCAAGACGAGCGTCGGTTGACCATCGGGATCACCACCCTGCAGCGCGTGAAAGGTGCAGTGTGGCAGGTCGAAGGTGACGTGTTCGAACTCCATGTGTGTCAGGCTTCTCCAAGAGCGGTCGGACGAGCGATCCTGATGCTGGCCTCGGTGTCTCTGGTTTTGGACATGTGCGTCTCCTCAGGTGCCGGGTGTACTGCGTCAGCCGGCAGTCGGTTTCCGTGACACCGGCCCGCAACCTTCAGAATATGATAGCTCGCGGCAAGGAAGCCGGTGCTGGTTTATCAGAAGGCCCCGCAGGCGGCAGCGGCGGAATGGTCAGAGCCAGCGGCGAACCTCGGCCTTGTAGCGGCGGTAGTCGTCGCCGAACTTCGCTTCGAGATAGCGCCCCTCGCGGGCGATCACCTGCGTCTGGATCGCGATCAGCACCAACGGGAGCAAGGCGAAGGCGATCGGCCCGTCGAAGCCGATCGCAAGGCCGGAATAGATAAGCGCCATGCCGAGATACATGGGATTGCGGGTCCACCGATAAGGACCGGTCGTTGCGATGAGGGTCGTTGGCTGCGACGGCGGAACGTTGGTGCCTAGCCGCCGGAACAGCCCCGCCGCCGCAAGCATCATCGCCGCGCCGGCAACGAACAGCAGCGCGCCCGTCGCGACCAGCAACCGCCAGTCGATGCCGAAAGAGCGCAGGGTGACGAACCGCTCCGCCGCCAGCCCCAACAGCAGCGCTCCTAGATAGACGAAGGGCGGAGGGAAGCGCACACCCGCGCTGTCCGGTTCGACGGCCATGCTCATCTCCAATCTGTGCTCTCAAACAAGCATCGACTGCTGGGCTGAGATACCCGCCGTCGCGCCCTGCGATATTGCTGTGGTGACCGAAGCCATGGCTGGGTTTGCAAGATCGCCGGCGGCGTACATTCCGGGTATGCTGGTTTCGCGGCGCTCGTCGGCCTTCAGGGCGATGCCGAGGGGCGTATTGACCGTGGCGAGTCCCAGTGATTCATGCAGGCTTGCGGACGGCTTGTTGCGCGGATGCGCGAACAAGATATCGACTGCGACATCGGGGGCGGTATCGAGCTTGACGGTGGCATTGTGGCCCCTGTGGCGGGCGATTTCGGTGATCCGGCCATCAACGACAGGTATGTTGCGGCGCGCCAGATCGGCCCGGATATCGGGTGCAATGTCGTGACCATCGGCGAAGACCGTCAACGTGTCGGTCCAGTCGTGGTACAGCCTGACATAATTGTGCGACGGCGGGCCGGACCAGACGAGGCCCCAATGCTGGCCGGCGACTTCAAAGCCATCGCAATAGGGGCAGGGTACGATGGACGTGCCCCAGCCTTCGGCAAAGCCCGGAACATCAGGCATCTGGTCGGCAACGCCATAGCTCAGGATCAGTCGCAGCGCCCCAAGGCTTTCGCCAGCGCCAGTGAGGACAGAGAAATCGTCGATGGCGCCGGAGACCCTGTCGGCCCGGGCATTGACCAGCCTGATCGTGGGATAGCGCGCCAGCTGCTGCCGCGCTTCGGCCAGGATGTCCAGCGGTGGCTTGTGATCGTGGCCGAGCAGACCATGCGAGTGGCCGGCGAAGCGGTTGCGCGGCAGGCCGGTATCGAGAACGGTGACCTTGCGGCGGGCACGGCCGAGCTGCAGGGCGGCGGCGAGACCGGCAAAGCTGCCGCCGATGATGATGACGTCATCCATGGTGATGGGCTCCGTATGTGGATGAGGGGTTGGCTTGGGCCTGGCTTGCACATTTTTGACACTGCGTGGTATCGTAATTCAAGAATTATGATACTGTCAAGGACTGGAATTGTCGTGACCGAAAACAGCCAGGGCCGGCGCGGCCGGCCCGCCAATGAGGCGCTTGGCCAAACGATAGTCGACGCCGCGTGCGAACTCTTTGAGGAATTGGGTTTTCATGCGACGACATTGGACAAGGTCGCCCAGCGAGCGAAGATATCCAAGCTCAGCATCTATCGGCACTTCGAGAACAAGGAGGCGCTGTTCAGCGCGGCCATCGCGGCCCGCTGCCATCAGTTTGCACCACAGGCCCTTTTTGAAGGCGTCGACGGTTCGGCCGAAGATCAGCTCATGGCGGTGGGATCATCCCTGCTTCGCACGCTGTTGAACCCGGACGTCCGCAGTGTCGAAGCCATGATCATGGCCGACAAGACGAATCAAAAGTCGTTAAGCAAGCTCCATTACGAAGCCGGCCCCGCCCATGTCATCGCCCAAATCGAGGCCCTGTTGCGTCAGTTGCACGCGAAGGCGGTTCTGAACGTGACCGACCCTCTCCGGTCCGCCCGCTTGTTTGCCGCGCTTATCAAAGGATCCGATCTCCTGATTATCGCACGCTTCGATGAGGCGAGAGCAGAGGACGACAACGAAATCGAATCCTATTGCCGGTCGGCCGTCGCCATGTTCATCGCCGCGCACGGTGGCAACGACCACCCGGGCGGATAGCCTAGGAGTACTTGCATGATATTTGGGATGCTCGCATTGACATCAACGCGACTATTATCGTTGGGCAGCGGGCTGACCGGCGGAGTAACCGCTACCACCCCATTCGAGGCCTTAGTGCCGGCTTAGCAGACCGTCAGCTTTCGGGAAGCTGCAATGGTGGTCTGAACGGCAAAAATGCGGGGCAAAGCAGCCATTCAGGATTTGCCGGACCTTGTTGCGGAACCGCCATGGTGCAGATCGCGGAACTCTAACCCTGGCGGAACCAACCGCCACGCAGCCGATTAACCGGCATGGAGCTCCAAACCACCCAAGGGCCACCCCATGAGCATTCTGCAAACCACGAAGAAGGCCGTCGAGCAGGTCACCGGCATCGCCAGGCCAGACAGGCGAGAGGTCGCCGACCTCCTGAGGCCGCGCAAAGCGAATGCATTTCGGTTCAGGGATGACGGGCTGGTGCCCAACCATCCGTTCTGGCCGCTGGTCGTCTATCGCGGCGCCGTGACGCTGCCCGAAGACTTCGATCCGGCGGCTGTCATGGAGGCGCTTTTTGAAGCCAATGGCTGGGGCGATAGCTGGCGCAACGGCATCTACAACTACGTTCACTACCATTCGCGCATACATGAGGTGCTGGGCGTCGCGCGCGGCACGGCCAAGGTTCGCTTTGGCGGCAAGATGGGACGAACGCTGTCGCTGAAGGCCGGCGACGTCGCGGTGCTTCCGGCCGGCACCGGGCACCAGCGTCTTTCCGCATCCGACGATTTTCTAGTCGTCGGCGCCTATCCTCAATCCGGCACCTATGACCTGTGCACGACTGCCGCCTACCATGCCAAGGCGGTCGTAACGATCCCCAAGGTTGGCCGGCCGCGCAAGGACCCTGTCTATGGAAGCAAAGGCCCGTTGCTCGCAGCCTGGGACAGGGACTGAAGCCTTCTTTTCGAAGGGGCTTGCGGGTTGGCTTCGTGGCTCAAACCGAACCTTTGACCAACACCTACGGCGCCACCGACGAAGAAGGGCGCCTTGTAGATGGCGAAGCGGATCGTGCCGCTGTCGGCGTGCGGCAGCTCTGGCAATCAGGCTTGGTGCTATGTTATCGCAGTGACCCTGCCCGACGCATCGAGGCGACAACTGACTTGCGCCTGTCGGACTTCGATGCCACCCTTTCTTGCGTAGTCTATTCGCACCTCGATCGGCGCCGTGCGTGCACCCCGAAGTTGACGCAATGCGCCTGCGCTTACCGCGTGGACACGGACGGCGCCAAGCGGCGTCGCAGCGGCCATGATCGCCGCGCGGCAGGCTTGCACGACCGCAACCGGCGTACCGGGTCTCGCTGTCAGTGGTCCCAGAGATCCAAAGGGATACCCCTTGGTGGAGTCACTCCCACCGGCTTTGGAAGGCCTGAGGACGGGTGGCAGGACGATGGATTGCCTGGCGGTCTTGGCAGGGGAAGGGGCCGTCACTGCAGTCGAACTGTCGGGTGCCGTAGCCGCTTCGTTTTCGGCGGACGGATCGTCGCCCACACTGGCACTTGTGCTTGTGTCACCAACGTTGCCGCTGGCACTAACGCCTGCGTCGACTGATCCGTCATCTGCACCGACCGAAGCTCCAACATTTGCTCCGCCTACGCCGTCGACGCTCGTGCCCGCTCCCACAGATACGCCTTGCGAACCGGCGCTCACTCCAGCACTGACCCCGACACCGCCGGCCCTACCGCCCACACCTGCTTCAAGAGCCGAGGCAGGCCCAATTGTGATCCCGATCGTCAACGCGGCTGCGACATACTTGTTCATTGTCATCTCCCCTGCGGCTTTCGCTCCCTAGTCTTCACTGGCGCGGCTCGAGCTTTTTGATGGCCGTGTTGGAAGCAATGCTGCGGGAAGAGGTATGGTTGCCAGCAGAGCAGTTTGCGGCGACTTTTGGACCTTCACTTTCTGTTTTTTCGGCAAGTCCGGTTCACGGGCTGGTTGGGCGCCCGAATGCGATAACCTACTTGCAAGTGCACTCGCGGGGGTACGTGCTTTCGGCGCGCGCTCCACAGCCGCAGTGCGACGCTTACCCTTGACAATATCAATTGCCTCACGCGCGGCACTGAGGCTGCGGGCTAGACCGATAGCCCGTTCACGCTCTTGGTCCAGCGCGGCACTCAAATCTGCCGAGCTCTGCTTTAAAGCATCGCGTTCCCGGCGAACAATATCGAGGTCACGTACAGCTGAATCTGCTCGTTCGCGTCCCCGTTCGAGTGTTTCTCGAGCCTGCTTTAGAGCGGCCTCGGCCACCTGTCGGTCCCTTATGGCGTTGGCCTGCTCGACGGCTGCAAGATTTGCGCTTTTCTTAAGAGCATCGATAGTTTGGCGAGCCGTGGTAAGTTCTTGTTCCAAGAGCTCAACCTTGTGCCGCTCGTCATCAAGCGCTCGCTTCGCAGCAAGCTGGGAGGCTTCCATAGAGGGGTGCGCTCCAAGCGCGGCAGCCTTCTCGCTGTTCCAGAGACTGGCTTCGGCCCTGTAGCTTTCGATAACGCGCTGCGCCGCCTCCAGATCGAGCGCGAGCGCTTCGTCTGTTCGCTGCTGCTCATTTAGGGCGTGTGCTTGCTGAGCCACCGTGTCTGCCAGTACGTGTGCCTGGGCGCTTAGCTCACGTGCGCCGCGCTGCATAGCGTCCAGCTCCGCTCGTGCTGCGGCCAATTCGCGGCGTAAAGCCTCCTCATGCTCGCCGAGCGGTGTTTGCGCGCCCTCCTTGAGTGTTTTGAGTGCCTGCGCTTCGCTGAGCACCAGCTCTCTAGATATACGGGATCCCAGCGCGCTCGGTTGTGGCTTGCCCGGTTCTTTGCCGACCTCGGTGTGTTCGGAAACCGCGACCGACGAGCTGTCGTTAGCTGTGGTAACCGCTGACGCTTCGGGCGCCAACTGACCATTTGCCGGAGATGCCAACGCCAGAACGAGGCATAACGGAATGAGGGATGGTATGGCGTTGCACCCCCTGCCGCGTATCCCGTGAAGTAAAATCAAGGGCCGTGGTTTAATAAAGGTGAAGTCACAGCGGAGACATTTTGACCTGGTACTCTGCGCATGATTCATCACTGAACCTCACCGATCGCGGCCCTCACCGCTATTGTATTCTCCACTTACTGCACGCCGCGGATGCCGCACCAAAAAGATCAATGCTAGTGAAGCACCCTCGGCAACGCCAAAGCACGGAATTGCGCGCAAAGGCTGTTTCCTATTTCCTTAGTTGTCATCATTCGAACAAACGGAACTTTCGGCTTTCGGGATGACCATCTTCCCTACCCAACGGCTGTGATGCGGCGCAAAGCAGCCATTCAGGTCTGCGAAGGTCGACTTCGAGTCAACACCAGACTAAAAAGGTTGAAGTCGTTCCTTTAGAAGGGGCTTGCGGTCCGCTTCGGCCTAAACCAGGCCATTGACCGACACCCCCCGCCGCTCAAGCCGCAAGCACCGCCGCATCCAGCCCGCGGATGATCTTGGCCAGTTCGACGCATTCGTCGTGGCGGACCTTGTTGCGCCGCCAGGCGAGGCAGATCGTGCGTTGCGGCATTGGTTCCTGGAACGGCACGATCTTCAGATCGGGGATAGTGCTGGCCGGTCCCGCCGCCATTTCCGGGATGAGCGTCACGCCGAGCCCGTGCGCCACCATCTGTAAGAGCGTCGTCAGGCTGGTCGCGCCATAGCTTGCCATTGCCACCGGCCGCACGCTGCCGCAGACGGCGAGCGCCTGTTCGCGCAGGCAATGGCCTTCCTCCAGCAGCATCAGCCGCTCCAGTGCCGGGCTTTCCGGCGGCACCGGCGGCGAGGCGAAGGCGGGGTCGCCGGCCGGGACGGCCAGGAAGAACCGGTCGGAGAACAGCGCCTCGGTGACCAGGCCTGGGTAATCGAGGGGTAGTGCCGCGACGAAGGCGTCGAGCTTTCCCGAAGCCGTGTCCTCGACCAGCGAAGCGGTCACCGCCTCGCGCAATTCGAGTTGCAATGCCGGGAAATGCCGTTTCAGCTTCGGCAGCACATGCGGCAAGAGATAGGGCGCCACCGTCGGGATGATGCCGAGCCGGAAGCGGCCCTCTAGCGCCGGGCGGCCGCGCCGGGCCGTCGCCTCGACGTCGCGGATATCGGCAAGAATGCGCTCGATGCGCGGCAGTAGGGCCTGCGCCTCGTCGGTCATCCGCACCGCCTTGCCGCCGCGCTCGAACAACCGGCAATTGAGCCGCAGCTCCATCTCGGCGATCTGCGAAGAAAGCGCCGGCTGGCTGACGCCGGCGAGTTTTGCCGCACGGCCGAAATGCAGCGTTTGCGCCAGCGCTTCGAAATAATGCATCTGCCGGACGGTCAAGCCAATCATAAGGAAAACCTATCAGAATAAACAGCAAAGGCAATTTGTCTTTATCGGCTGGGCAGGCTAGTCTGGAACCATTCCAGAATGGCGCGGCTGCTGGCCCTGCCCGGAAAATCAACAAAATCCCGGAAAATCAACAAAATCGGAGGCAAAGATGGACGCGAAAACCGACGACAACAGCGCCGGCAAATGCCCGGTCCCACATGGATCGGCCAGGAGGAGCAATCGTGACTGGTGGCCGAACCAGCTTGACCTTGCCGTCCTCCACCAGCAGTCCAGCCTCTCGGACCCGATGGACGAGGACTTCGACTACGCCAAGGAATTCAAGAGCCTCGATCTCGATGCGGTGATCAGGGATCTGCACCAGGTGATGACCGATTCGCAGGATTGGTGGCCGGCCGATTTCGGCCATTACGGCCCGCTCTTCATCCGCATGGCCTGGCACAGCGCCGGCACCTATCGCATCGGCGATGGCCGTGGCGGCGCCGGCGCCGGCCAGCAGCGTTTCGCGCCGCTCAACAGCTGGCCGGACAACGCCAATCTCGACAAGGCGCGCCGGCTGCTGTGGCCGGTCAAGCAGAAATACGGCCGCAAGATCTCCTGGGCCGACCTGTTGATCCTCACCGGCAACGTCGCGCTGGAATCGATGGGCTTCAAGACCTTCGGCTTCGCCGGCGGCCGCGCCGATGTCTGGGAGCCCGAGCAGGACGTCGACTGGGGGTCGGAAACCAAGTGGCTCGACGACGAGCGCTATTCCGGCGACCGCGAACTTCAGGGCCATCTCGGCGCCGTGCAGATGGGGCTGATCTACGTCAACCCGGAAGGGCCGAACGGCACGCCCGATCCATTGGCCTCGGCACGCGACATCCGCGAAACCTTCGCCCGCATGGCCATGAACGATGAGGAAACCGTGGCGCTGATCGCCGGCGGCCACACTTTCGGCAAGACCCACGGCGCCGGCGATGCGTCGCTGGTCGGGGCGGAGCCGGAAGGCGCAGGCATCGAAGCGCAGGGCCTCGGGTGGTCGAGCAAGCATGCCACCGGCATTGCCGGCGATGCCATCACCTCGGGCCTCGAGGTGACGTGGACCACGACGCCGACCAAATGGAGCAACAACTTCTTCGACAATCTGTTCAACTACGAATGGGAACTGACCAAGAGCCCGGCCGGCGCCCATCAGTGGACACCGAAGGGCGGCGCCGGTGCAGGCACCGTGCCGGATGCGCACGATGCCTCGAAGCGCCGCGCCCCGGCGATGCTGACCACCGACCTCGCGCTACGCGTCGACCCGGCCTACGAGAAGATCTCGCGGCGGTTCCACCAGAATCCGGATCAGTTCGCCGATGCCTTCGCCCGCGCCTGGTTCAAGCTGACCCATCGCGACATGGGTCCCGTCGTCCGCTATCTCGGCCCGCTCGTGCCGAAGGAAGAGCTGATCTGGCAGGATCCGATACCGGCAGTCGACCACGAACTGGTCGGCGAACAGGATATCGCCTCGCTGAAGGCGAAGATCCTGGCCTCCGGCCTGTCCCTGTCCGAGCTGGTCTCGACCGCCTGGGCCTCGGCCTCGACTTTCCGCGGCTCCGACAAGCGCGGCGGCGCCAACGGCGCCCGCATCCGCCTGGCACCGCAGAAGGACTGGGAGGTCAACCAGCCGGCGCAGCTGGCCAACGTGCTCGAAAAGCTCGAAGGCATCCAGAGCGAGTTTAACGCCGGGCAGTCCGGCGACAAGAAAGTCTCGCTTGCCGACCTCATCGTTCTCGGCGGCGTCGCCGCGGTCGAGAAGGCGGCGAAAGACGGCGGCCATGACGTCAAGGTGCCGTTCACGCCAGGCCGCATGGACGCCTCGCAGGAACAGACCGATGTCCAGTCCTTCGCCGCGCTCGAGCCGAAAGTCGATGGCTTCCGCAACTACGTCAGGGGCAAGCCGCCGATGTCGGTCGAAGCGATGCTGGTCGACCGGGCGCAGCTGCTGACCTTGACGGCGCCGGAGATGACTGTGCTCGTCGGCGGCTTGCGAGTGCTCGGCGCCAACACCGGCAAGTCGAAGCACGGGGTGTTCACCGACAGGCCGGGCACGTTGACCAACGATTTCTTCGTCAACCTGCTCTCCATGAACACGGTCTGGGATCCGGCCGCCGGCTCCGATGAAGTCTACGAAGCGCGCGACCGCAAGACCAGGGCGGTCAAGTGGACCGGCACCCGCGCCGATCTGATCTTCGGCTCGCACGCGCAGTTGCGGGCGCTTGCCGAGGTCTACGGCTCGGCCGACGCCGGGCAGAAGTTCGTCAGGGATTTCGCCGCGGCCTGGACCAAGGTGATGAACGCCGACCGTTTTGACCTCGCGGCCTGATCCAGCACACGAAGTTCTCGACGCAACAAAAAAGGCGCGGGCCTCGACCCGCGCCTTTTCGTTGGGCCTCCGAAAAGTCAGTCCTTCTCGAAGATACCGGCCTTGGCAACCACGCCGGCAATGGCGCCGCCGATCAGCGGCGCGACGATGAACAGCCACAGCTGGCCGATCGCCGCAGTTCCCGAAAACAGCGCCGGTCCGATCGAACGGGCCGGGTTGAGCGATGTGCCGGTCACCGGGATGATGGCGAAATGCAGGCCGGCCAGCGTCAGGCCGATTACGAGGCCGGCGAAGGCCGTGGTGTGCTTGGCGTTGGTGACGCCGAGGATCACCGTGACGAAGGTGAAGGTGCCGATCAGCTCCCACAGGAAGGCCGAGCTGACGCCCCATTTCGTCACGTCCCAGCCATTGGCGCCGAAGCCGCCGGTGTGGCCGCCGACCTGTCCGGAGACGATGATCCACAGTGCCAGCGATGCGATGATGGCGCCGATGACCTGCGCGATCCAGTAGGGAATGACGTCCCTGGCCGGCATCCGCCCGGCAAGGAACACGCCGAGCGTCACCGCCGGATTGAGATGCGCGCCCGAGATCGGGCCGATCGCATAGGCCGCCGCGATCAGGCCGATGCCGAATGCCAGACCGATACCTTCCTGGCCAAGCGGCAGCGCGCCGCCGAAGCCGCCCGTCACCACCGAAGCCGTGCCGATGAACACCAATAGAAACGTGCCTAGAACTTCCGCCAGATAAGTTTTCATTGCCCTCTCCTCGTATCGACCCGCGGCTCCGCTTTTTTCTGCGACGCGAATCACCGCGCAAAAGAGTATTCGCAACCGCAAAAGTTGCAAAGCAGCGCAGTTGCACCTGCCGGCGTGCTTGTGCTCGCCAGACAAGAACATTAGAGGCTTATAATATATTGATCGAATTATTTGGTTCCGCATGCCGACGCCCGCTTGGTGGCGGCGGCTCGCGATGCACCAACCCACATTCGTCACCCGCCTTGCATGGATTGTCTCGCCGTCGGGGAAACAGACTGTTTCAATCAGGACACGAAAAGCTCTAAGAGCAGGGCCGGATTTTATTTTGCTGAGTAATGGAAGACGACAATGAGACTGGGCGGGCGGCTGGCGGCAGCCATCGAAGTGCTTGACGACATCGGCCGGCGCCACCGGCCGGTGGCCGATGCGCTGAAGGACTGGGGCCTGTCGCACCGCTTCGCCGGTGGCGGCGACCGCGCCGCGATCGGCAACATCGTCTACGACGCGCTGCGCCGCAAACGCTCCGCCGGCTGGCTGCTCGGCGAGGAGAAGCCGCGCGCCATCGGCTTCGGCGCGCTGCTGCTCGAATGGGGCCAGACGGCGCAGTCGCTGAACGAGGCGCTCGAGGGCGACAAGTTCGCGCCGCCGCTGCTGAGCGCCGACGAATTGAAAACCCTCGCCGCTCGCCGGCTCACCGACGCGCCGCCGGCTGTCAGGGCAGACATCCCCGACTGGTGCATGCCGCTGTTCGAGCGGGCGTTCGGCACGGCCTGGGTGGAAGAGGGTGCCGCGCTTGGCACTCGCCCGCCGCTCGACCTCAGGGTCAACACGCTCAAGGCCGATCGTGGCAAGGTGCTGGCGGAATTGGCGGAGACCGGCGCCAAGCCTGCGCGGATCGCGCCGCACGGCATCCGCATCCCGCCGATCGACGGCGACGGCAGGCACCCGAACGTGCAGGCCGAACCGGCCTTCCAGAAAGGCTGGTTCGAGGTTCAGGACGAAGGTTCGCAGATTGCGGCCGAACTGGCCGGCGCCGAGCCTGGCATGCAGGTGCTCGACTTTTGTGCCGGCGCCGGCGGCAAGACGCTGGCGCTGTCTGCGGCGATGGACAATCGCGGCCAGATCTTCGCCCACGATGCCGAGAAGGCAAGGCTGGCGCCGATCTTCGACCGTATCCGCCGCTCGGAAAACCGCAATGTGCAGATCGTCACCAAACCGGCGGAGCTCGCGCCGCTCGGCAAGCATATGGACATCGTGCTGATCGATGCGCCCTGCACCGGCAGCGGCACGTGGCGGCGCCGGCCGGATGCCAAATGGCGGCTGACGCAAAGGCAGCTCGACGCCCGCAAGGGCGAGCAGGAGACGATACTCGATGCCGCCAAGGACTTCGTCAAACCCGGCGGCCTGCTGGTCTACATCACCTGTTCGGTGTTCGACGAGGAGAATGGCGACCAGGTTTCGGCGTTCCGGGACCGCCATCCCGGCTTTGTCCCCGTCGATCACCGCCAGCTTTGGGACAGCCGTTTTGCGGGCCACGAGGCGGCAGTGCGTTTTGGCGCTGCGGGCGGCATTTCGCTGTCGCCGTTGCTGAGCGGCACCGACGGCTTTTATTTCTGCGCGCTGCGGCGGGCTGGCTGAACGGTTGCCGGATGTCGCCGATCTCGCTTCTTATCAGCAGGTTTAGCCAATTGCTGCAGTGCAGCATTTGCGATTGCCTGCCGCCCACCCCTCTGCGATAAATGCCTCTGCAATAAGATTTGTCGAGAAACGAAGGGCGACGGCCATGGCAGCAAAGATCGTTCCTGCTCCCGATTATGAGGACCGCGTCAGGACGTCCTTCGCGCGCCAGAACGCGATGATGACCATTGGCGCCGAGCTGACGCTGGTGACGCCCGGCATCATCGAGATCGAAATGCCCTATTCGGCGGCACTGACCCAGCAACACGGCTTTCTTCATGCCGGCGTCATTTCGACGGCTCTCGATTCGGCCTGCGGCTATGCGGCATTCTCGCTGATGCCGGAAAATTCCGGCGTGCTGACCATCGAGTTCAAGGTCAATCTGCTGGCGCCCGGCCGGGGCGAGCGTTTTCTGTTCCGCGGCTCGGTGACCAAGCCCGGCCGCACCATCATCGTCGCCGATGGCCAGGCCTATGCCTTCGCCACCGACGGCGAGGCCAAGCTGATCGCCACAATGACCGGAACGATGATGACGGTGCTCGGCCGCGACGGTATCGAGGGCTGAGGAACGGGCAGGGGAGGATGGACGATCATGGCCGGCAAGACACCTGGTGAGCTCACCCTGATCTCCGGCAAGTCCGTTCTCTTCGTCATGGCGGCCGAGGCCGAATACGGCCCACACTTGCAGCGGCTGTTCACGCCGCTGCTGACCGGCGTCGGGCCGGTCGAGGCCAGTGTCGGGCTCAGCGCCGAACTGTCCCGGCTGAGGGTCGAAAAGGCGCTGCCGGATCTGGTCGTGTCGCTCGGTTCGGCGGGCAGCCGGACGCTGGAGCAGACGGAAATCTACCAGGCCGTTTCAGTCGCCTACCGCGACATGGACGCTTCGCCCTTGGGGTTCGAGAAAGGCGCCACGCCGTTTCTCGACCTGCCTGTCAGTGTGCCGCTACCGTTCAGGATACCGGGCATCAGGCCGGCGACGCTGTCCACCGGCGCGGCAATCGTCTCCGGCGCCACCTACGAGGCGATCGCGGCCGATATGGTCGACATGGAGACCTTCGCCTGCCTGCGCGCCTGTCAGCTGTTCGACGTGCCGCTTATCGGCCTGCGCGGCATTTCCGACGGGGCGGCCGATCTAAGACACGTCGGCGACTGGACGGAATACCTGCATGTCATCGACGAGAAGCTGGCCGCGGCGGTGCAACTGCTGGAACAGGCGATCGCGTCTGACACGCTGCAGTTTTGACCTGTCCCATGAAGATGCGGATTCGGAGTGAGAGAGACGCCCCGCAACCCATTGCGCCGACTCGTTTCTTTCTTTAAACGCTCGCCATGAAAACAGCCAATCATCCCGACACCGTCCTGATTGTCGATTTCGGCAGCCAGTTCACTCAGCTGATTGCCCGCCGCATTCGCGAGGCCGGCGTCTTTTCCGAGATCGTGCCCTTCCAGTCGGCTGAGGCGGCGTTCAAGCGCATCAATCCAAAGGCGGTGATCCTGTCCGGCGGTCCGGCCTCGACCAGCGACATCGGCAGTCCGCGCGCGCCACAGATCGTCTTCGACGCCGGCGTGCCGGTGCTCGGCATCTGCTATGGCCAGATGGCGATGTGCGTGCAGATGGGCGGCGTCGCCGAAAGCTCCGACCATCGCGAGTTCGGCCGCGCCTTCGTCGAGATCGCCAAGGACAGCCCGTTGTTCGAGGGCCTGTGGGCGCCCGGCCAGCGCCACCAGGTGTGGATGAGCCATGGCGACCGTGTCATCTCCCTGCCGAAGGGATTCGAGGTGCTCGGAAAATCGGAGGGCTCGCCCTTCGCCATCTTCGGCAATGTTGAGCGCAAGATGTACGGCCTCATGTTCCACCCCGAAGTGGTGCACACGCCGGACGGCGCCAGGCTGCTCCAAAACTTCGTCCACAACATCGCCGGCATCGAAGGCGACTGGACGATGCGGGCCTACCGTGAGCACGCGGTCGAGACGATCCGCAAGCAGGTCGGCAAGGGCAAGGTGATCTGCGCGCTTTCGGGCGGCGTCGATTCCTCGGTCGCGGCCCTGCTGATCCACGAGGCGGTCGGCGATCAGCTGACCTGCATCCTCGTCGACCACGGGCTGATGCGCAAGGACGAGGCGGCCGGCGTGGTGGAGATGTTTCGCCAGCACTACAATCTGCCGCTGATCCTGGTCGATGCTTCGGACCGTTTTATCGGCGCGCTCGAGGGCGAGTCGGATCCGGAGAAGAAGCGCAAGACCATCGGCCGGCTGTTCATTGAAGTGTTCGAGGAGGAGGCCGAGAAGCTCGGCGGCGCCGATTTCCTGGCGCAAGGCACGCTCTATCCCGACGTCATCGAAAGCGTCTCTTTCACCGGCGGACCGTCGGTGACGATCAAGTCGCACCACAATGTCGGAGGCCTACCCGCGCGCATGAACATGCAGCTGGTCGAGCCGCTGCGCGAATTGTTCAAGGACGAGGTGAGGGCGCTCGGCAAGGAGCTCGGCCTGCCCGACAGCTTCATCGGCCGGCATCCGTTCCCCGGCCCCGGTCTCGCCATCCGCTGCCCGGGCGGCATCACCCGCGAAAAGCTGGAGATCCTGCGTGAGGCCGATGCCATCTATCTGGATGAGATCCGCAAGGCCGGCCTCTACGACGCCATCTGGCAGGCCTTCGCCGTGCTGCTGCCGGTGCAGACCGTCGGCGTGATGGGTGACGGCCGCACCTACGAATTCGTCTGCGCGCTGCGCGCCGTCACCTCGGTAGATGGCATGACTGCGGATTTCTACCACTACGACATGGCATTCCTGGGCGCCGCCGCCACCCGCATCATCAACGAGGTGCGCGGCATTAACCGCGTCGTCTACGACGTGACGAGCAAACCGCCAGGCACGATCGAGTGGGAGTGAGGAGGGAGTGCGGTGGAGTAGTATCGGATAGCAGAGGACACTCGAGCGAATCCTAGGCCATCGATAGCAGCCGATAGGTTCTAGGCGACCGGCAGATCTGCCGCTGTGTCGGGCGTCTCCCCGCTCTTCGAACGGCGCCCATACCCCGTCGGGCCCACCCCAACCTTCGCGACTTTGTGGCCTTCAAATATTCGGTCGCGCGCTGCTCGAAGAAGTTAGCGCGCGACCAGTTCTCGGCGTCGACCACACGGTCGTAGATCGATTACTGCTCCTTCTTGAACAGGTCCTGGAAGATGAGCTGGCCCCACGTGCGGCCGCGTGCGTGAACCAGCGCGCCACCCTCGCTGAGCTTTCCCAGCTTGACGGGTGCGAACCCGAGTTGTTTGGCCAAGGCCGCCACCGGAGCGGTCGCGTCCTCGTCGTCGCTCGACAGAAAGACGACCCGGTGGCCGCCCTCGACGACCAGGTGATTGAACCCTTTCACGAGCTTGGCGCCGGTGAACGCCTTCGCGACGAAGGCGGAGGACGGGAGACCGTCCAGCTCTTCAGGGACTGGAAACGCGTTCATCGCGTCGATGACCGTCTTGCCTTTCCAACTCGGCAGGACCTTCGCAACCTCGCGATGCTCCCCGAACGGGACCGCCAAGATGATTGTGTCGGCCTCGAGTGCATCCCGCAGCGACTTGGCGACGACCGTGGGTCCAATCGCCCTAGCCTGCGGCGCCAGCGCCTCGGGCGGCCGGCGGCTCGCGACGGTCACGTCGATGTTTTTACGGGCGAAGGCGTGGGCGAGGGCCTGGCCTACCGCACCGAATCCTACAATCGCATAGCTCATAATACTTCTCCGATCCGTGTTGGTCTTGATTCCCCGGCCCTCAACGGCGCTGGGTTATCCGTTTCGCTGCATGGCGACCTTCGCGAGATCTTCGGACTGCCACCCCAAGCGATGCGCGTCATCGGTTCGAATTCCTGAATTGACGCGTAGACGTCCTGCCGTGAACGAGTTCCGCGCGGCCGGACGGTCAGCCGCGCGGCAGGCAAGCCCGGATACTCGAACGTGTGCGTCCAATCCTCCTCACTCGTTCATGTCGACATGGCTTGCGATCTCCGACTCAGGCGGAACCTATGACTCACAACCGACCCCAAGGAACACTGTTGCCGCCCATCTAGCCGTCTTATCGGTATCGGCGAAGCCGCTGATCTGTGCTAAGCCGCCGCCCGAATAGCCAAAGGAGTACACCCGTGAGCGAGCCGACCGTGGCCGAGGCGACCGACAGCATCTATGCATCGCTCCGGGCGAACAATGCCGACATCGACGCACATATCGCGGCGCTCAAAGCAGCGCTGACGCGAGAGGGGATAGAACAGGCGGTGTTTGATCCGGCAAGGCTGGCACAGAACAACCGTTCGGGCCGCAAGCTGATGCAGGCTTATTTTCGGCAGCGCGGCGTGAGCGTGAGGTTTTCGGCCTCGTAGGGGCGCACACTGAGGCGCCACAGCCCGCCGGCAATCATTGTGGTCCAGGACCCCTCGGGGAGTTCAGGCAAGTCCGCTTTTGGCTTCTGTAGGCCGACATGCGTCTTCTGGCCCCGCCGACGTCAAAGTACCTAGGAAATCGGCCGACAAATGGTCAATTCAATCACCTGCGCTGGCTGCCGAGTACATCAGCGACCGATTCGCCGCTTCTGGCCTTCGGATTTGACCGGCCCAATTGCATGTATCTGCCGCCTCGAGCGCTTCGGCGCGGTCAGATTTGTCTAACGCTCCTATCCGTCGAACCGACGCGAAGAACCGTGGATAGTCGCCCGAACACAAATCGAATAAGCGGAGAAACGCAGTCACCCGATCGCTGTAGACGGAAGTCGCGGCGAGCTTTGCGTTGTTGATCGGAGCATCGAACCAGGCGTCATATCCACGGTATCCACCCCAGCGCCTGTCGCGCATCTGTCGGTATCGCGTCCTCAGCCGTTCGATCGCGGCCTTCTTCGCGGCCCACTTCTGCTCAGAAGTAACATCGTCGTCATAGACATGCCTTAGCTCGTCCCGGGTCTGCGACACCAGCACAAGAAATTCAGCTCTGCGCCTCCGGTCGGCTTCGTAACGGCGCAATCCGGCAGTATCGCCGGTCGCGCGCAGCCATTTTCTCACACCCGTTGTTTCGACAGCGACAGCGAACGCTTCGTTGAACGAGGAATCGTCATGCACGTAGACGCGCTGGTGAGCGAGTTCGTGGAATACCAGCCCTGCAAGATACGTTTCATCTTGGCTGAGCATGGTGCTTAGCAGCGGGTCACTTGACCAGCCGAGCGTGGAATATGCAGTGATGCCCGTCACATAGATGTCCAGGCCCTGTCTCTGAAGTTCGACAGCGGTTTCAATCGCAGACCTTTTGGAGAAGTACCCTCGGTACGGTACGCATCCGAACACCGGAAAGCACCATGTTCGTGGCGTCAGCGAGAATTCCGGCGCTGCAAAGATGGCCCATGTCACCGCGTCTCGACCAACGTCAACATAGCTGCGGTAGCTGTTGTTGTCCGGCAGCGCTAGTTCATCTATCGCAAACTGTCGGATGGCGCTCGCCGATGCCATTCGAGCGCGCAATGTCCCAGGGGTCGAAGGATTGTCGATCAGCTCTCCGACATCCTGGCGCGCCGCCATGATCTCCACGTGACCCTTCAAGGATTGTGCGTAGTAGGAAATGCTGGTGCAACCTGCCACGCCGGACATCACGATCATCGCAGCAACCGAACGAAAAGCATGCATCATGCCCACGGCATCGCTCACACTTCCGGATAGGGCAAATGTCGCAACTACGCCCGGTCCCAAACAGTCGCGCCAATTTGGTAAGGTCCTGGAGGGGGTTTAGGTTAGACGTTCGTCCTCGGCAAGATAGTCACAATTCGGTCACTCGCCGCCAAATTGCCGAATGTCCGGACACGGCCGACTTAAGCAACGCAGCATTTTCCACTTTGAGGCGAAATAATTCTCAACTATGGTCCGCCAGGCTTTAGGCATGGGGGAATATTGCCGATGGTTTTATCACGCAGGGGTGTCGTGCTCGGTGGCCTGGCGCTGGTCGCGGTGGGTGCAACCAGCAATATTGCTCAAGCCGCGGCGGCAAAATCCTTTTTCGCCGGTACCGCCAGCGACAACAATTTTGTCTATCGCAAGACCAACTTCGCCAAGATCGACAAGAGATGGCATCGCCAGATCGTCAAGTATTTCAGCAGCGAGCCGGTCGGCACCGTCGTGGTCGATACCCGCCACCACTTCCTCTACGTCATCATGGAAAACAAGACCGCCATCCGCTACGGCGTCGGCGTCGGCAAGGACGGCTTCAAATGGTACGGCCGCGCGACGATCGACCGCCGCGCGCTGTGGCCGCAATGGGTCCCGCCCCCCGAAATGCGTAAGCGCAAGCCGGACCTACCACCCATGGTCGCAGGCGGCGCGTCCAACAATCCGCTCGGGCCGCGCGCGCTCTATTTGCACCGCGACGGCGCCGACACCGGCTACCGCCTGCATGGCACGCTGGAGCCATGGAGCATCGGCACCGACGCTTCCAGCGGCTGCATCCGTATGTTCCCGGAAGACATCATCGACCTCTACCAGCGCTGCCCGATCGGCACCGCGGTGCAGGTCCTGCCGCACATCGCCGACCAGGCGCCCGCTTCCACCACTGTCGAATGATTGGCGCCTCATGAACCGCACGATTGAAAACACGCGCCGGCTGCTCGCCGCCGGCCTGCTGGTGCTGGTCGCATCCTGCTCGACCAGCAACACGCTGGCCCCTTCCACGCCCGACGTCACCAACACCGAGGTTGCCGGCTTCCAGAACGTGCAGCCGGGCAGCGAGGAGGATTTTATCCTCAATGTCGGCCGCCGCACCTATTTCACGCAAGGTTCGGCCGCGCTCGATTCTGTCGCCAAGGCCACCCTCGACACCCAGATCGCCTGGTTAGCAAAGCATCCGCGCTGGCTGCTCAAGCTGCAGGGTTTCGCCGACGATCCCGGCGCAAGTGAAACGGCGCTGTCGCAGCAGCGCGCCGATGCGGTGATGGACTACCTCGCCGCCGGCGGCATAGACCGCAACCGCATGTGGGCCAAGGGCTACGGCAAGGACAGGCTCGTCCGCGAGTGCCCCGACAACGCCTGCAGGTCGCAGAACCGCCGGGTTGTGTCTAATTTGCGCGATGTGAGGGACGAGCCATAGGGCTGCTGTTTTGCTTGTGACCCGAAGCAGAGTCTCACACGCGACGGCGGCATGGCTGCTTTGCGCCTCATCTCAGTCGTTAACCCAAACTCTGCCTCGACTTGAAAGCGGTTGTTCCCACAACTGCAACAGCGGCAGCCAAGCGTCCTTTCTTTTGTGATGATCCCAAGAGCCATTGCTCTGCCACACTACGGCCTTTGGGTTACAGACAGGCGAGTGTGACGCCTGTTGCTTCGGCCTTTCCTGCGGGCTTGCGAACCGCAATATCGGAAGCCGATCGCTCGGTGACCTCCGTCGCCGATTTGGATCAATCAGCGGTTCACAATTTGTTTCGCGTAGGATAATGCCCGATCGTGGGAAATTTTGCGATCGTCACTGAATGAACAACCTTGACCTTTCCGCCACGACTTCGTTCTGAGCGTCAAGCCAGAGTACGCTACCAAGATTGTAAGCGGTCAGAAGAAAGTCGAACTGAGGCGTCGATTTCCGCACCTTTACACGCGCGGCAGCGTCGACTTCTTCCGCACATATCCCGGAATGTATGTGCCGCGGCCGCTGATACTGCGATGTCAGATCCTCGGTCAACCACTGCAGCATATCGCGTACGAGACCCTGGCTTTGACCAAGATGAATTGGAACAACACTCAGTTCGACAACGGAATGCCGATTACTATTGCGACGGCAAGACAGGTGGGGCAGGTGCTGAAGTACCTCGAGACGGGCAGGAGATCGCTCCAAGGTACAGCTTTTACATGTAGAGAATCGGCTCTGACGCTGCGGAAGCGGGCAGCTCTATGTCGGCGAACGAAAGCGATGGAGTGAACACAAACGCCCACTCTGGCTGCGCGAACGGAGGGGAGTGCTGTGGAGTAATATCGGATAGCAGAGGACACTCGAGCGAATCCTAGGCCATCGATAGCAGTCGATAGATTCTAGGCGACCGACAGATCTGCCGCTCTGTCGGGCGTCTCCCCGCTCTTCGAACGGCGCCCATACCCCGTCGGGCCTACCCCAACCTTCGCGACTTTGTGGCCTTCAAATCTTCGGTCGCGCGCTGCTCGAAGAAGTTAGCGCGCGATCAGTTCGTGGAGATGTTTCGCCAGCACTATAATCTGCCGCTTATCCTGGTCGATGCTTCGGAGCCGGTGCTTTCCAACCATGCGGTCGAGCGGCACAATATCACGGCGGTCTGGCCGGAAAGCCGGCGCGCCAATCCCGCTGTGCGCGCCTTCCTCGACCTGTTGCAGGGTGTGTCGAGAAACAGGTGAAGGTCACGGCCAGCATTTGGCCTGAAGACACCGGGCAGGGGAAACTCAGCCGCAGGTGTCGACCGTCCGCTGGTCGGCGCCATTAGCGCCATAACCGTCTCGGCAGCTACGCGACGAAGCGGACCACGCCGCCATCCACCCGCAAAGCCGCGCCGGTTGTCGCCGAAGCCTGCTCCGAGCATGCGTAGATGATCATGTTGGCCACCTCATCGGTGGTCGCGAAGCGTTGGATGAGGGTGGTCGGACGCATCGCCTTCAAGAAGCCCTGTTCGGCCTCCTGCTGCGTGATTCCGTTTGCGTCAGCCTGCTTCGCCATGAAGTCGCCCAGGATCTCAGAGCGGGTAGGTCCCGGCAGGACGGCGTTGATTGTGACACCCGTGCCCGCGACCGCCTCGGCGAGCCCGCGCGACACCGCGAGTTGAGCGGTCTTGGTCATGCCGTAGTCGAGCATTTCCTTAGGGATGTTGACTGCGGACTCGCTACTTACAAACACGACGCGGCCCCAGCCTTTCGCCACCATCCGCGGCAGATAATGACGGGTCACGCGCACGCCACTCATTACGTTCAACTGGAAGAGGCCAAGCCAGTCCTCGTCGGGGATCTTCGCGATGTCCTCGACGCCACTGTAGCTCCGGATGTGAGCCGTACCAACATTGTTCACAAGGATATCGGCGTCCGGCGCCTGCGCGATCAAGGCCTGGGCACCCTCCGCTGTCGCAAGATCGGCGGCGATGCCCGAGATGTCGCTTCCGGGAAAGGCCTGCCGCATCTGCCTCACCGCCTCGTCGACCCGGGTATTCCCACGGCCGTTGACGACGACCGATGCACCGGCACGGGCAAACCCCTCCGCCGTCGCGCGGCCGATTCCGGCGGTGGATCCGGTGACAATCGCCTTGCGGCCCCTGAGTTCAATATTCATGTCATTTATCTCCAAAGGTAGGTGGGTGATCATCCGCCGATCCAGGCTGGAAGCGCCCGTCGTCTGTTGAGTACCGACAATATTCGGGACGAAGGCAGGCCCAGTACTGTTCGGTCGAAAGCGTTGCGGCCCAAGCAACCGGCCAGGCCTTAAGACAAGCCCATTCAACTTGCCCTGCTTGCCACTTCCGCCTCCGCAGCGCGGGCGAGGCTTTCGACCCATTCCTGGTGATAGCGGTAGAGTGCACCGGGATGCTTGCGCCCGAGTTCCTCAAGGAACCAAGGGCCCTGCTGCGTTTCTTCGGTCAGCACATGGCAGCCATCGACCGTAGGAGTGATGACCCAGCCGTGGTACGCGCTCGAGCCGGTCTCGTCGCCATCGACCGTCGTCGCCCACGCGAGCCTGCGGAAGGGTTCACACTCCGTCACGACCAGACTCATCGGAAAGCCAACCGTCACCCGGCTGTATCTGGTTTGAAGCGCCAGTTCCGGCTTGCCGGTCAAGATCTTGACCTGATCTTCGGCGGGAAAGTAGCTCGACCAATTCTCGGCATCGACGAGCAGCTTCCAGACCACTTCAGCCGGCGCCTTCACGTCAATGTCGTTGAGTGCGTAGATGGCCGACGTTTTCGGATCATATCGCTCGGGCCAAATCACATGATCATACATCGATTACTGCTCCTTCTTGAACAAATCCTGGAAGATGAGCTGGCCCCAAGTGCGGCCGCGTGCGTGCACCAGCGCGCCACCCTCGTTGAGCTTTCCCAGCTTGACGGGTGCGAACCCGAGTTGTTTGGCCAAGGCCGCCACCGGAGCGGTCGCGTCCTCGTCGTCGCTCGACAGAAAGACGACCCGGTGCACGCCCTCGACGATCGGATCGGCAGCCAGGGTGGCCGCAATCAGGTGATTGAACCCTTTCACGAATTTGGCGCCGGTGAACGCCTTCGCGACGAAGGCGGAGGACGGGAGACCGTCCAGCTCTTCAGGGACTGGAAACGCGTTCATCGCGTCGATGACCGTCTTGCCTTTCCAGCTCGGCAGGGCCTTCGCAACCTCGCGATGCTCCCCGAACGGGACCGCCAAGATGATTGTGTCGGCCTCGAGTGCATCCCGCAGCGACTTGGCGACGACCGTGGGTCCAATCGCCCGAGCCTGCGGCGCCAGCGCCTCGGGCGTCCGGCGGCTCGCGACGGTCACGTCGATGTTTTTACGGGCGAAGGCGTGGGCGAGGGCCTGGCCTATCTTACCGAATCCTACAATAGCGTAGCTCATAGTGCTTCTCCGATCCGTATTGGTCTTGATTCCCCGGCCCTCAACGGCGCTGGGTTATCCGTTCTACTGTGTGGCGTCCTTTGCGTAGACGTCCCGGCGTTCCATCATGGACACGCTAGTTCCCGCCGGTCAGCCGCTTCCCGCGATCCGCCGCGATTTCAGATGGCCGAGAAGCCTCCGTCGACAGACAACTCCAGCCCATTCACGAAGCTCGAATCGTCTGAAGCAAGAAACAGCGCGGCCGTCGCAATTTCCTCAGGACGCCCCATCTTTCCCCGCGGGATCAGGGATTCGAACATCCGCTTCCCCTCCTCGTCGAGAACTTGGTCCTGCATCGGTGTGGCGATCGGCCCCGGGTGCAGCACGTTCACCCGGATATTCCTTCCCTTCAGCTCGTTGAGCCACCCGCGTGCGAATGCGTGCAACGCCGCCTTGCTCGCCGCATACACGCTGTAACCAGGAAAACCTTTCACCGAAGCAACTGATCCGGTCATGAAGATCGATCCGCCATCGTTGAACAGCGGCAACGCCTTTTGCACCGTGAACAGCGTGCCGCGCGTATTCAGGCCGAAGGTCGCATCGAAATGCTGCTCGGTAATCTCGCCCAGTGGGACGGCTTCGCCCGTGCCGGCGCTCGCATACAGGACGTCGATCTTGCCCTTTTCCCGCTTGACTGTATCGAACAGGCGGTCGAGGTCATCGAGATTGGCCGCATCGCCGCGCACGCCGGTCACGTTCCGGCCGATCAGCTTGACGGCCTCGTCCAGCGCCTCCTGTCTCCGGCCCGTGATGAAAACATAGGCGCCTTCTTCAACGAACCGCTTGGCGCTCGCCAGCGCCATGCCGCTCGATCCACCCGTGATGACTGCAACCTTACCCTCAAGCTTTCCCATGACTTCTCCTTTCGTGGTGTCGGGACAGCATCTGCCTCCGAGAACCTCGAAATGGGTCCGCCGGCGTCAGGTGTTGAGTGCGGAAGCGCGCACATCGGTGGTGCGAAATCGATCCGGCTGGACGACTGAGGCCAGCCGCGACGATCGGCGTCCGCCGTTCGAAATTGGGCCGCGCTCGTGGACATAGGCTATGATGACCGCCCGTACTGCTGTTCGATGTGTTAAATACGGGCTTTGGAAGGCGCACCGCGCGGTGCCGGATTGCACCATGATCGACTGGGATGACGTTCGCTACTTTCTTGCCGTCTCGCGCGGAGGCTCCGTGCGGGCTGCCGCCGAGCGCCTCGGTGTGAACCACTCGACCGTGCTGCGACGCGTCGCCCAGCTCGAGGAACGCCTCGGGGTGCACATGTTCGAAAAGCTGCCTTCGGGCTACCGCCTGACGGCTGCGGGCGAGGAGGTCCTCGAGTTCGCGGACCAGATGGAAGTGTCGTCGCACCTGCTGGAGACGCGCGTCTTCGGGCGCGACCAGAGCGTGCGCGGGCTTCTGCGGGTGACGCTGGCACCGCCCCTCGCGACACACCTGCTCATGCCGGATTTCGCCGATTTCGCGCGTCTGCATCCGGACATCGAGATGGAAATCTTGTCGTCCGGCGAGCTGGCAAATCTGACCAACCGGGAGGCCGACGTCGCGATCCGCGTCGTCTACGACCGCAAAACCCTGCCGCTCAATCTTCACGGCCTGAAGGGACCGGAGCTGTTCGGCGGCGTCTACATGTCTCGCGATCGACTAGCCGCGTGGCGTGCGGGCGCGCCTGATCCCATCCGGTGGATCGTCATAAGCATTCATGGCATCCCGGATTGGACCAGCGAGGGTGAGGTTCGTACCACGGGGGTTCCGTTCAGGACCACGGACGGCGAGGCGCAGATCGTTGCAGTACGGCAAGGGCTCGGGATGACGACACTGCCGTGCTTCGTCGGAGATGCCGACCCCCTACTGGTGAGGGTGCCGGGCACCGACCTGCACATGTACGGAACGCTCTGGCTTCTCACACAGGGGGAGACACGCAAGACGAAGCGCGTGCGGCTCTTCACCGAGTTCGTATCCCGCAGGCTCGCCGCGTACGCGCCGCTTCTCGCGGGACGGTCCTTATCGCGTGACTGACGCGCGGCAGGTAGCCGATGGCGCTGTCTCGAACGTACCGCTGTATCAACTTACGCAGCCCGACGTAAATCTCGGGACGGACTCTGGTTGTAGACTGCCTCGTGACCGTCTTTTTCGTCTTAACGGTTGAAGATAGAAGAGTATCCCTGCCACGGGCGATGCGCGGAAAGCGACGCTGTGACCGGCAGGTGTCACAGCTTTCCTACTCCGGTGTGCTGGCTTTTTTTCTGCGCCGAATAGTGTGCGACTGCGCAACGGCCATTTTCAACTCGGGTGTGATCTCCAACGGCGCATTCTCTGCCCCATGTGGGTTCTGTAGCCCCTGGACCTGGACGGTCGGAAATGGGAGTTCGATGCCCTGCTCTTTGAAGACTTGGCGGAGGCGTACATAGAATTTGCGTTTCATACCGAAGGCGCCTCCCGGTTTGGTTGTGGCCTTGACCCTCAATACGATGCCGTATTCGCCGAACTCCTGTACGCCCTGCATCTTGATCGGGTCGAGCACCCAGTGTTTGAACTCGGGATCTTCCGCCAGTTCGAGGCCGATCCGCTTGATCAGCTTGCGAGCGAAGTCGATATCGGTGTCATAACCAACGGTGATGTTGAATTTGTCGATAACCCAGTCACGACTCTGGTTCTGGACTGCCCCGAGTTCACCGAAAGGTATCGTGAACAGCGGACCACGATGGTGGCGCAGCTTCACCGAGCGCAGCGAAAAGCTTTCCACAGTACCCTTGTAATTGCCCGATGAAATGTATTCGCCGACACGGAACGCATCATCGAGCAGGAAAAACACGCCTGAAATGACGTCCTTGACGATGGTTTGTGCCCCAAAGCCCACGGCGACGCCGACGACGCCAGCGCCGGCGATCAGCGGGCCGATCTGGATACCCAGCGAGGCGAGCATCATAAGCACCGCCATCACGATGATCGATGCGAGCAGAATGTTCTGGAGGATCGGCAAGAGCGTGTGCAGCCGCGCCTGCTGCGGATCGAGGACCGGGACATCCTCGTCGCTGATCACAGGGTGCGGTGTTTCGATGCCCAGCTTTCGTTCGATCAAAGCTTTGATGATCGACCAGCCGAAATCGGCTGCTAGGGCAATGACCACGACATTGACCAAGCCGCGCAATATGAACGTCGTCGTCGTATCGCTGTCCCGCATGGATTGCATGTCCAGACCCCAGACACGTGCGAGAAAGTAAGCCGCCGCCAAGATGAAAATCATTCGGATTGCGCGATCGATGACAGCGATCGTCACCGCCGGGATCGTAGGCCGGCCGACATCTTCCGAACCTGGTCGCAGAACGAAATTAACCCCGCGCTGCGTCATCACGATTGCAAAAGGCAGGAAGAATGCGGCGAAGGTAAACCAGAAGTATGTATAAAGGCCGGCGATGCGCTGCAGGAACAGGACGACGAAATAAGCAGTCAATAGCCATGTCGCTTCCGCGTGACCGATGTGGCGCGCACCGTCTCGCTGCGTTCTTGGCCGACGCCAAATCGCGAGCAGCAGGAGCACCAGCAGCACGAAGTCGGCGCCCAGTGACAGGACCATCATTCCGTCCTGATCGATGCCGAGACCTGGCAAGAGGATAAACGCGGCGCCGAAGAAAGCGAAGACGCCGACGATCCGGGGTAGCCAATAGGAACAATGGTCAGCCGCTTCGTTGGTGATCGGCAAAGCACGAACCTCGACGGCGTTCTCGACGTTCATGAAGGAAGGGACGAGCATGGCCATGACGTACATGCGCACACCCCATGTAACGACTGCCGCCATCAGAAATGTCAGTACAATCTCGCGGATAAGCATTGGCCAGTCGAACAACATGAACGCGCCGGCGCTGCCCAGTGCGAAAGAGACGATCAGCATGCTGGAATAAAGCATGCGACCACCAATCTTCTTGGCTCGCCCAATCGGCGTATCCTTCGGTTGCGCGATAATCCAAAGACGAAATGGACGGGTGAACTTGAACGTTGCCCAAGTGAGTGCCAGGCCGGCAGCGATGAACATCGCAATCAGCACAAATACGGCGGCTGACCCCTTGCTGGACATATCCTCCATCGTCTCTGCCCGAACGCGCGCGAACTGGCCTGGCAGCAAGGGCAAAGTTCGCACGATTCTTTCGATATGATGCCTGATCCCATCAAGCGTCGAGGATGCCATCGTATTCATCTGGCCGGGTGCGGCCACGGCGCCGGACGATGCGTCGGTCGGCGAAGCTCCTGTCTCGGCAGGCGCTCCCGTTGACCCGGCGTCCTGATTTCGCTGTTCGGCCACCCAGGCCTTCACTGATGGATCGTCGAGAAGCTCGAGCAGCTGTTTGACCCTTTCAGGCGGGGCGGTCGCCGGCGCCTGCGCCTGTGCCTGACCTGTCAACAAAAGGGCGATCCCAAAGACGAGCGGCCTGGCAATCAGGGCAAACATCGCAGTCAGGTCTCCGAGACGCCGTGCCAGGCGCGCCAGGTTCCTGGCCCCCAATCGTCGAGTGATGCGTGGCATCGTGCTGTTAACCTTCCGGTCAGATCGGCTAGCAACGACATCTATGTCCGTTGTTGCCCTACCTTGAAGAAACCGATGTTGCGGTGCAAGACGTCATCGTTTCGACCCAGACCGTTACGCCGGGTACTTCGCGGTGTCTACTTAGCCGCCGGGGGAGGGCATTCCGACCTAGGCCCAGCCTCCAGCCGTTATATGAACTGCGCATCCGTGATGCTGGGCGTAAAAGACCCGGCACCAGGATCCCCCAGGCCAGAACGCGTATGCCGCGGTGGGCATCGCCGACCGAGGCTATGTGATGGAAACTGGGCGCATGACCGTGCAGGGAAGAACGATGGCGACGTCAGATATCAGGATCCGATTTCCCCCGGGAGCCGCCACATTCGCACACGACCTGTACCACGCAATTCCGTTTCCGCGAGTGGGTCGCAAGCAAAATTTGGTCCAAGCAGTTGATGAGTTGCATCCGAAATACGGATTTCATCGGGCTCCGCGGACGTTTGGATACGTGCGGCGAGATTAACGGTGTCGCCCCATAGGTCATAGGCAAACCGCCTTTTGCCTATAACGCCCGCCACGATTGGTCCTGAGTGAATTCCAATTCTGAGTCTTATCGGTTCTCCTGCGAAGCGTTCGAGCTTAACCGCCTTCCGCAGTTCAAGTGCATAGTGCGTAAGGGCTTCCGCATGATCGGATCGCGCGGCGGGCAGGCCAGCGACCACCATCACACAATCGCCGATTGTCTTGATCTTTTCGCAGCCGTATCGCTCCGAGAGCAGATCCGCCGCCTTGAAGAAGTAATTTAAAATAGCGAGCGTCGTCACGGCTCCGACGTTCCGCGCCCTTTCCGTAAAACCGACGATGTCGGCAAAAAGCACACTCACCTCTGCGTAGTTGTCTGCAATTTCTTCGTGCGCTTTTAGCCGCTCCGCGATAGACGCCGGAAGAATGTTGAGGAGCAGGGCTTCGGCGCGCTGGTATTCACGCGACAATCCCTCTTGGCTCGCCCTCAACGCCTCGTTCATCGATTGTAATTTCTCGTTGAGTTGACGCTCCCTCTCTTGCAGGAGCGTCATTTCATAAGCCTTCTGTTGAAGTCGCTGCCTATTGTCGCGTTCGGCAGTGGCGTCAAGAAAGAGCAGCCACACGCAGGCATTGTCAGCAAAAAGATGGAGGTCCGCGACACGCCCGCTGGGCAGTTCGACCATGGCCATATGATATGGAAGCTCCGGGCAGGGCAGCAAACCTTCCATGAATTCAAGCTGCTCGGCAACAGGCTTACCTATGCGAACTGATGAGAGTCCGTAATGTTCAACGTTACCGCCCTTCGCAGCTATGCAAAGCTGGGCGTCGATTTTCAGATATGCGACGGAGTGCTCGTTGTCGAAGAAATCGTAAACCCAGCTTCTGACTTCTCGTGGCAATTCATGCATGGTCTATTTGCTAACCATCGAAGCAAGATGACGAAACGCATCATCAACATGTTCACCCGAAAGCGCACTTGTTAGATAGATTTGCCATCCAAGTTGCCTCAGTTCGTTAATTTCACTATCCGATATTGCCCACCGATCGACCAGATCGGATTTGTTGAACAGCAATACAAACGGCATAGCGCCGAATTCCGCCTCGGCCCGCTCGCGCAACGTGAGCGCCACGGCAAGAGTAGCGGCGCGGGTTCCATCGACGACAAGCACGAGCCCGCTCGCACCTCGCACATAGCTGACGCGGAATGAGCCGATATCGTCTTCGCCGGCCAAATCCCACAAAATCAGATCCACGGTTTTGTCCGGGAATGCGACACTCTTCTTGTCGATTTTCACTCCCACCGTGGTCAAGTAGGTTTCGGAAAAGATGCTTTGCACAAACCTGCGAACCAGACTCGTCTTTCCGACAGCGAACCCGCCCAACATGCAGATCTTCTTTTGCAATATCCTGGGCTCCGCCCTAGTGGAAGTTTACCGTAACCGAAACTCTGCGATTGGCCGAGCTCCCGGTTCGGCTATTTTCAGTCTCCGCTGGCTCAAAGGTGCCCGCGCCGCGAACCAAGAGCAATTCCGGATCGACGCCGCGCTTCTTGAGAAGCGCACGAACTGTTTCCGCGCGCGCGGCGCTGATGGACAATTTGGCCGTTTCACGGCCCGTCTCGTCCGAATGGCCGGTCAACATGAACTGTGCTGTTACGCCTGCCTTGCGGGCGTCCTTGGCCAATTGCTTCAACTGATTCGCCAATTTGTCGAGAACCGGCAGTTGCTCTGGTCCCGGTACAGCCTTGCCAGAATCGAAGAAAATGTCGACCGCTTGAATAGCCTCCCTCAAATGAGTGAGTTCCGGAGGGGTCAACTCACGCAGCTCGGAGATTTCTAGAGAGAGTCCGTCCGCGGACAGCTGTTGGGCGGCGACCCGCGCCCGATCTATCCAGGCGGCAGGAGCCTCACCCTGGGCAACGATGCGATCCTTGATGATCGAAAGCCGTACCGAATCCGGCGGACTCAGCGACGCCATCAGCCGCTTCAGCACGAACTTCGGATCAAGGCTCTGATAGAATTGCCACTGCGAATGAACGCGAGCAGGATCGACCCCTGTTCCGGACAGCAGAGCCTGCGGGTTGGCGGCCTGCGGGTCTCTCAGGCCGGAAATATAGAAATGTCCGCCCCTCGCCGTTTGTTGGGCGACGATGATGCCCGCTTGGGCCTCCAGTCGCGACACATAAGTCTGCCAGTGCTCCGCCGCGCGTGCTTCGGGGCTCACATCACGAACCTTGGAGATGTCGAATTCCGGTCCGCCTGCCGAAAGCTGTCGGGCCGCTGCGCGCGCCCGATCTATCCAGGTGTCGGGAGCCTCACCCTCGGCAACGATGCGATCCTCGACGATCGAAAGCCGAACCGATTTCGGCGGGGTCAGCGACACCATCAGCCGCTTCAGGACGAACTCCGGATCAAGGCTCTGATAGAATTGCCACTGCGAATGAACGCGGGCGGGATCGACCTCCGTTCCGGACAGCAGAGCCTGCGGGTCGGCGGCAAGCGGGTCTCTCAGGCCGGAAATATAGAAATGTCCGCCCCTCACCGTTTGTTGGGCGACGATGATTCCCGGTTGGGCCTCCAGTCGCGACACATAAGTCTGCCAGTGCTCCGCCGCGCGTGCTTCGGGGCTCACATCACGAACTCTGGAGATGTCGAATTCCGGTCCGCCTGCCGAAAGCTGTCGGGCCGCTGCGCGTGCGCGATCTATCCAGCGGTCGGAAGCCTCACCCTCGGCAACGATGCGATGATTGACGATCGAAAGCCGAACCGATTTCGGCGGGGTCAGCGACACCATCAGCCGCTTCAACACGAACTCCGGATCAAGGCTCTGATAGAATTGCCAGCGTGAATGAACGCGGGCAGGATCGACCTGCGTTCCGGCCAACAGCGACTGCGGGTCGGCGGCAAGCGGGTCTCTCAGGCCGGCAATATAGAATTGGCCATCGCGCACCTTTTGTTCGGCAACGATGATGCCCGGCTGGGTCCCCAGTCGCGACACATACGCCTGCCAGCGCTGCCCGGATTGCCAGGAAAGAAAGAACCAACCGCCTGCGGGAATCAAAACCAGCAGGACTGCAGCCACTACCAGCCACGGAAATCCCTGGTTTGATTCCTCCTGCTTCAGTTCAACGCAGGTCTGCAACTGCGTCTCTACGCCGGCCAACTGCGAACTGTCGCCGTCAAACTGCTCTAGAGCCTGTGAGCATTCATCATGGATGCGAAGCAATACATCGCGAATTATTTCATGTAATTCCTCCGGCGGATTTCCCCGGATCACCGCAACCAAGGTCGCAAACGGTCCAACTTCCGACCAGAGACGAAGCTCCCCGAAACGAATAGTGTCCAGGCCGCTCTGTTCTTTCTCGTTAAATGAGTCTTTTACAAAATCTTGAATTGCACTAAGCATAGAAGAAATGAGTTGAGGATCTTCGCTAGTTGCATTATCGGCAGTTACATGCGCTATCAAAAGCCCGGAATTGCGATTGATGAGGAAGACGTGTTCCACACGATAGACAAGAGAATGCTTAAGAACAACTTCTGAGAAGCTTGCTCCTGTTCTCCAAGCTTCAAGTCTCCACTTGAGTCCATGCCAGGTAAATATATGTCTTAAAGTTTCATTCAGCGATTGAAAGGTTTGGTCGATCTTTTCGCCGATCGACTTGCGAATAGCCGGCAGAAACACCGGGTACAATATATCCGTAAGCGTACGCGGGCTCTTCTGGATGGACCGTTGCACGGCCCTCTCGACAGCCGGCGCAAGGGCCTCTCCGAGTTGCGCATGAAGCGCACGTGCGGCTGCACTGGGGAGAACGCTCCCCACTGCAGCCGCAAGCTGCTCGGGTTCGTCGAGCAGGTGCGTAACTCGTGAAAGCTCCGAAATTTCGCGACCGACCAGCAACTGGCGAAGCGTTTCCATGCGAGGATCGGCGGTCGGGATTCCGTCGAGACGCGCACGATAGTCCGGATCAACGTTCCGGGCAATTTCGATCAAAAGGCGAGCCAGAGCCTCGCGATCAATCTCTGTATCGTTCGAAGCTGTTCTTTGAGGAAGGCTGATTGGGTCGACGGTTGACGTCAAGTTCCGATCAACTCACTTTCCAGCTACGCTCCGAGTTGCTCTTGCTGCCGACGGGATCCTGATTTAAGCATTTTGCAACCTCGACAAACAGGCCAGCCAAAAGATTTCGGTCGGTCTTGACATTGCCGAGATCGGAAAACATTTTCTCCATCAGCATCTGAATGCTTTCATTCTTTTGCTTGATTTCCTCACGCAGCAAATGGTCGTTTCGATTTATCCGGTCCGCAACTTCGCGCTCAAGCTCGCTCAACTGATCCGACAACGCGCGCACCTGCTTTTCAAGCGCCTGATTTTGCTCGCGAAGATTCCGGTCAATCTCCTTGTCGGCGTCGGCTCGCGCGTCTTTTTCGTTCCGCAATTGTGCCGCAAGCGAGTCGACCTGCTTCTTTGCATTTGACTCGTACATTTCAAGATTGCGCTTGGCCTCGGATTCGACATCCTTGAAGCGCTGCAAGACCCGTTCTTCAAGCTTGGAAAAGCGGCGGTCATAGTCCTGCATCTGGTTGCCGAACAGCAGATCACGTATCTTGTCGACACCTACAGCGTCGCCGGGGGCCCCGCTCTCGCGAGCCTGGCCCGCCATGAAGGTCAGCCCGTTTCCGTCTGCATTACTTATCAGATTTGCGTCCGCTTTATTTGCCGAAGAAGCGGTACTCGAAGATTCCTTGGCCATCCCATGCCCCTTCTTTTGAACATTGTCACAGCGCTAATTTAGCAACTGATAAACATGTCAGCAAAATAGCCAACCCGCAAGCCGGAATCTTCTCGGCTTAAGTCGGTTCGTGCGTCCCCATTCGGGTAGATTTCGACATGGGGGTCGATCCGGATCAGCTTACGCTCCCGTCTCGCCCGCGATCATCTTTTTGCAGATGAAATGCGCGAAAGGAAATGCCCCAGCGCATCGGCCTCAGTTCTAAGCCGTCGGGCATGCGCGCTTGCCATTCGGCCTGTCTTCAAGTCTTTTTCGCCTGCCTCTAATTCGCCCCGATCTTGACAGGGCAGTGCTGCCAGCCGATGCCGTCATCCGGTTTTGACATTCGCCGACTCTTGCCGAAGAAAACGAAAGCTCGATGATCCAGGACAATGCTACCGCAAGGCGGTGTGGTACCGAGGGTCAATGCCGAGCAAACCGTCGGCGCAGCGCTCGCCGGCATCCGCCGGCAGACCTACCAGATACTGGATATAGTCGTGGTAGACGATGGGTCGACGGACTGATTGGCGTCGATTGTGACCTACGCCGAGAAAGATCGACGCATCTTGTGCTACCTTCGAACCAGGCGCGGGTAAGACGGCGTGGCGCATAATCCCTTGGTTTCAATCGTGGTTCCTGCGCACAACGCGGAGGTAACGCTGGCGCGCGCACTCGATTGCCTTCTCGATCAGGAAATTGTGGATTGGGAGGCGATCATCGTCGACGACGCCTCCACGGACCGCACCCCCGCGATCATCGCCGGTTATGTGCAGCACGATGCCCGATTTCGGATGTTGAGCTCATGCGCGCATAGCGCCGCCGGCGCGCGCAATAGCGGGATGGCGACAGCACGCGGCCACTGGCTCATGTTTCTGGATGCGGACGATTGGGTGGATGCCAGCTTCCTTGCTAAAATGCTGGCCGCACTTGAAGCCGCGCCCGATGCGGTCGCCGCCTATTGCGGTTCCCGGCGCGTGATGCCCGATGGCGAACTCACCCCGTCGAGCATCACAACGGACGTTGCGATCCACCCCTTCGAGACATTCGCCCGCCGGTGTGCCATCGCCATTCACGCGCTGCTGGTCGACCGGGAGACAATTGTCGAGTTGGGCGGTTTCGATGTGTCGCTGCGCACCTGCGAGGACTGGGATCTGTGGCAGCGCCTCGCACGTCTAGGCAAAAATTGGGTGATGGTCGACGAGCCGCTCGCTTTCCGTCGGATCAGCCCCAACTCGCTCAGCCGCAATTCGACGCAGATGCTGGCGGATGCGGAAATCGTGATCACCCGCGGTTTTTCTGCTGATCCCAGGGTCAAACACCCAGCATCGGCTCACGCCAATGGAGCGATCGAGGCGAACGGCCGCACCGCTTCCGAAGCACTCGCATGGTTCGCGTTGTGGAACGCCGCGTCGGATTGCGGCTGCGGCTCGGCCTCGATCAACCCGCAGTCCCTGCGCGCGCTCCCGCCAGGACGTAAGTGGGCGCGTGAGATCGCCAAGGTGGTCTTCGATGGCCTTATGGCAGGAAGCCTGTCGGTGCCAGCGCAATTGGCTGCCAGGTGGGACAGGTTCGGCGCATCCCTCACCGAATTGATCATCGAACTCGGCAAGGTCTGGGACGATCCCGTAGCGGGTCGCCGCGTCCAGTATCACCTTGAGCAAATGCTTCTCGACTTCGACGACCTTGCCGCACCGCGCAGACTGGCGCGGACACTCGGAATTCGCGTCGACGCTCGAAATCCGACCTCGATCGAACTTCCGGAAGGAATCGATCAAATTTATGCCTATCTGATGATGGATGGCCAGATCGAGGCTTTCGTACAGTTCGGCGTACTCGGGAAAGTGACAAGGCGTCATTGGACTGAATTGATCCTGAATTTCGTGCCCCCTGAGCGGCTTATGCACAGTGCCGCGCCGCTTGCGAGGCGATCGCCTATGCATGCACCGCAAAAGGGCGTCGGTGCCGACAAGTCAGACATATTTGCAGCCGAGGCATTGTTGTCCATAGCGGGACGCGGGTCTGATCGGGACAGCCATTTCGGCAAACTCGCGGGATTGGCCGCGGAAGCGCAGGCGCTGGTTGGGTCGAGCGCCGAAACTAAAGAGCCTCTTGCAGCGCCGCGCCGTGCACGGGCCGCGGATGGGCACGACAATGATCGCACGTCTTTCTGGAATCGCCATTTCGCGACCGAGGATCCCTGGAACTACGGCTCGCCCTATGAGCAGGAAAAATATGAGCGGCAGCTCGAAATTTTGCCTGCCGGTCCCATCGGACGGGCGCTTGAGCTGGGCTGCGCGGAGGGCCACTTCACGCGTCAGCTGGCGCCGCGGGTGGGCCATTTGACCGCAACTGACATCTCCGCCGTAGCCATCGGGCGGGCGCGCGCGCGATGCGGCGATCAGCCGAACGTTGAGTTCGGCGTACTGGATTTCTCCGCCGACACGCTGCCGGGTGAGATGGATCTGATCGTCTGTTCGGAAGTGCTCTACTACCTGGATGATCTCGCCGAGTTGCGGCGCATCGCCAAAAAACTCGTTGAGGCGTTGGCGCCTGGCGGCAGTTTCATCAGCGCACACGCGTTCGTGCTACGTGACAATATCGAAAGGACGGGCTTCGACTGGAACACATTCGGTGCACAAGCGATCTCAGAGACGCTGGCAGCGACCGACGGCCTCGTCCTCGAGCAATCGATCCAGACCGAGCTCTACCGCATAGACCGCTTCCGCCGCCTGTCACCAGGCGACGTGGCGACGGAACCGATGATTGATCACGTGCCAATCCGCGCGCCCGTCGAAATCGGGGTCGCGCGGAAAATCGTCTGGGGCGGGGCGCGGGCCTTGCGCCGCGACGTCGCACGTAGCGAGCGGCGACAGCGTATCCCTGTCCTCATGTATCACAGCGTCTCCGATGAAGGTCCAGCCGCGCTCGCCCGTTTTCGGCTCACCCCCGCCGCATTCGCCAGCCAGATGGCATGGCTGCGCGCCAATGGCTTTCACGCGATTAGGTCCGAGCAGCTGGAATGGTTCATCGCCAACCGTCAGCCTTTCGTTGGCCGCCCAGTGCTCATCACCTTCGATGACGGCTTCCAGAACTTTGCCGACCATGCCTGGCCGACCTTGCGCGCGAACGACCTGACCGCGGAAGTGTTCCTGGTGACGGACCTGGTGGGTGAAAGTGCACAGTGGGACGCCTACAGTGGCCCGCCGACGCAGCTTATGGACGCCAGGACAGTGCGACGCCTCGCCGGCGAAGGTGCGTTCTTCGGAAGCCATCTGGCGACGCATCGCGCGATCGATGGTCTGTCGAGCTCTGACTTGGCCGCCGAACTCCTGCGCTCTCGTATGTTCATCGAACGGTGGACCGGTCGGCCAACCACGGCGTTCGCGGCACCCTTCTCGGTCACCGACCGACGGCTTGGCAGGCTGGCCAAGGAGTGCGGCTATCGGATCGGCTTCGGCGGCAGACACGGGCCGGCGGACCTCGATTGCGATCCCATCGACCTTCCGCGGATCGAGATTCGCGGGGATCGCTCGCTCGATTACTTTGTTGCCCGTATCGAGGCCGTGCTCGAATGAACGGTGAGCTTGTCAGTGTCATCATTCCCGCTCACAATGCGCAAGATACAATCGACGAGACGCTCCGCAGCTGCGCGCTCTTTCGAGATTGTTGTTGTTGACGATAGCGTTCTGACGGTTGGAAGGGGTGCTGTCGCAGCCACCCCACGATACAGGAGCCATCCACAGAGGACATCGCTAGTCCAGAGGCGACAGAAAGCATTGCCAGGACCGTACATTCTGGCTCGTCGAGGCCAATGTTAGATTTGTAACAAATTGGTTCCGCTTTTGTTCAGTGCCGCGCCCGTTTACCTCGTTCGCAAGTCTATTGGGCCACTTGGGACACGGCTGACATCAGCTCCTGCGGGCTTGGCGCCCCAAACATGTATCGCCCGCCCTCTGGAACCTCCGTGAAGCTCCAGCGGACGATCCCCTGCCGATCCAGTAGGAACTGACCGACCAGTTGTCCGTGTCCCGTTGCCATCATCTGCTCGTCGGCTTCGGTCAGTTCGTAATGGTCCCTCTTATTAAGGATTTCGCTGGCCGCAATGGGGTCCATAGGACCGGGCAACTCGCCTGGTATATCGACCCGCATATCCTTTGCCGCTGCCATCGAGACCTTGTACGGCCAGTTCGTCTCGTTTTGGGTGAATTCGAGATTGGGCAGTCCAAAAGCACGATGTGAAGCGCGTTCAGGGTCGGAGGCCGCAAGCAGATTCGGCATCGGATGGTAGCGGAAATAGAGACGCGCCCGTTCGATTGGCGTGTTGACCACCGTCAGGCTCTCCACGCCCTTTTCGCGCAGCTCCGGATCAAGCCGCGCCTGGGCGGCGATATGGCGCCGGCAAAACGCACAATGCAGACCTCGAAACAGGCCGACCAGCACCGGCTTTTGGCCGCGAAAATCGTCAAGCGCGATCTTGCCTTCCTGGGTAATGGCGTCGAGTATCAAGTTCGGCGCACGGTCGCCCGGTTGAAGCGGTACCAAGTCACTACGCGCGGACATTTTCCACCTCCAACCCCGGCTAGTCGAGAAAAGGCAGCACCACAAGCGCTTCCGGGTCGAGCCCGTGCTGGGCGCATATACCCTGCGCCAGGGAAAAGTAGCGTTCGGCCTCGGCCAGATTGTCGAGGTCGAGATTAAGCGTTGCAAGACCATCATAGCACGGAAACAGCAGTTGGGGTTCGCCCGTTTCGCGGGCAACGTCCAGTGCTTCGTGGAACAAGCCAACCGCCAGCTCCGGACGCCCGTTGCACTGGTGGATCTGCCCAAGCACGATCAACGGCACCGGCAGGTGCTCGCGCTGGTCGAGCGCCCGGTCGATCTCGATGGCCTTCTCGGCAGCAGGTACGCCCTCCGTTGGACAGCGATCCGTGAAAGTACAACAAGCGACCGCCAGATTGGCGAGGAGGCGCGCCTGGAAACCCAAATCACCAATATGGCGCGCCACTTCAAGACCGCGCCGACAGACCTCCATCGCGTGCGCCGGATCGATGGTCGTGTAAAGCACGCCGAGATTGGTGTAGCCGCGGCAGGCCGCGCCCAGTAGACCGGCGGCTTCGGCCAATTCAATGCTATGCTCAACCTGACGCACGGCCTCACGGTTTCGCCCAAGGCGAGCCAGCGCAACAGCCTTGGTATTGAGTGCCTCGGCGGTCACAAGGGTGGCATCACGCCCTACCTCGGAGACATGCTCCGTTGTCAGAGTGCGTACGCAATCCAGCGCCGCGTCTGCCCATTTTGCCGCGAGAGCGTGATCTCCGCTACGGAACGCCTGTCGGCCACGTTCTTGCCAGAGATGCGCCTGCTCGATCGGGGCATCCGCTCCATCGAGGAGCGCTGCCGCTTCAGCATAGCGGGATTCTGCGTCGTCCCGCTTGCCGACGTCCCAGAGCAGCCGACCGATCTTGCGTAAAACTCGCGCCGACGCGACGCGATTGGCCGACTCGCGGTATACCTGCAACACCGTTTCGTAATGGTGGTGCGCGATCTCGCGGCGGCCTGCCGGGCCGCTCAAATCGGCAATGCGCTCTGCAATTGCCAGTTTGAGCGGTGTTTGCCCGATCGCGCCCAACGCAGTCAGTGCTCGCTCGTAGAAACGAAGGGCGTCGTCGTTGGCGTATATCATGCGAGCGCGATCGCCCGCCGCCTGCAGGTAATGCGCGCCCTTCTCCCGGTCGGCGCTCTGTGCGAAATGATGACCGAGCACGGTCAAATCCTCGAGCCGCTCCGGCTTGTCGCCGAACAGTTGCTCCAAGGCAGCTCCGACCCGCCCGTGGATGTCGGTCCGCCGTTGCAGGAGTAAATTCTGGTAGATCACGTCCTGCAGCAATGTTTGCGTAAAGCGGTAGCTTTGCGACGAGACCGAGCCTGATCCGGCAACTTCCTCGATGATTTCCGCATCGCAAAGCAGTTCGCAGCCGGCTTCGAGCCGGCCGGGGTCGGTTGTCACAGTTTTCAGAAGTGTGGCATCGAAGCGCGGGCCGATTACCGCGGCCTCCTGGGCCAACCGGCGCACCTCTTGGGGCAGCCGGTCGACGCGGGCAAGCAACATTGCCTGGATAGTGGCGGGGATGCCGGTTGCGACTTCGCCTGCCACAGTCCGCCATCGCTGGCCCTCTCGCATCAGTACACCGCGATCGATAAGGCCGCGAACGATCTCCTCTAAAAAAAGGGGGTTGCCGCCCGCGCGCTCGAGAATCTGGTCGAGAAGCCCTCCTGCGGAGTTTACCCAGCTCTCGCCGAAAAGCGCCGCCAGCAGGCTGCGTCCGTCATCACTGCTGAGCGGCGGAAGCCTGAGCGCTGTGTGACTGACCCGACTTGAGTCGAGCTGGTCGTTATCCGGCGCCGGACGATGCGTGACCAGCAACATCAACCGCGTGCGCTCCAACCTGTCCATCACGAAACGTAGTGCCTCAAGCGACACGGCGTCGGCCCAGTGCAGGTCTTCGACGACAATCAACAGCGGCGACAACGCAAGCCGCCGTTCGATGATTGTGCGGACTGCGTAGAGAATTTGCCGCCGCAGCTGCTCGGGTTCGACATGCTGCAAGGTGGCATCGGGGTCGCCAAGGCCGAGCACATGGTAGAGCAAAGGCATCAGCCGCTTCGCCTCCTCGCCCTGCAGGCCGAGATCGGTAAGCAAGCCTGCGAGCTTCCCCCGCATTTCGTCCCCATTGTCGTTTTGCATCATCCCGGCAGCGCTGCGCACCACTGCGCCCAAGGCGCCAAATGATTGTTCGCCCAGCGGTGAGCACGTGGCCAGCCGCACGGCGACGTTGCGAAAACGATCCTCGTCGCCGACGCGGGCGACGAACTCCTTCACCAGCCGCGATTTCCCGATACCGGCTTCTCCGACGAGGCGGACGAGTTGGGCCGAGCCGCTGCACGCCTGGTCAAGGCTCGCCATCATTCTACTGAGCTCCGCACCACGACCTATTATCGGCGCACTGAGGCCGAGCGCCTCGAGCCCACGCGCTGCACGCGGCGTCGCAAGCGGTGCATCCAGTCGATGGACGAGCACACTGCCAGCCTTGCCGCGAAACACGACATCACCCAGCGACTCGTAAGAGAAGGCATGCCGGGTCAGTCTGTGAGTGAGCTCGCCTACCAGCACCTCACCCGGTGCGGCCAGCGATTGCAGGCGTTGCGCCGTATTCACTGTGTCGCCGGTCACCGAATAGGATTTGGCGGTGCCGATGCCCAATCCGCCAGTAACGACCGGACCAGTGTTTATGCCGATGTGGAGCAACAGAGGCGAGCCGGAGTGGGGGGTGCTTTCGCCGAGCCGCGCCGTCCGGGCGATCATGTCGAGAGCGGCGCGAAGCGCACGTTCGGGATCGTCCTCATGCGCGACCGGCGCACCGAACAACGCGAGCAGTGCATCGCCGATGAATTTGTCGACGAAACCACCAAAGTTTCGCACGGCCGCCGTCAATTCCTTGAACAGTTTGTTCTGCAGCGCTTGCATGACCTCGGGGTCGAGCTGCTCGCTGAGCGTCGTGAAGCCGCAAAGGTCGGCGAACAGGACCGTTACCGTCCGGCGATCGGCGTCAGAGAAGGGATGCAGCCCTTCTTCGCTTTCGATGTCCGGAAGCATCGATGGAGTTCGAGAAGGCGGCACAATGGTCCGGCTTGGTGTCGGAGCAGGCCGTTCGACGACTTTTGCGGGCGCACCGACGTTTGCCCCACATTTCGGACAGAACTCGAAATCAGGTGCGCAGGGGTAGCCGCAACTGGCGCATGGCACGGGCTGGCGCCTGCCACACCTCGGACAGAAGGCGTAACCGCCCTCAACCTCGAAACCGCAGCCCGAGCAGTCCATCGAACAAGACCTCACTAGAGGCCGTCCCGGCGTGACCTCGCCACGCACTTCACGGCCAGGCTATTCGCAAGGATGCACCGATAGTCGTCGACCGGCAAGCGGGAGCGCAAATGGGCATCGAGCGATCAGTGTGGGTCCGGTGGCAGGGCGCTGCGGGCAGGCATTGTTGAAGGCGCAATAGTTGTCGGATCCGCGAACGCCGCCGAGACAGCCGCGCTTGCCGAAGGGGCTGTCGGCTCTGACGGGATTGGCGTAAGCTACAGTTAAGGGGGTGCACACATGCACCGCATCATCGCCATGGCGATCTTAGTTCTCGCGGCCGCGTTCAGCTCCGCGCGGGCGGAGGTGCTGATTGGGGTTTCATCTGCGATGACGGGACGGCTCGCCTGGTTCGGCGAGCAGGCGCAGCGTGGCGCCGAGATGGCCGTGGCCGACATCAATGCGACGGGTGGCGTACTCGGCCAGCAGATGAGGCTCATCACGGCCGACGACTTCTGTGATCCCGAGCAAGCGGTCGCCGCAGCCCAGAAACTGGTGGGTGATGGTGTGGTGCTCGTCGTCGGGCACTACTGCTCTGGAGCCTCGATCCCAGCATCGAAGGTGTACGAGGCGGCGGGCGTTTTGCAGATTTCACCAGGATCAACCAATCCGCTGTTGACTGAACAAGGCCGCGCCAACGTTTTTCGAGTCATTGGTCGCGACGACACGCAGGGGATCGTGGCCGGCAACTACCTGGCCGAGCATTGGAGCAACAGCAAGATTGCGATCCTTCATGACGGCACCACTTATGGAAAGGGTCTTGCTGACGAGACTCGAAAACAGCTGAACAAGCGCGGCGTAGTCGAAGCGATCTACGAGGAATACACACCCGCGAAGAACGACTATTCGGCCGAGATCGCTGCGCTAGAGGCTGCGAACATCGCCGTGGCATATGTCGGCGGATATCATGCCGAGGTCGCACTCATGGTTCGCGCTGCGCGCGACCGCGGCTACACGGTTCAGCTAGTCTCAGGCGATGGCATGGCGACCGAGGAATTTGCTTTGATCGCCGGCCCCGCGGCTGAGGGTACCCTCTTCACGTTCCCCGCGGACGCTCGCCGAAATCCCGAAGCCGCCTCGGTCGTCGAGCGGTTCCGGGCTGAAAACTTCGAGCCCGCAGGCTACACGCTGCTCAGTTACGCCGCCGTCCAGGCCTGGTCGCAGGCAGTGGACAAGGCCGGCTCACTAGAGCTCCAAGCCGTGATAGCGGCGCTGCGCGGCAATCAATTTGATACTGTGTTGGGCCGTATCGACTTTGACAACAAGGGCGATCTCACGAGCCAAAACTGGGTATGGTACGTCTGGCGAGGTGGAGAGTACGTGCCGGTCGAATAAGGACCGCCGATGCCGTCGCCGCTTGAGACAGCTGATGGAGATCGAGTTAGCTGGACCGTTCAGAGCTATGTGTCGCCGTTATGCTTGAACGCTTCGGCATACGTGGCCGTCTGTTGCTCGCTTTTTTCGGCATCAGCACCTTCGCCGTACTCGCGACAGCGGCCGCTCTCTATGCCTTCCTCCAGGTAGGAGAGGTCGTCGACCGCATCACCAAGGATCGGGTACCGTTGGCGCTCGCGTCCCTCCAGCTGTCGCGCCAGGCAGAGCGGGTAGCCGCCTCTGCGCCCGCCGTACTTACTTCGACCAGCAAAGCTCAGCACGGCGAGGTTTCCGCCGCGGTCGGGGTCGAGATGACGCGCCTCGAGGAACTGCTTGCCGCACTCAAAGGTGCCACGCTTAGCACGGCGGTGGTGGCTGAGATCGAGGCTGCAGTTCTTGGTCTGCGGCGCAACCTCAACGCCCTCGACGACCTTGTTGTCGCCCGCCTCACAGTGGTGGCGCGCAAAGAAGAACTGTTACGCCGCTTGTCGGCTACGACAAATGCAAGCCAGCGTCTTGTGGCGCCCGGTATCCTCGTGATGAATTCCAAGCTCCAGCAATGGCAGGCGGTTACAGCCGACACGTCGCTCGCGCCGGATCGCGGTGCGGCGGCGGCGGCCGACCTGGTCCAGGCAATTGCGGCCTACATTCCGCAGCAGAAAGCGCAGCAGGAGATATCGGCGGTCAATGACGTGCTGGTCAAGACGACGGACGCGCCAACGCCAGACGATCTGACGTTGATCCTGTTTCCGCTGCGCCGGTCGCTCGCCGTTCTCGACACGGTTTCCACCGAGATCGACGAGAGGCTGCGAACCCGTTTCCAACAGCGGGTCGGCGAGTTCAAGGCATTGATCGACGGCGGGAACAGCATCCCGAAGGCGCGCAAGGACGAGCTAGCAGTGCTCGCAGAGGGCGAAAAGCTTCTGGCCGAAAACAATCGGCTGTCGCGCAGTCTCACCGCTGCCGTCGATCGCCTGGTCGCCGCGGCAGACCGCGAGATCACCGCGTCCGGTCTCGAAGCCGCGACGGTCCAGCGCTACGGTACCGGAGTTGTCCTTGGCTCCGCCTTTCTCACCCTCTTGAGTTCCGTTCTGGTTGTCTGGCTCTATGTCGACCGTAGCCTTCTCGCCCGTCTGGGAGAGGTGAGCCAAAGCATGTTCGCAATCGCCGGCGGCGATCTTCGTGCGCCGCTGCCTGCCGCGGGCCGCGACGAGATCGGCCGGATGGCCGAAGCGCTTAGGCTCTTCCGGGACACCGCAGTCGAGGTCGAGGAAAAGAACCTGCGCGATGTCGCTGAGGCGCGCCAACGGCTCATCGATGCGATCGAGAGTATCTCCGAGGGATTCGCGCTGTACGACGGGGAGGACCGGCTTGTCCTCAGCAATAGCCGCTACCGCGAACTGCTCTACAGCGACCTTGCGATCGAACTGATGCCCGGCACGACATTCGAGCACATTATTCGCCGATCCGCTGAGCGCGGCTACATCAAGGATGCCGAGGGGCGGCTCGAGGAATGGGTCGCCGAGCGGCTCTCCCGGCACCGCAACCCAGGCGAACCGTGGGTGCAGCGGCGAGGCGACGGGCGATGGATCATGATAAGCGAGCGGCGGATCACCGCCGGCGGCACGGTCGCGGTCTATTCGGACATCACTGAGCTGAAGCAACGAGAGGAGAACCTCGCAGAGAAATCCACGGCTCTCGAGGCGCTTTCCAACAAGCTGGCCAAATACCTGGCGCCGCAAGTGTACAGCTCGATATTCGCCGGCCGCCAAGACGTTAGAATCGCCAGCCAGCGGAAGAAACTGACAATATGCTTCTCCGATATCGCCGGCTTTACCGAGACCACTGACAAAATGGAATCCGAGGATCTCACCCAGCTCCTCAATCACTATCTGACGGAAATGTCGAAAATTGCTTCGGATCACGGCGCGACGATCGACAAATATGTCGGCGACGCGATCCTGATGTTTTTCGGCGACCCTGAGACGCGCGGCGTCAAGGAGGACGCGCTGGCGTGTGTGCAGATGGCTCTCACCATGCAAAAGCGGATGAGCGAACTTGCCGAAATCTGGCGTGACATTGGAATTGAGACACCGCTGCGCTGCCGCATCGGCATCCATACCGACTACTGCACTGTCGGTAACTTCGGCAGCGAGGACCGGATGGATTACACGATAATCGGCGGCGCCGTGAATCTCGCCTCGCGCCTGGAACAGGAGGCGCCACCGGGGACCGTCCTCATTTCCTACGAGACGTTTGCGCAAGTGAAGAACACGATCGACTGTGAGGAGATGGGGCATGTCCAGGTCAAGGGGATCGCCTATCCCGTCGCCACCTACCGCGTCATCGATCTGAAGGCCAATCTAGCCGGCGCTTGTCACGCCGTTCGAACCGAGCTGCCGCACTTCAGGCTGGAACTTGAACCGGAGCTGATGTCCGCTGACGAGCGTGACGATGCCGCCACTGCGCTTCGAGACGCGCTGGATCGGCTTTCCCACAAGCCCGGGCAGTAGGGCTTGGTTCACAACGACCCTTCCATGGACGCAAGGAGTAGGATGTGGGACGCAGCTTATTGGCGCTGTCGATGCGAAGGCCACAGAACGGTCGCGGTCAGTCTTTGAACTCGGGCGGAACGTCCGCATCGGAGCCGAGACTTAACATTCACGGCATCACTGGCAAGGTCCGGATATGGCGCAAGTTGCCCGTTCCGGGGCGCCGCCTTAAACGGCAAAGTTTGACCCAGAGCGGCCGCTCGGCGTGACAGTGTCGAACGTCCGAAAGCATGATAGAGCAGTCATTGCCGATTTCGAACTCGCTGTGGACGGGTTCCGCAAGGCCGGTGTCGTGCAATGACAGGTGAGGCCATGTCAGGTCAGGCCTTGAACTGCAGACGGCTCTCAGGCAAGCCATATGACTGTCGAGGCGGAAGCCGTCGTCGAAATCCCAAAACGCATCAGCGTCAAGGAAAGCGGCCGGACCAGACGCCAGAGGCTCACCGATAGTCGCCGTCGCTTGCGGTTGCTCACCAGAAAATCAACCTGAAATAAGGCTTGAAGTGAGGCTCAGGTCGGCTTGATCTCTGCCCGGCCGATCTTGCGCCATCGGGCGTTTTCGCGAACCAGTTTCAGGTCGTCGGTCGTCTCGGCAAATGTCCGCAAACGGTATTGTCGGAGCAGGTCCGGGAAGAGCGCCCCTTCCGGCAGGCCGGCAAGCTGCTCCCGGACCGAGATCTTTTCATCGATGACCCGCATGCCCCAGGCATTTTCCCGAACCTCCAGCTCAGCGGCCAGATCGCGCTCTTCCGGCGCGTTTTCGTCTAGCACGGCCAGAAGGATCGAGTGGAAAAGCGCTACATAGCCAATCTGTCTCAGGCCGCCCACGACCCGCACGCGCGGCAATATGGCAAGGACGAGGAACGTCAGGAACAAGTTCGGCAGCAGCACGCCGTCCAGCAGGCCCTGCTTGAGATGCAGCCGCTCGAACGGGATTAAAAGACCATGCGGCCTGTCAGGCTCGATCAGGTGCCCGTTCTCGAGGACGAGCTTGCGCACGCGCTCCTCGCGGATGCCCCAGAAATAGTCCGTGGCATTGGGCAGGAATCTGCCAAACGGGCTCGATGCGGCCTCTTGCAAGGCATGTTCGAGACGCTGGCGTCTTGCGGGTTCAATGAGCAGCCTGGAAAGAAGGCTGCCGTCATGTTCTAGATGCCGTGCCATGGCAGCCGCGGCGAGCCGATCATCGATGAAAACCGGCAGGGCCATGCCGGCACGATCCCAATTGGCGACCAGATCCTCGTTGAGGGCTGTCAGCGCATCGGCGGCGGTTCCAAACACCTTGTCCTGGCTGGCAAGCAGTGTGCCCAGCCAGCGGCTGGCATCCGTTTCATCGCCCACCGCCTCAAGCGCGCGCTTGTTGAGGGAAACGGGACCGGCCACGCAGGCGCTTTTGCGGCACAGTTTGTGGCGCCCGATGCCAAACAGGTTGACCTTGTCGTCGCCGACATCGAGCCATCCCGGCCCCTCCCGGCCAATTGTCTCCATGGTCATCGTCGTTCCCATGAAGCCGAAGAAGGCCGACAGCCCGTTTTCGACCGCGCCGAGCCAGGCAAGCAGGAGGGCATCGAAGGTGATCCGGTCCATCAGAAGCAGGCAGTGCAGGCCGGACTGAATCACCGGTCTGTACTCGAACTCGTCGAGGGTCTTGCCGATCTCGTCAGGCTGCATCATCACACCAAGGCGCTGATGCAAGACTTCGCGCAGGATCGATCGGGCAGCGATCGCCGGGGCCGATGCAGGCCTTGCCACCGGCCGCCACAGATGGCGGGCGTAATCGGAAACCGGTGCATTCCAGTTCTGCTCGATGTCGCGCACGACCTCCGGGCAGAGCAGCGACAGCACAGCCAGAATTTCCACCGGAGGCGTAGGCGTTGGGTCAAGGACGGCGGTCATTGGTCCCGTCTAGCCGCTTGCGGTGCAAACGCCAAGGGAGACCAGACTTGCTGGATGCGGCCGGCCCACACATAGATCGTCAACTCGATCAAGATGGTGTGAGCCGAAATGACCGTCTCCTACGGAGTTCTCCATAAGCAACCGCCTGTTCGCCGACTCGGCACGAATTGTTAGGTTGGCTAAACAGTTAAGGCCAAACCAGCGGATCTTAAAACCGCAGGCGGGCCATGCTCAGGAGGTCGTGGTACTGCCCGTCGGTAAAGCCGGCCTTCACATGCCGGCCTTCGACCTCAAAGCCGTGGCTTTTGTAGAGACGGAGGGCGGGTTCGTTGTCGGCATAGACGGTCAATTCGACCCGCTTCAGGGCGCGCCAGTTGTCGGCTACGTCAAGCAGCGCGCCAAGTATGGCGGAGCCGATACCTTTGCCGACAAAGGCATCGTCAAGGCCGATATTGATCTCGCCGATATGCGAACGGCGCGGCGAACCCTGCACGACCAGGCTGCCATGGCCGACGACCTTGCCGTCCAGCTCGGCAACGATCCAGGTGGTTTCCTGGCCGGACTTGGCGATACGCCGCGCCACCTGCTCCACCATCTCGAAAGGCATCCTGAGCGTGCCCCAGCGGAAGCCCGGCATGTTGAAGATAGCGCAAAGCGCCTCCGCATCGCTTGGCCGGACGGACCGGAGCTGCGGCTGGATTTTCTCGGAGGGTGGCGAGGTCGTGCTGGTCATGGCGTTCCCGGCGAAGGCAATCGGCCCGGTACGATGCACCGGACGTCACCTGAAAATCCAGCCGTCTCTGCAACCTATGATGCCGATTGCGAGCTAAAATACCGGGAGGCGGCGTAGAGTTTGAAGACGCCGCTGATGCCGATCCAGCCGAAAAGGACGAGCCAGCACAATGTCCCGGTCGCTGTCCAGTCGATCCGGTGCACCGCAGCGTCGGTGATGGCGACGCCGAGGATGGCAAGCAGGCCAACCAGAAACTGCGCCAAGCCGAGCACCAGCAGTTCCTCGCGCGGCGCGCTTCTCCAGACCAGATATATACCGCCCGCACCGGCGAGGAAGACGGCGCTGTAGACCTGAGCGTGGAAGGCATCGATCGGCCATGGCCAGATGCCACTGAATGTCAGGGGAAACAGCAACAGGCCGACGCCATAGAGCCCAAGGATCGCGGATTCCGCCGGCATGTAGCCGCGCCATGCGGGATTTAAGGTCACGCCTTTTGCAGAAGGACGGGCCCTGGCCCGCCACAGGAACAGCCCGGATACCGCGACCGAAGCAAGATAGACCAAAAACCACAGCCAGGGCGCTTTGCGCTCGAAGTTGAAATAACCGAGATTGATGAACGAAGCCACCGACACGATCACGGTGAAGATGAAGGCCATGACGAGCACGAGCCTGCCGGGCGACCAGCGATTCCAGACCAGCAGCGCCGCCATCACGACCATTTCGGCGGTGTAGAAGCCACCGAGGAAGCGCGCATTGAACGGCGTGACGGCCCAAGGCCAGCCCGGTTTGACCAGAACAGGCACGAAAAACAGGCCGGCGCCTACGATCAGGACGATGATGACCACCGCAGAGAAAAGGCGCAGGGCCGCGGGAACAAATGGCGGGTTGTTGGATGTCGGCATGGGAGAAAATCCCAAAGATGAATGCTCCATGGACCATCATAGTGCTGCTTGCGGCCGGTGAAAATCCGCCGAATGGAAATTGGACGGTCACCAGGCTTATCCATTCGAATGGCCGTACGATCTGTTTCGAAGTAAGATGGAGCACTCGGACCAAAGACCGGTCCGGTCAACCCGCCTCGGGGCGCATTTTCCGGAACCTGCACGATGAACGAAGCTCAGGATCTGTTCTCGCTTCTGCGACAATCGGCCGATGTCGATCCACAGGCGATCGACGCGATCAAGCGAACCATCGCGGAGGGCGAGGACCGCGAACTTTGCCGCATCAATGCGCCAGCCTTCGCCAGCAAGCATGGCCTCGACGAGGAGCGCGCCATAAGCGCCTTTCTCCATGCGGCGCGGGTGGGCATCTTCGACATTTCCTGGAATGTTCTGTGCCCCGGCTGTGGCGGCGTACTCGACACCAACGCCACGCTGAAAACCCTGCAGAAGGACGAATACACCTGCGCGCTGTGCTCCGAGGGCTATTCGCCCACCCTCGACGAGATGGTCGAGGTGACATTCACCGTCAGTCCCCGCGTGCGCAGGATTGCCGCCCACAATCCACACGAATTGCCGGTGGCGGAATATTTCCGCCAGATCTACTGGGCGTCCGGCGTCGATCTGCCGGAAGAGGATTTCGCGGAAAAGATGGAAGCGTTCTCGCTGGAGGATATCGAGCTTGCGCCCGGTGAAAAGGCGGTTCTGCCCATACAGCTTCCGTCCGAATTCATCATCGTCTTCGAGCCGGTCACCCATTCAGCGCAGTTCATCGACGGGAAGGGCGAACCAACAAAGGAGCGCCGGAGCCTCTCTTTGGCCTTCGACCGCGACCATGTCCAGAACCAGACGCTGGAGATGCAACCCGGCCCGTTGCGCATTTCGCTGGAAAACAGGACCGACACCCGCGTGCTGCCGACGGTCTTCATAGCCGGCCAGGCATTGCATGATTTCCTGGGAAAACGCCGGCCCTTCCTGACCGCCAAGCGCCTGCTCACCAACCAGACATTCCGCGATCTCTATCGCACGGATACACTCGACATTAACCAGCGCCTGAAGATCACCAGCCTGACGTTCCTGTTCACCGACCTGCGCGGATCGACCGAGCTTTACGAGCGGGTGGGCGACCTTTCAGCCTTCGATCTCGTGCGCGTGCATTTCCAGGTTCTGCACGAGATCGTCGCAGCGGAGGCAGGCGCGGTAGTGAAGACGATCGGTGATGCGGTGATGGCGACCTTCGTGACGCCTGATCGTGCGATTGCTGCCGCCCTCAGGATGCGCGATGCCATGCGTACGCTCAACGACAAGAGCGGGCGCGAGGATCTGCTGCTCAAGATCGGAGTCCACGCCGGCCCCTGCATTGCTGTGTCTATGAACGACCGACAGGACTATTTCGGCCAGACGGTCAACATTGCTTCGCGGGTCCAGAACCTTGCCAACGCACAGGCGATCTTCGCCACTCGGGCGGTGGTCGACGACAATCTCACCGCCGATCTGTTGCACAGGAAGGCGCTGACGCCCGTGCCCCACGAGGTCTCGCTGCGCGGCATTGAGCGGGAGATAGCAGTATATACGATCCCCTGAAGGCTTGGCCCCTGAAGATTTGGATCGTCTCGGCCCCTCACACGCGCCTACAGATAAAATAACGATCGGCGGGCACCGAAGGCGGCGGCGGGAGGCGTTGCAACTGCGGATGATCTAACGGCATGCCGCTGACCGCGATGCCGCCGACGCGAAGCAGGCGCGCGGTCAGATCGGGAAGCCAGGTAAGGGTCACTGCATCGCGATCTTCATAGCCAGTGCCGATGTCGGCATGAACAAGAGCGGCGTCGATGCCAATGAACCTGCTCGCGGTCTCGCGTATTTCGCCGAGCACGAGATTTTCCGCTTCGGGAATTGAGCTGGCGTGTGCGGCAAGTGCGCGGTCGAACGCTACGATCCGGCGTCCGGGCAGGCGCTCGCGCAGATGGTGGAACGTCCGGCCATTGCCGAGGCCGAGCTCGAGCACGGGCCCCTCCATTTTCGCCACCTCGGCGCAGACATGATCGAGTATGTCGCGCTGTGCGGTCATCCTCCGGATGAAACTGTCGAGGCGACTCATGTGCGATTGTATGTCCTGAACCAGTCCACGAAATCAACTGCCCCCGACCAGAGCGTTTCGCGGCTGAAACCCGACGCCGACGTGTTAAACCCAGATCGAGTCTTGCCGAGGCGAACGATGAACATTGCAACAAGCGAACAGGCCGCTGGCAAGGACCATACCGGGTCGAGTCGGCGGCACGGCGCGCGGCGGAATAGCGATCTCACTTGTAGGGGTCTGCGGCGTCCCGCAAGCCGTCGCCGAGGAAGTTGAACGCCAAGATGACGAGAATGACGGGGAGCATCGGCAAAAGCAGCCATGGATAGAACGCGATGACGCTGACGCTGCGCGCCTCGGTGAGCAGGATGCCCCAGCTGGTTATCGGCGCCCTCAGGCCGAGCCCGAGGAAGCTCAGCGCCGTCTCGCCCAGGATCATGCCGGGTATGGAGATCGTCGCCGTCGCGATCAGATGCGACATGAAGCCGGGAATGAGATGCCGCCCGATGATGCGGCTGCTTCTGGCGCCCATCAATTGCGCGGCCAGAACGTAATCCTCCTCGCGCAAGGCTAGAAGCTTTGAACGCACGGCCCGCGCCAGTCCGGTCCAGTCGAGCAGCCCGAGGATGACGGTGATGCCGAAATAGATCAGGATCGGACTCCAGGTTATCGGCATGATCGCCGCCAGTGCCAGCCATAGCGGAATGCTGGGGATCGATTGCAGAACTTCGATTATCCGTTGAACGATCAGGTCGAAGATACCGCCGTGATAGCCGGCCAGTCCGCCGATGACAATGCCGAGCAGGAAGCTGAAACTGATGCCGACGAGGCCGATTGTCAGTGAAATGCGTGCACCATAGATGATGCGCGAGAGCACATCGCGCCCCAGCCTGTCAGTGCCCGCCAGAAAGAGCTGGCCGTTTTCGGCAGGACAGACAAAATGCCTGTCACCTTCGATCAGGCCCCAGAACCGGTAACTGTCGCCCTTGCAGAAGAAACGGATCCGCTGAACATCATCCTGTTTCTCGATGTAGTTCCGCTTGAGCGTGTCCATATCCAGCGTCATCTGACGGCCATAGACGAACGGCCCGACGAGCTGGCCGTTGTGGAACAGGTGCACCCGCTGCGGCGGTGAATAGATGTAGTCCATGTTGCGCGTGTGCAGATTGTAGGGCGCCAGGAACTCGCAGATCAGTATCCCGAAATAAAGCGCCGCCAGGAATATGCCGGATATGACGGCAAGCCGGTGCTTCCGGAATTTCCACCACATCAGCCGCAACTGCGACGCCTGAAAGACCTTCGACTGCTCCGGCGTCATCACCTCGACCGACTGCAGGTCAAAGGGCGCGATGGAAACGTAGTGTTGCAGTGGGGCACCCGGAGCGGGCAGCGGCGATTGCGTGTTCATTTGGTGCTGCCGCCTTGCAAACGAATTCGCGGATCAAGTAGCGCCAGCGCCAGGTCGGAAATCAGGACGCCGATGACCGTCAGGAAGGCGAGGAACATCAGGAACGACCCTGCCAGATACATGTCCTGGCTTTGGAGCGCCTTGATCAGCATCGGCCCGGTCGTTTCCAAAGACAGCACGATCGCCGTGATTTCGGCGCCGGAGATGATGGCCGGCAGGATAGAGCCGATGTCTGAAATGAAGAAATTGAGCGCCATGCGCAGCGGATATTTGACCAGCGCCCTGAAGGGATGAAGGCCTTTGGCGCGCGCGGTCACGACATATTGCTTATGTAGCTCATCGAGCAGATTGGCGCGCAGCCGCCGGATCATACTTGCCGTGCCCCCGGTGCCGATGATCAAGACCGGGATCCAGAGATGGGCGAGGATCGACTTCGCCTTGGCCCAGCTCATCGGCTCGCCGAGATATTGCTGGTCCATGAGATGGCCGATGGACGTGCCGAACCAGATGTTGGCGAAATACATCAGGATCAGCGCCAGCATGAAATTCGGAATGGCAAGGCCGAGAAGGCCGAACAAAGTCAGGCCGTAGTCGCCCCAGCTGTATTGATGCGTGGCGGAGTACATGCCGATCGGAAAGGCTATGAGCCAGGTAAAGATGATCGTGACGAAGGAAACCAGCACGGTCAGCCACATTCGGTCCCCGACGACGTCGCGAACCGGCAGCTCATATTCGAAGGAATAGCCGAAATCGCCGTGCAGCATCCCGCCGACCCAGTAGAAGTAGCGAATGACCGGTGGCTGGTCGAAACCATATTCCTTGCGCATCATCTCGATGCGATCGGAATCCACCGCTTCGCCCTGAGCCCGAAGCTCGGCAACATAGCTGTCGAAATAGTCGCCTGGTGGAAGTTCGATGATCGTGAACACCAGTGCCGATATGACCAGCAGCGTTGGAACCATCACGGCGATGCGCCAGACAAAATATCGAAGCACGCTCAGGACTCTCCAAGCCAGAATGTATCCGGCATGTAGACACCGAAATAGGCGGTCGGGTCGTAGCCGTAGAGCGCCTTGTCAGGCAGATTGCGCAGCCGCGAGGACGCCAGAATCGGCTGATGCGTTCCGTTCACCGTGCCGATCGAAAACACCTGATCGGTATAGATCGACAGCATTGAATTCCAGATTTCGGCGCGCTCCGTGGCTTCGGTCGATGCGTTCCAGCGCTTGAGTAAAGCCATCAACTCGACCACAGGCGGAAGATCGGGCGCTTCACCGACCTTGCCATGAGACAAGTAGTGAGCACCCCAGAGCGGCCATTGCAGCTGGTCGTCGACGGTGGGGGCCAGTTGGTACGGGTTCATGTCGGCGGTCGGCACGCCATTGTCGATGCCCGACCACATCGACATCACGATCTGGCCACCAAGCGCGCGGCTGCGGAAGATGTCGCGCTGCGAAGTCCGGATGAACAGCGCGATGCCGATCTTGCGCCAGTGATCGGTGATGAGCTCGAGCGCGTCGGTTTCCAGCGTGCTTTCGCCGGCCGTTTCCACTACGAGCTGCGCCGGGCGTCCGTCGGGAAGTATCCGCAGGCCGTCATCGTCACGCGCCTGAAGCCCGACCTCGTCGAGCAGGGCATTGGCCTGGTCGGGATCATGGGCGACCCAGGCTTTCGCGAATTCCGGCCGGTAGAGCGGGCTTTCCGGCAGGACCGTATCGGCACTTTCCTGCGCCAATCCGTAGAACACAGCCAAATTGATCTCGCGCCTGTCCACAGCGAGCGAAAGTGCGCGGCGCACGCGCACGTCACGAAAAAGGCCACGCCACACCTGGTCGGCACAATTCAGATTGGGCAGCAGCGCCAGCCGCGAACCCTGTGTGCGTTTCCAGAGATGCATCTTCACCGGGTAGCGCTTCTCCGCGTCTTTCAGGAAGGAATAATCGCTGAAGTCAATTCCCATGCATTGCAGGTCGCTCTCGCCCGCACCGGTCTTGGCGGAGATGATCGCCGACGAGCTGACATTCATGACGATCCGGTCAACATAGGGCAGTTGCCGGCCATTCTCGTCTATTCGATGAAAGAACGGGTTGCGCTCGAAGACGAATTGCTCGGCCGGCGGCTTGGTCCGGTTCTGCCAGGGATCGAGCGTCGGCAGTTCCGGGTTCTCCGGGCGATACTGCCGCGACATGCGGATATGCAGGAGCGTCCATTTCTGGGCCCGGTTCTCCTTCATTAGGCCGGCGAGCCGGAATGGATCCTGGTATTTCTTGTGGAACTGCTTGAGATAGGCGGCTGGCAGAACAAGCGATATCGGCGAAGCAGCGGCGAGCTTGGGCAGGAAGTCGGGATTGGGCGCATCCCAACTATAGCGGACCGTCGACGGATCGACGATCTCGAAGCGTGGCGGCTTGCCGTCCGCCAGCAGGGCCGGGGCGAGCCCGCCTTGCGAAAGCTCATCGTTCAGCCAGACATCTTCCCAGCAATAGCGAAAATCCTCCGGCGTCAGCAGGCTACCGTCAGACCATTTATGTCCTTCCCGTATCTTGAAAGTGAAGACACGATCATCCGCTACATCGAAACTTTCGAGAATGTCGGCTTGCAAGTTAAGCTTTTCGTCATAGCCGACCAGGCGAGCGTACCCGTAGATCGTCATCATCCGGATATCTTTCTGGCTGCCGATGATCGTGCGCAGCGTGCCGCCATACTGGCCGGGCTGCCGACCCATCGCAGCGAGATTCAATGCGCGCGGGCGCTTGGGCAGGCGTTCGGCGAGTGCCGGCAGCGCCCTGGCCTTCAGCTGCGGCTGAAGAAATTCCGGCTCCAGATCGCCGGCGCGCAACGTGCCCGGCAGAAATGCCGAAGCCATGAGCCCAAGGACGGTGCGCCGGCTGATCAATGGCGTAGCTCGCTGACATCGGCCGAACGTCGGGCCAGCACGAGGTGGCCGCCGCCAAGATCGAGCGGCAACAGCATATCCTCGTCGCCCTCGTCGCGGAATTGCGGTCCCCATGCGCTGGTGTCGGAAGCGCCGCTGAGCTTCAGCGTCTTGAAATCCATCGGCCTGTCGAGATCGGGGAAAGGTACTGCGGCGACCAGTGAGCGCGTGTAGGGGTGGATAGGTTTCCTAAGCAGAATTTCGCGCGGCGCGAGCTCGACGATACGCCCGCCGCACATCACCGCGATGCGGTCTGCCATGTAGTCCACCACCGCCAGGTTGTGGGATATGAACAGGTAGGTCAGGCCCAGTTCCTTCTGCAGGTCCTTCAGAAGGTTCAGAATCTGCGCCTGGACAGAGACATCGAGTGCCGAAACCGGCTCGTCGCAGATCAGGAGTTCAGGTCCCAGCGCCAACGCGCGCGCGATGCCGATACGCTGACGCTGCCCGCCGGAGAAACTGTGCGGATAACGCTTTATGAAGCGCGGATCGAGCCCGATTGCCTGCATCAGGCTCTTGACCGTGGCGAGTCGGGACGCGGCATTGCCACGTTGATGGATTTCCAGCGGCTCGCTCAAGATGTTCTCCACCGTCATGCGAGGTGAAAGCGACGAAACCGGGTCCTGAAAGACCATCTGGATTTTCGCGCGCAACAGGCGCAGCGCGTCTCCCTCGGCTTCCAAGACGTCGATCGGACCATCGCGGCCGTTAAAGATCACAGAGCCGCCGCTAGGGGTGACAGCCCGCATGAGGATCTTGCTGACGGTAGTTTTGCCGGAGCCGCTTTCGCCGACAAGACCCAGGCACTCACCCCGCCTGATATCAAAGCTCACGCCGTCCACGGCGCGAACAGAGGTTTGATGATCTCCGCCGAACCATCCGGACTTGCGGATCGTGAAGGTCTTTGTCAGATCCTTGACCGACAGCAGGAGGTCGTCCGGCCCCTTCGATGCCGGCGCCGTCTGCTTGCCGAGCAGGTTCTCGACATTCACCGGCACCTCGCGGAGCGCCTGTAGCCTTTCGCCAGGCTTTAGGTCGAAATGCGGAACGGCTGCCATCAGGCCCTTCAGGTAAGGGTGGCCTGGCCGGCGGAATATCGCCTCCACAGGTCCCGCTTCCATGATCTCGCCATGGTACATGACCACCACCTCGTCGGCGACATTGGCGACCACGCCAAGGTCGTGCGTGATCAGCAGCATCGCCATGTTCAGCTTCGTCTGAAGCTCGCGCAGCAATTGCAGGATTTGCGCCTGGATGGTGACGTCCAACGCCGTCGTCGGCTCGTCGGCGATCAACAGGGCGGGCCGGCAGATAAGCGCCATGGCGATCATTGCGCGTTGACGCAATCCTCCCGAAAGTTCAAAGGGATACATGTCATAGGCGCGCTTGGGGTTGGGAAAGCCGACAAGGCCGAGCATTTCCTTGGTCAGCGCCTTGCGCTCCACCCGAGCCATGGGCGTATGAATCTGCAGGGATTCGCTGACCTGATTGCCAATCGTGTGCAACGGCGACAGCGATGTCATCGGCTCCTGAAAGATCTTGCCGATGCGGCTGCCTCTCAACGCCCGGATTTCGGGTCCGTCACGCGGCATTTGCAGGATATCCTGCGTCGTGCCGGGCTTTTCAGGATCGGAAAACAGGATACGGCCGCGGACATGGGCTGTGTTCGGCAAAATGCCCATAACTGCCTGGCTGAGAACCGATTTTCCGGAACCGGACTCGCCCACAAGCGCGGTAACCTTGCCGGGCAGGACGCGAAGATTTGCACGCCTGACGGCATGCAACGGTCCCCCTATAATGGCAAAAGAGATGCCAACATCCTCGATCCGCAGCAGATCAACGCTCGAATTCATTCTCACACCAGCCCCACTCTGGCGGCCTGCCGGTCGGCAGGCCCAGAAAAGCGAGACTAGCGCATTGCCAGCCTAGAGCAACTTGGATTCGAAACGGTCGCCAGTTCCCCGGCGGAACCGGCGACCGGACTGCATACCAAAGGCGTTCGGATCAGATCGTGACGGTTACTGGAGCTTCCTCGGGTCGCCCGCCGACAGCCGCGCGGCATCGCGATGAAGCAGCATGACCTGCTCGGCGTCCGATATTCGGTCGTAAATCGGCTCCAGCGCACCGTCTTCATCGAGTGCAAGAGCACCCGACAAATCGGGTGAAAGCACCGTCAGCTTCTGCTTGATGCCCGCCAGTTCCTCCTTGCCGAGCGTCAGCCAGTTGTTGGCGCTGCAATAGCCGGCGAAATCTTCGCTGGCGAGAACGCTGTGCGAATATTTCTTGGTCAGGGTCTGAAGGCGCTGGACCTCGTTTACAGCCGAGCCGAAGACAGAGAATGTGAGCCGGTCGGAAAGCCCGACATTGCCGAACATCACATTGCCGACATGCAGGCCGATGCCGAATTTAATGTCGCCCAACCGCTGCTCCTTTCTGCGCAGATTGAGATCCATCATGCGCGCGGTGGCCTTGTGCGCTGCCGCAAGGGCAGCCCGGCAGGCGATCTCGGACTGCGCACGGTGCCTTTCGCAAGGGTAGACAGCAATGAAGCCATCCCCCAGGAAACTCATGATCTGCCCGCCTCTGCGATTGAAAGGTGCAGCAATGGCATCGAAAAACTGGTTCAGCGTATCGATATAGATTTCGCGGCCGGAGGTTTCGGCAAGCCTTGTCGACCCGCGCATATCGGCCATGACCAGTGCAGCCCGGATTGTGTCGCCCTCGCCGCGCTTGATCTGGCCGTCCAGCACCCGCCTGCCGGCGTCGCCGCCGAGATAAGTGGTCATCATGTTGTCGGCGAGCTTGGTGAGCACCGCCATCTTGGTTGCGATAGCGAGATGGTTCTGGATCCGCAGCAGCGCCGAAATCATGTTGTCACTGAAGCCTGCAGCACTGTCGGTGGACCAAGACCCGATCATGCCCTGACTGGTGTTGCCGCTGAAGGGATGGACGAAAGCCATGTAATCGGTGACGCCCATAAGCTTGAGGTCATCGAAAACAGGAAATTCAGACGGCACCGACGGGTCGAGCCGGCGCCGCAGATGGTCGAGTTTGTGGCTGAGCAGATGGTAGTATGGGCTGGTCAGGAATCTGTCGGAAGGAACGCCGTCGTCATGACGGAAGCCTTCTACTTCCAAGCCCTGGCCGCGGAGCCAGGTGAAGCCAAGCGCGTCATAAAGCGGATGAAGCATCGAAAAGCTCAAATGCACCCGCCTCAACGGCAGGCCGGCAGCAGCCAGCCGTTCACAAAAGCCCTTTACCAATGTTTCCAGGTCGTCGCCCGCCAGCGCCGATTGGGTCAGCCAATCAGCAACCTTATCCATGAGAATGGCAGAAATTTCTGCTTGCGCTGTGCTCATGCTATCTCGAAATCTCCTTGATCCGCCACAAATTCGCCGGCTCGGACGCCGTCAGGCCTTCACCACCGTCTCTCGGGTTAGCCCGAGGCGGCCAAAAACATTGCGTGTGTCGACGATCAGAAGAGCGTGATCCGCGATCGCCTGATAGTCAATCGCGTCGTGGTCGGTTGCAACGACGACAGCATCGAAATCCTTCAAGGCCGCCTCGGTCAATTCGACCGAGCGACGCCCCTTGATCGCCATATGCTCCCGTGTGGTCGGGATCTCCGTAACATGCGGATCGTGGAATTCCGCCTTGCCGCCCCATTCCTCGATGAGTTCAATGAGCCGCAATGAGGGGCTTTCGCGGATGTCGGGCACATTCTTCTTATAGGCGAGCCCGATGATGAGAATGCGCGAGCGGCTGAGCGCCTTGCCGCAGCGCCGGTCCAGCGCCTTCGCCAGTTCATCGACCACATGACGCGGCATCGCCGTGTTGATCTCTGCCGCCAGCTCGATGAAGCGGGTCGGCAGTTCATATTCGCGCGCCTTCCACGTCAGGTAGAAGGGATCGATCGGAACGCAGTGGCCGCCAAGTCCGGGGCCGGGATAGAAAGGCATGTAGCCGAAGGGCTTGCTCTTTGCCGCCTCGATCACCTCCCAGATGTCTATGCCCATCGCACCGAGCACGACCTTCAACTCGTTGACCAGGGCTATGTTGACCGAGCGGAAGATGTTTTCCGTCAGCTTGACCGCCTCGGCGGTCGCCGTGGTGGAAACCGGAACAACGGTCTTGACCACGCCCTGGTAGAAAGCCTGAACGAGTGTCGCCGCTTCAATGCCGTCGCCTGCCACGATCTTGGGGATCGTCGCGACTTCAAAGCTTCGGTTGCCGGGATCCTCGCGTTCGGGCGAGAAGCCGAGGAAGAAATCTATCTTCGACCGCAAGCCGGTTTCTTCCAGTATGGGCTTGATCACGTCGTCGGTGGTGCCGGGATAGGTGGTCGATTCCAGCACGATCAGCTGGCCGAGACGCAGATGCTTCGCGATGGTGCCTGCCGTGTTCCTGACAAAGGAGAGGTCCGGCTCACGGTTTTTCGTCAGCGGTGTCGGAACGCAGATGATGATGACATCGCAGACGGCCAGTTCAGCAAAATCCGCAGTGGCGCGGAACCGTCCGCTCGCCACCTGGCCGGCAAGGGCTGTCGAGGTCACCGCCTCGATATAGGATTGGCCGTTGTTCAGGCTCTCGACCTTCTGGGCTTCGACGTCGAAGCCGGAAACCGGGAAGCCGGCGCGTGCGATCGCAACCGCCAGCGGCAGCCCGACATACCCCAATCCGATCACGCCGACTTGCGCGGCGCGCGTCGAAATCCGGTTCAGAAGACGGTCATATGTCGATCGTGAGGCGTCCAAAAATCTGCTTTCCCTTAATTCGGACAGACCGTCCGCTTCCATGGCGAGGCTCACTTGGTCCCAAGAACCCCGAGGCATATTGCGGAAAATCGATGTCCGCAAGCTGTCAGACCGGCACCTTCGCCTTCAGGCTTGCTGCAGCCATCGCATAGCCGCCGGCGGCGCCATCGATGAAATGAACGTGATCGCGCTGCAGCGGCGAGGCGACGAGGCATGTCATCAAGGCCGATTTCTGGCGGTGCAGGCCATAGTTGCAGATGCCCGCCTCTTCCGCCTTTTTCAGCCGGTTCTCGATCCGTTGCAACACATCCGCGTCAACGTCGATGGTCATCTTCAAGCCGTCGTCGAACTTCCGGAAATCCGAATTGCTGGCCACGTCGCGTTTGTAGATCTTCGGATCGAATCTGCCGATCGTCCAGCCATATCTATCGGTAACAGCCGTAAGCGTCATCAGGAACACTATCCACAGCTTCGACAGCCATCGCCGTCCTGCCCGCGCCGTGGCGCGCGCCTCGATATCGAGGCCGGCGGGCAGCAAACTGTAGTCCGGTCCGTTCACCGGCACCGGGTGGCCATCGCGTTCCTGCCTGCCGGCAAGGGCGATGATGTCGGAAACCAGAAACTGAAAATCGGGCACGTCGCGCGACGCCCCCGGTATGGCTATGATCGAGACGATTTCGCCATGCCGGGCTTCGATCGGGTTCCAGCGGCACGAGAGGCCGGTCAGATCCGGCCGCGCGCCGGCCGGCGCAGGATCGATGCGGTAGCGCCCCGCTTTCATCTCGGCTTCCGCCCAACTGCCGCCACCGCCGGCGAACATGGCATAGAAGACCGCTTCGGAGGCCTGGAACCTCGCCACGCGAACGTCGAGGCCTTGCGCTCTGATATCCTTTATCGGCACGATTGCGGCACGCAAGGTCAGGTCGAGTTCGTCCGCCACCCATCTCTGGACAGCCGCCAGCGCGTTGCGGGTGATCTCCAGCGCCGAGCCGGGAAATGCCACGAGCGCGCCGTCGCCGCCGAAGACAAAGGGAAGATCTTGCCGACCCAGCGCATTGAGCAGCGCCGAAATGACGCTGGCACCGGCCATATTGACGGTTTTATAGCGCCCAGCCCCGATCGCCTTGGTCGAGCCGACGATGTCGGCAGTGGCCAGCGCCCAGCCATCGGGGAGAGGCCGATAGTTATCGATATCGGCAACGCTTTCGAACTTAGCGAAGACCGGCAGGGAAGCGACAAACGGATCGGACGCGGCAGCTGTTTCCATGAGCATCAGATAGCACATTCCACTGCTTGAAGGTGAAGTCGATCATGCTTCGAAATTGACTTGCGCAGGCTTTCCGATGATAGGGTCCGGCGATGCGAATTGCCTTCTACGCGCCGCTGAAGTCGCCCAATCATCCCGTTGCCTCCGGCGACCGCCAGATGGCACGGATGCTGGTCAAGGCGCTGGAGCATGGAGGGCATAGCGTCGAACTAGCATCCGAATTACGCTTCTATCTACGCGAACCGGATTCGAAAAGTTTCGACGCGCTCAAGATCGAGGCCCGGGAGGAAGCCGCGCGGCTGGCAAGGCTTTGGGATCGTGACGGCAAGCCCGGTCTGTGGTTCACCTATCATCCCTATTACAAGGCGCCCGACCTGATCGGGCCCGAGCTGGCGTTGGCCTTTGGTGTCCCCTATGTGACAGCGGAAGCCTCCTATTCGAGGCGGCGCAACACCGGTTTGTGGGCCGATACGCAAGCGTTGGTGGCGCGAGCCGTCGAACAGGCAGCGCTGAACATCTGCTTCACGCAAAGGGATCGTCAGGGACTGGCAGATGCGATTCCCGACGCCGCTTTCGGCATGCTTTCGCCCTTCATCGACACATCGGTATTCCGGGAAACGCCGGCACGGAGTTGTCCGACGCGCCTCGTTACCGTCGCCATGATGCGCCCGGGCGACAAAGTCGAAAGCTATCGCATGCTGGCGCAAGCGCTCGGTCCGATCGGCCATCTGCCCTGGACCATGTCGGTCGTCGGGGATGGGCCTGCCCGTGACGAGGTCAAAGCGCAATTCGCCGGCTTGCCCGCCGACCGTATCGAATGGCTTGGCGCGATTGAGCCAGCCGCCGTGCCGGATGTCCTCTACAGTGGGGGAATTTACGTCTGGCCGGGTTGCGGCGAGGCCTATGGCGTTGCCTATCTTGAAGCACAGGCCGCCGGCCTTCCGGTGGTGGCTCAGGACATCGCCGGCGTGCCGGAGGTCGTGCGGGATGGCCAGACCGGGTTTCTCACCCCGCCGGGCGATGTGGCGGCGTTCGCTTCTGCCATTGAAAGGCTTCTGGCCCGTAACGACGAAAGAACCATCATGGGCGCGGAAGCCAGACGTTTCATCCTCGAAGAACGTTCCCTCGGTGCTGCAGTGGCGCGGCTGGCCGAACTCCTTGCGAAGATCCCGGTTTCATGACATCCGATCAGATCTGGCAGCCCTTGGTGGAAGAACTGGCGTGCCGGCAACGGGCAGATCGCAAGGCAGAGTTTTGGCTGCGCGACGATGACGCCGTGGATCCGACGCCTGCGCTTGATCGGCTGCTCGACCTCACCGGTGAATTCGCGGTTCCGGTGACTCTGGCCGTCATTCCGGCCCTGACTGATGAGAAGCTTGTCGTCCGGCTTGACGAGGCGCCGCATGCCACGGTCGCCATCCATGGCTGGGCGCACCGAAATCATGCGCCCGAGGACCAGAAAAAGCAGGAGCTCGGCGCGCATCGGCCACGCGAGGCGGTGCTCAATGATCTGGCTCGCGGGCTGTCGCACGTAACCGGCCTGCACGGCGCACGTACCGTTCCGATGCTGGTGCCACCCTGGAACAGGATCGACGCCGGCCTGGTATCCGACCTTGGATCGATAGGATTTGCGGCATTGTCGGTCTATGGGCCGCCGAGGCGTGCTTCACTGGCGGTCATCAACAGCAATGTCGACATCATGGATTGGCATGGCACGCGCGGCTGCCGCGATCACGGCCTATTGGTTCAGGCTATCATCGCGCAATTGCAGCATGCATTCGATGGCGGCGAACCGGTCGGTCTGCTCACCCACCATCTCGTACACGATGAATCGGCCTGGCTTTTCCTCGAACGGCTGTTCGCCGTCACCGCACGGACTGAAGCCTGCGCATGGCTTCCGATCAGGACATTGATCGGGCGCAGCGCCGGTAGAGCAATTCCAGGAAAAGTGTGAACGATTTTCCGTCTGGAATTGCGTCAAAACAAAGAGATAGAGCGCTTCGCCGTTTCTGTGAAACGGTGAAGCGCTCTAGAGGAAAATAGCTCAGCGCTTTTTGCGCAATGAGACTGGAAGTTTGAGCGTCTGGCCATCCCGCGCGGCAAAAGCGCCGGTAAACCTGTCCTTGGCCAGTTTCTCGATCTTGTCCAGTTCCTTGTCGGTGCGTGTCGGATCGTGGTGAAACAGCGCAAGCCCCCGCGCACCGGCCGCCTCACAGAGCTTGACGCCCTGTTGCCATGTCGAGTGCCCGTAACCGCGGCGGCGTTCCATTTCCTCCTCGGTGTAGGTGCAATCGTAAATGACGAGGTCGGCATCTTCGATCAGGCCGAGCACCGTCTGATCGAGTTTGTCCGGCTCGTGCTCAGTGTCTGTGATCACCGCCACGACGCGGCCGCCCCATTCGACCCGGTAGCCTATGCAGCCGCCCGGATGGATAAGACTGCCGGTTCGGACCACCACCCCTTCGCGCGGGCGAAGCACGTCTCCGGATACGAAATCGCGATAGTCGAGGCTTGCCTTGCTGATCTCCAGTTTCACCGGAAACCACGGCGGCCGCATGAACTCATCGACCATCTGCCGGGTCGTCATGTGTCCTGCAAGATGCCCGGACCAAAGCGTAACCTTGGCGCCCCGGTCATAGATCGGCGCAAAAGACGGCAGCCCGATGATGTGATCGTAATGGCAATGGGTGAAAAGCAGGTCGAAATCGGTCACGCCCAACGCCTGAAGCGCCGCGCCGGCAGGCCGTAGGCCAGAGCCTGCGTCGAACAGAAGCGTATGCTTACCGCATCGCATCTCGACGCAGATTGAGTTGCCGCCATAGCGAGAGAATTCTGGCCCTGATACCGAAATGCTGCCGCGGACACCCCAAAACCTGACCAGGAAAACGTTGTCGTCCATGCTACCCCTTCGCCCATCATATCCAAACAACTGCTGCTAGGCGAGACAGGCTTTCTCCGGGTGATCTTCTCAGCGAGAGGACAGTGCCGTCACGACGGCGAGGATCGAGCGCACGTCCTTCGTTATTTGGCGCTTCGTGCGTCGATCAGATCCGCGGTTGTATGGCTTAGGCGATCGGCAAGAACCCGCAATATCTCGATGGTCATTTCCGGGAACTCCCTCATAAGCCTCAGGAAATGATCCTTGCGGATTCTCAGGACTTCCAGCGGACTTGCCGCTCTGACGGTGGCAGTGCGGGAGCTGTTGCACAATATGGCGATCTCGCCAACGATCGAATTTGGCTCCAGTTCGGCAACTTTTATCGGTCCGCTGTCGGAATCGACAAGAATATCCGCCCTGCCTGAAAGGATGACATAGGCGGCGTCTCCCTCGTCGCCCTGCCGGAAAAGGATCTGGCCGGCGCTGTAGCTCACACGATCGGATGTGAACGCAAGCAGCTTGAGCTTTGTCGGCTCGATGGCAGAGAACAAGGGAACGCGTTGCAGCATTCCAACTTCATCCTTGAGCAGCATTGTCGCAAACCTTCCAAAATTCGCGTTTGCCAGACTAGAGCAACGGACGCCCAGATGGAATCAATTCTCTTTTCGAGACGGCGAGACAAACCACGCGAAAGGTGGCGAGCCCGATGTCGTGCACCGGCAGAATGATCCCATCTGAATGTCCGTTGCTCTATGACAACAGTTCCTTGAAGATACCGTTCCCTGCCAAAAGTGTCTCGTGTGTTCCGTCTTCCGCCAATTGACCCGAGTCGAAGACGATAACGCGATCGAACATCATCGCCATTGCTGGATTCGTCACGACCCATACAATTGCCGGCGAATGGCCGTCGCGCCTGGCTTCCTCGAGCACGTTTCGCAGCACCTTATCCTGCATGCGCTGGTCGAGCGCCGAAAGTGGCCGGTTGAGAATGAGAAAATCGGGACGCTTGAGCAGGGCCCGGGCAACATCGAGCTTCTGTCGCTGTCCACCGGTCAGCCGCCTGCCGCCGGAGCCGACGTTGAAGTCCAGGCCGACATCCAGAAGTTCGGCATAAAGCCCCAGTTCGTCAAGAATGTCATAGACGATGGAGCGTATGCGGTCCGGTGCGTCGGGATGGTTGTTGCCCACACGCCCGAACAGGACGTTATCCATGACGGTGGCCGCGGCAATGTATTTGGCAGGGTCATACCGTTCGACCGCATTTTGCAGTTCGGGCGGCAGGTTTTCATAGAACCGGCTGCGTGCAGCGACGATCTTGCTCATCAGCTCGTCGCTCAGCAGGCCGAAGCGATGCCGGGGCTCGATGTAGGCAAAGCTCAAGGTGACGATCATGGCGCGATCGTTCTCTGAAACCGCCTCGTGAGGACGGTTCTTGAGCCGTTGTAGCAAGGTTTCGTAGGCGGGTATCTCCTCGGCGCTCATGAAGGCGAGCTGCTGGAAGAACTGGTGATCGGGCGGCAGGTCGGCAAACAGCTCGATCGCCTGTTTGGCGATCTCCAAGCCCATTTCGTAGAGCGTGCGGTCGAGGCCGGCTTGCCTCAGCACAGAAGCAAAATAGGGATTGGCCGCCAGGGCCCTGTCGGCCAGTTCGGGGCCGGCGGCAGCGCCGAAGAGCAGGTTTTGGCCGATCGTTGCTTCCTTGTTGTAGGCGCCCGGTTCGAAAGGAACCACCAGTCCGCTCAGCCCCTCTTGTTCCAGCCGGGTTCGCAGCGCCGCACGCAGTTCAACGATCCGCCTGGCAAGCTCCGTGTGACGCGTGAGGTCGGCCGAAGAGCGCAAGCCGAGATCCAGAATGTCGCGCGACAGAACAACCGCGTCGAGCACCCGGCGCACGGCTTCAAAGAGGTCGTGCGGGCCGGTAGCGCCAGCGGAAGCATAGTTGATCCAGTCGCTGTGGATATCGAGATCCGGATTGCCCGACCGGCGCGCCTCGTGGATATTCCAGCGGTGCTGGTCTGCCGCGGCACCGTCATAAGGCACCGATGTCAGCGGCGCATGCTTCAACCCGTAGAGCAGGTTGTCGCGGAGGCTTGCCTGGAACAGGAAAACATCCGACGAGGCATAGGACATGCGCCGGCCGGTCACTGCCTCGGGAAGTTCAAGCAGGTCGTCGGTGCCCGAAGCGACCCTTCCGCTGTCCGGCCAGTTCAGCCGCGCGAAGGCTTCTGCAAGCGCCTCCGCTCCACCTGTTGCGGTACTGACCAGCGCCACCGTCTCACCCGGCTTGACCTGGAGGGAGATACGGTTGAGGAGCATTGCACCGCCATCGTCTGCTATAGACAGATTGATCGCCGACAGGGGATTGGTCATCGGATCAGGATCGTCGATCGTCAATGCCCCGATTTTCGGCGCGATGAGACCCTCGACGGTGAACTGTTCAACGACCTGTTGATATTTGACCTGGACATCCTGCCGATCCTGATCCCAGTCGATCAGTTCCTTCATCGGTCCGGGCAGGTCCTTGTAGGCGCCGATCACGGCCACGAGCTGGCCGACGTCCAGCCTCCCCTGGATGACCAGATACCCGCCGATCATATAGAACAGAAAGGGCGTGAGCTGCGCGAGAAAATTGTTGAGGAACTTCACCATGAATTTCCATTGGTAAAGATCGAAGCGGATCTTGAAGATGAGCCCGAGCCGGGCAGCTATGTCGGCGCGCTCGTAGTTTGATGTATCGTGGACGTGAACCGCGCCGATGCCGTCGACGATTTCGCCAACCCGGCCCGAAAGCGCGCGCGCCGTCAACTGCCGTTGGCGCCCGAGCACGATCAGCCGCCGCCGCATTCGCGGGATGAGTACGATCTGGATCACCACGATCACGACTGCTATCATTCCGAGCCAGACGTTCTGGATCATGATGAACAGCATGGCCGTCAGCGCCTGGCCGCCGAGCAGTACCGGCTGCAGGAAGGCGTCGCCGATGAAGCCGCCCAGCGGCTCTACCTCGTCCTTCACCATGGTCGCCACTTCGGCGGATTTCACCCGCTTGAAGTAGACCGGCGGAAAACGCAGCACACGGTCCACCAGATCGAAGCGGATACGTCGCAGCATGCGTTCGCCGAGGCGGCCCTTGTAGGTGTTGATGTAGAATTTGAACAGGCCGTTGATGACGACTAGCAAGAGGAACACAAGGCTCAGGGCAAACAGGGTCTCCTTGCGGTCGAGCTGAAAACCGGAGAAGAACTGGACCTCTCCAATGAACGGCAGGTTATAGTGTAGCCTCATGAATGGCTGGGTCGCGCCCGGTTGCTCGAAGCCCCTACCTTGGATCGGGCCGTTGACGATCAGCTTCGGTAGGTCGAAGGACATGAAATACGGGACCATCGAAAGCACGACGATCATCAATATCCAGAGCTGCTGCTTCTTGGTGTGCGTCCAGATGTAGCGGGCTAGGCTGGGTTCCATATGCGACTGCGGACCCTTCAGTTGAAAGGATGCAGGATGTAAACGCACCTGCTGGCGAATGGCGTATCGGCAATTTCTTCGTCGCCAACGACAAAGTCGAAGCTGCAGTGCACGGACATTGTCCTGCGCTCAACGATGCAAGGAACCTGCGAGGCGGCGCGATCCAGTTCCGGCGCATGGTCGATGACAACGACATGGGCATTGTTGATCAGCGAAGAAGGCAGCTGGCCAGACGGTTCGCGGCTTCCGCAGGGCGTTGGCGAATAGCCGAGCAGCACGAGGCCGCAACTGGGCGGCTGGTGCTGGCGGATGGACGCCGATGATCCGGACAGATGCAACAGGCTCTCTCCGGCACCGGGCAATAGCCAAGCGGCTTGCAGCATAATCACGTCCGCGGAATCAAACAGTCTTGCGGGAGGCAAGATTGCGTTGTGTCGCCCGAAATCCCAACATACAAGACAAATATGATGGATGTCACGCAACCACGCAATGCCGGTATGGACTGGCACGAGCAAGCCTTGGACCTCACGCGGGGAATTGCTGCTTATGTCAACTGCCCTCTCGTGGCAGGGCTGGCGCGCGTCGTCACCAAGCATCCGAAGGCCGATATCGCCAACGCCTTCAACCACAAGCAGGTCGCCTGCAAGATGTGGGCGCTCGACAGGCTGTTCGAAAGCTGCGGCGGCCGGTTCGGGCGCATATGGGTTCTGGGTGGATGGTACGGCGTATTGCCGGCAATGCTTTTCAACGACGCCCGCTTCGACATCGCGGCGGTCGATAGCATCGACATCGATCCCGAAGTCGCGCCGGTCGCCCGGACCCTCAACCGGGAAGCCGGCGACCGGTTCCGGGCGCTAACGGCAGATATGTACGCACTCGACTATGCGGCCGTCCGGCCCGACCTGATAGTCAATACGAGCTGCGAACACATAGCCGATCTGCGCGCCTGGCTTGCTCTGCTTCCGCGGGGCACGAATGTACTGCTGCAATCGAACGATTATTTCAGCGAGCCGACGCACATCAACTGCGTGGCTTCACTTGCAACCTTCGAAGCAATGGCGGCGCTACGGGAGGTGCGGTTCTCCGGCGAACTGCCGACAAAAAATTATACGCGCTTCATGCTGATTGGAACTGTTTAATGTATTTCGCCCAAAAGTGCGTAGCGGTTTTCGGACAACGACATGCATAAAACAGGACTTGAAGCGCGTCGCACGAAACTCACCAGACGCGACGTGCGTTAGTCCTACTGAGTCAGTAACGCAGTAGGACTAGGATCTATCGTCTGTTTGATCATGAGCTTTTCCGAAACCGGGCTCCACTTTTAGGGACCATGTTCGATACCGCTCGTGCAGGATTTGCGCGGAGCGACGCGCGCCTTCCAGATCGAGACGATGCGCGGATGGCGTCGGTCTCACAAGCGCCTGTTCGATCGCTTGCGCCAAACCTTCAGGCGTTAGGTCCTTTTCCATCAGCACCGTTGCAAGACCGAGTTCTTCGAGCATCAGGGCGCGAACCGTCTGTTCGGTTTCCCCGCCGGCTGCAAATGGAACGAGCAGGGAGCGACAACCCGCGCGCAGGACATCGCAGACCGTGTTGTAACCCGCCTGCGAGACTGACAGGCGGGCGCCTGTCAGCAGGCTGGCGAAATCCTCGCGGAACCGGAAGATGGACAGGCCCGGCGTGGCATCGCGTGCGATCGCGTCAAATTCGTCTTTCGGCAGGTTTGGGCCGGTGATCAAACACCATTTCCGAGCGTTGTTGGCATTCCGCGCCGCTGCGATCGTGGAGCTGACAAGGCTCTTTCCGGCAGCCCCGCCGCCAACCGACACCAGAACGTCGAAGCGCTCGGAGGCCGCGGGTGAGGGCGGCGCGGCAACGAGCCCTGTGTAGGTGACCTCGGCCCTGATCGTCCCAGCCAGCGGAAATGTCTTGTCGATGGTTGCGAACGCCGGATCGCCGTGGACCATAACAAGGTCGAAATGCCTGTTGATGAGATCGACCGTTTCCTCGTTTCGGCCCGGCTTGACGCGCTCCTGAAGGATGTCACGGACGGACGTCGCCAGCAGCGGTCTGGGCGACGTCGCGTCGATGGCCTCGATCAGCGGCAAGAGTTCGAAACGCATCTGTCGGCGTCCAAATGGAAACGCCTCGAGAATGACGATATCAGGCCTGCAATCCCGGAATGCCTGCAGCAGCATCTCTGAACGCCATTTCTTGAAATCATCGTCGATCGGGTTGCCCTCCAGGTCGACAAGTCCGGAAAATCCTTCATCACCGGAGGTGACAGGTGGCAGGATTACAGATTTTACACCGAGTCCCGGAAACCCGGCGATCGGCGCTCCGCCGGTCACGACGGTCACGTCAAACCCGTCATCGACCAGAGCCGCCGCAATGCGGCTGGCGCGCGCAAGATGGCCGATGCCGAGCAGGTGCTGGACATAGAAGAAAGCGCGCAGCCGCTTCATTCGGCGGCCCGCCACTCCCGCTCGAACAGTTCCTTGAGCTGTCCAATGCTTGCCATATGATCGAAATTGCCGCGCACGCGCCGCTCTGCGGCGTCGCCGAGGCGGGCGCGCAGTACGGGATCACGGATCAGGCGCTCCAGCGCCTGTGCCAGGGCAATTGGGTTTTCCGTCGGAACCAGCAGCCCGGTTTCATCCGGCGATAAAAGCTCCGGCACGCCGGAAATATCGGTCGACACGCAGGCAAGCCGCTGGCTGGCCGCCTCCACCAGAACATTCGGCAGACCGTCACGATCGCCATTTGCGGTGATCCTGCAGGCCAGGGCGAAGATGTCGGCGCGGCGGTAGTGCTCAAGCACTTCCTCCTGCGCAAGCGCGCCTTTCCAAGAGACGCGACCATCCAGTCCGAGCTTTTGCGCCAGCGCCTTGAACCGCTCCAGTTCCTCGCCGCCGCCGATATGCTCGAAACGCCACGCCAAATCACCGGGCAACAGGGCAAGGGCCTGCAGCAACGTATCGTAACCTTTCTTTTCAACGGCGCGCCCGACACTCAGAACGACAACCGGTTCGTCCGGCGCCGAGCCGTCATGCTGCTTTCGCGCCTCGCCGAAACTGCCGAAGCGATCAAGGTCGAGCCCATGATAGCTCAGATGTATAGACGAGTTGCCGTTAGCGAGTTTTTTCAGACGGTCGAAGCCGGTTTTCGTGCAGGTGACCGTCCAGCGCGCCGAGGAAAGCTTGCCGGCCAGATCCCAGTCCGCCGAAGTCCAGATGTCCTTGGCATGGGCCGAGCAGGTCCAGGGCAGGCCACGAAGCTGGCTGGCATAGCGCGTCACCGATGCCGGTGTGTGCGCGAAATGTGCATGCAGCCAGCCCGCGTCTTCCGGCCATTCGGCCGCCAGCACGAGCGCTTGCCCGAAGCGGCGCGCGCGATTGCGCGTAAAGTCGTGGGGGAGATCGGCAGCCAGCGATCCGAGCGTGCGCCAGAAGCACGGCCGCAGCAGATAGGCAAACAGCGAGCGAAGCACGCGCAGCGGCTCTTCATGCAGATATTCCGGCAGATAATGGACCGGCGCTTTGATCTCGTCATGCACGGGGTGGCGTTTTTCGTCGGTCGGCCGCCTGAGCGCGACGAGTATCAGGTCGAACCCTGCACGCTCCAGACCGAGCAATTCCTGCGCGATGAAGGTTTCGGACAGCCGCGGATAGCCCTTCAGAACCACGACGATCTTGCGATGTTGCAACTCAGGTCATTCCTTCAATGACCGAAAGGTGATGGCCGGCCCGCCGGTCGAGCAGTTCCGCGACGATTTCGGAAATATGAGGCAGCCCTTCCAGCGTCAGATGCGGATTGCTCTGTGATGGGTGGGGCCGGTCCGGCAGCGCCACCAGTGCATCGGCAAACCGCTGGGAATCCTTGGCTTCCTCCGGCAAAAGCATCTCGATGAGGCCAAGTTCGGCTGCGCGCCGAGCGCGGATCAGTTGTTCCTGGCGGGGCTCGACGCGCGGCACGATCAGCGCCGGCTTGTCGAAAGACAGTATCTCGCAATAGGTGTTGTAACCGCCCATCGCCACTACCGCCTTGGCGCCGGCAATCAGGTCTTCCATGCGGTTGTCGAACTCGATGATCTTGATGTAGGGGATCTTGGACCCCTTCTTGAGCAGCTTGTTGCGCTTGCGCGCCGGCATGTAAGGCCCAAGCACGATCAGGGCCCTATGCTGCAATTGCGGATCCTGCTGATAGGCATCGATGACGTCGTGGATCAGTTCGGCGCCGTCACCGCCGCCACCGGTAGTAACGAGGATATAGTCGCCCTCGGGCCGGTGGCCGGGCAACTCGTTCCGCTGCAGGCTCCGTTGCAGGAAACCGACGAACCTCATCTTTGCCCTGACAGCCGGCGGCACATCCAAGCCGGTCAACGGATCGTAGAAATCCGGCGGGCCATAGGCCCAGACCTTGTCGTAGAACAGGCCTATCTTGCGCATCACATCCCTGCGTGCCCACTCTGCTTCGAGCAGATGCGGCGCATCCATTACCTCGCGCAGGCCAAGCACGAGAGTGGTGCCCCGCGTCTTGAGGTAGGACAGCGTGTCCTCGATCTCACCGCGCAGGCCGAGCGGTTCCTTGTCGACGATGAAGATATCCGGCCGGAAGGTCTCAGCTGTATGGCGGATGATCGACTGGCGCATCCTTAGCGTCTCATGCAGATCGATGTCCTTTTCCAGCGAGGTGTATTCGCCGTTGCGCAGCTTGATGACGCTGGGGATCTTCACGAAGTCGACACGGGCGCGGTAGTCGAAGGCGCCAGCGATAGTCGCACCCGAAATGATAAGCACCTGAAGTCCGCGGAAATCCTCGACCAGCGAATGCGCGATAGTCCGGCAGCGCTGCAAATGGCCGAGCCCGAACGTGTCGTGGCTGTACATGAGAATTCGAGCGTTTTCTGCGTGCTGGGTCATTGTTGAACGTCTCTTAGAATTCTCGCTTTGAGGACCGTGAGCGACCCGCCGGCTTCGAAACCATCCTGGTTTTGAAACATGAGGCCGCGATTTTCAATTTGTATTACTTCTGTGGAATGCCTGTCAGATAACTTTCTGATTGCCTGAGTCCGAAACTAGATGGATTGGCGAATATCGCCTCGGCGGGAGCGGGTCGAGACTCCCTGTTGTTGTTTTGGGGATCGAAGGGGAAAGCGGTGTCCAAAAGATCGGCAGAAGTCATCGCTCTTGATTCCAATAAGGCCTCTCCGAACTTGATTGGTTTCCGAGCGGTGAAAGCGAATTCCGCTATCCTGCGCATATAGTCAATTGCTTGATCGGTATACGAAAGGACAGGGTCACCGGGCGTCGCACGGCGCATGTTGTTGTAGAACTCATTTCGCGCGCCATTGCTCTCGGTCTTGGGGGACCAAAAGTGCTGCCCATCAATCTCTTGACGGGCGGTCTGATTATGATTCACCGACCAGAACTGAGCCATCTATCGCCCAAGCTAGCCGGAATTTCGGCAGGAATCGAGTGGACGCCAGCGCTCACAACACACCGCCTGCGGCAGAGTGTGTGCAACACCGGTTACTTGTCGATCGCTATGGCCTCTGGCTAATGCCTTAGCTGGGGCGGTGACGGTCCTTTTTGAGACGACCTGAGCGCGTCGCCGAACGTCGCGAGGTGCGAAAATCACTCGATTGGTCCCGATAGTTGGCGAAACCTCAATGAGTTTGATGATTGGCCTCGTAGGTTCACAGAGGGCGGCGACGATCTCGTCGGGGTTCTCTTCCGCCTAGTTGAAGATCCAGGCTGCCGACCGGGAGATCGACGACTTCATCACCGTCGCACGCTCGCGCCTAGCGTGACGAGAAGCTCGTCCAGTTGCTCGAACGTCTCGCCCATCGCATCCGCCGCCCCGGTGCCGGCAGCGTCGAGAGCTTCCTTTGAGGGATAGAGCTCGTGCATGACCAGCAGCGTCTTGCCACCTATTTCCTCGAAGGTCACCGTGGTGATGGGTCCACCGTCACCACCTTCGTCATTGGTCCAGACGAGGCGCGAGTGCGGTGTCACTTCGATATACCTACCGAAGAACTCGTCAGGGTTTGAGGCATCGTGGCCGAATACCAAACGGTACCTGCCCCCGACACGAACATCCATCTCGCAGGAACGCAGGAACATGCCCATCGACTTCGGTGCCCACCACCGCATGAACAGCTCGGGCTTGGTCCAAGCCTCGAACACGGTGCGTGCCGGCGCGTCAAAGGTTCGCGTAACGACCAGCTCCCGGTCGGACTTCCGTTCCACCATCGTGCGGTTCTGCATGGGGGTGGGCTCACTAGCTCTTGTTTCGTCCATCGACTTTCTCCTTCCGTTTCAATTCCTCGACAACCTTGTCCAACTCGTTGAAGCGTGCGTCCCAGAGCTGGCGGTGCCTCTCGATCCATGCCGCCTCTTCCTCCAGTGCGCGTAGGCCAAGCTTGCAGGTCCGCACGCGCCCAACCTTCTTCGTGGTGACGAGCCCCGCCTTCTCCAAGACGCCGACGTGCTTCTTCATGCCCGTGAGGGTCATGTGGAACTTTTCGGCAAGGTCCGTGATCGAGGCGTCTGCTCGTCCGAGTTGCTCCAAAACGCCGCGCCGGGTGGCGTCCGAGAGCGCGGCGAATGAGGCATCGAGGTGGGGCATTAAATACTGAACCATATGGTTCAGTATTTAACAGGCGGGCTGGCGGCGTGCAAGGGGAGACCGAGTGGGCTGCGTTGCCGGCCGCCCCTTCTGGTAAATCGCAAGCGATTAGCGGATGTTCAAGTCGGAGCAGGGTCGGTGAGGAAGGGCATGATGTCCACGCCGTCTCCTGGGAAGACGGTGAAATGCGGGTGGTTCTCGAACAGGCGGGCGGCGGCATCGATGGTATCGGCCTCGACGACAATATAGCCGCAGAAAGGGTTCACGGCGTCGGCGATGCCGTCCCTGGTAACGCGCCTCGTCTTACCGACCATGCCGCCGCGATCGGGGAAAAATGCGGCATTTCTCTCCTCCCAGTCCGCCCACAGCTGTAAGCCGACGGCATCAATCGTATCCTGCTCGGGCTTAGGCAGGCTGCGAAAGCGGGCGAGGTCTTCGGGCTTCATGGTGTAGACGGCAAGAAAGCGGGGCATGCGGCGGTTTTTTCTTCGTGGTGGCAGAAGCATGCTAGCTTAGACTCCTGGAGGGCCCAAGTCACTGCGCATTACCACCCTTTGGCGCTCCGTATCTTTCAGTCCGAAATGATGACCCGAGGCTAAGGTTGGCCATCTATTTTGAACGCTGACCTGGGCGGGCGGAACTGCTCCACCACCAGATCAACACGCACATCAAGCGTCATCCTCGCTGTTAAGCGCAGGCCGAAAGTAGTGTCGACGCCACAAACTCGCGATTCTCTGATGTGCTCGCGATTCTCTAAAGAACAGAATCACCGTGCGGCAGGCGCGACCCGACCTCCACGATAGACCTGATAGCCGGCAGCAGCTCCTGCCCCAACGAGGTCAGCTCATATTCCACCGTCGGCGGCGAGGTCGCCATCACGTTGCGACCGAGGACGCCGCGCTCCTCGAGATCCCGCAGTCTGCTGGTCAGTACCTTCGCCGAAACGGCTGGGATATCGCGGCGGAGTTCCGAGAACCGACGCGGGCCTTCGCTCAGGGACCAGAGCACCTCGGGTGTCCAGCAGCCGCCAAGCAGCGCCATGCATCTCGACATGGGGCAGCCGGGGGGAGCCTTCACCTTCTTTCGCGCCTTGAGAACCATCGCACACCCTTCTCGAGGAGTTTCCAGTTGGTTACCGGAAAATGGCGGTAACCGCAAGATACGTGGTTTCCAATGGTAACGATGGCCGCTATTCGAAGGCTCTCCAATCACACAACCACGAAATGGACTGAACGATGTATGCAATAACTGGAGCAACAGGACAGCTTGGCCGTCTCGTGATCGCGGCACTGCTGAAGACCATTCCCGCCGACCGGATCGTCGCGGCGGTTCGCAATCCGGCAAAGGCCAGCGATCTGGCGGAGCTCGGTGTGATCGTAAGGGAGGCGGACTACGACCGTCCCGACACGCTCGCCCCGGCCTTCGCCGGCGTCCAGAAACTGCTACTGATTTCGTCGACCGAGGTCAGCGGCCGCCTGCCGCAGCATCGGGCGGTGATCGAGGCAACCCAACGCGCCGGAGTTTCGCTGATCGCTTACACCAGCATGCTGCATGCCGACACGTCTTCCGCAACGCTCGCAATCCAGCACCGGCAGACGGAGGAGGTCATCGCGGACTCGGGCGTTCCCGCCGTCATCCTGCGCAATGGCTGGTACACCGAGAACCATCTGCTGGCGCTTCCGGCGGCTCTGGAGCACGGCGCCTTCGTCGGCGCCGCGAAAGACGGGCGTTTCTCGTCCGCAGCGCGGCGGGACTATGCCGAGGCCGCAGCCGTGGTGCTGACGACCGACGACCATGCGGGAAAGACGTACGAGCTCGCCGCAGACCAAGCCTTTACGCTCGCCGAGCTTGCGGCGGAGGTCTCGCGGCAGTCGGGCAAGGCTATCGCCTACAACGATTTTTCCCAAGCCGCCTATCAGGATGTGTTGGCGGGGGCCGGGCTGCCGGCCGACCTCGCTGCGCTTCTGGCCGATACCGACGCCGCAGCCTCACGCGGAGCGTTGTTCGATGACGGAGGCGCCCTCGGGCGGCTGATCGGTCGTCCGACCACTTCGATGCAAAGCCTCGTCGCGGCCGCATTGCGCGGTTGAAGGCTGGGCTCAGCGACTTGAGGATGCGGTCTTTCTCGTAATGAGACCAATCAGCTTATCGATTTTCTCGGCCGGGTTCTCCTTTCGTCGCGCCGAGGCGGTTAAGCAGATTAAACGTGATCCTGCCGACATCGTTCATGGCGCCTGCGGCTGGCAGCGCGCCGCACCAGGCAACCGAGCTTGCCGAAAAGATCAAGCCGCCTGCTGCGAGCTTTCGCAGGGTCATTTCGGCGCAGCGGCGGGCGATGCGTTGCGTATCCCCGCCCTCGCACCAGCGCGTCGGATCCTGGAAGAAGCTGTCGGGAAATCCCGTCGCACGCGCGATCACGACGGTGTCCGCGGATGTGCCGAGGGCTGGATCCGTCGCATCCACTTCGTAGCCCGCGGCACCGCCCAGCACGATGCCGTCCGAACCGAAGGTCGCATTTTCAACGCCTTCGAACAGCCATGCGCATCCTGCTTCATGGCTTTCGTCAGTGCGCGTGAAGGGGCGTGCGCCTTCGAATCCCATCAGTGAGATCGCGCCACCGATCAGCGAGAATTCGCCGCGGCCACGGGAGCGGAGATAGCCGCCTGGTTCGTTGGTGATCGACAGCGCTTGTTCGGCGACCGGGCCGTCCCACGTGCGGCCGGCCTCCAGCGGCGAGCGCCGCAGCTCCATCAGATCGTCCTTGAAAGCCACAGTGGCGGCGAAGCCGTTTCCGCCGAGATAGGCGATGCTGCCGCCTTCGGCCACAAACTGCCGCAGCGCCTGCTCCATCTCGATCGACATATATTCGGGATGACTGCCGGTGACGACCGCTTGGTGTCCACGCAGACCGTCTATACCGCATTCGTGCAAATCATGATCGGTCATGACGTCAAACACGATTCCATTGTCGTGGCAGAATCGGAGGAAGTGCAGATCGACCGGCAAATTGTGTGGGCAGCCGCAGAGGGGATAATCGTAATCGTCCCTGAGCGTCACTTTCGGCTTTTTGTAGGAGCAGATAGAAACGCCGCTAAGGTCGGAGTGGTAGTCGTAAAGAGACTTCAGATTGTTGGCGACCGCGAAGCGATGTCCCCGGTCGTCGCTTTTCCATTCATAAAGATGATCTGGGAGATATTCGTCCGCATAAGCGAGATAGGTGGCCGTCGGCACGAGATACAACAGCGGCGACGAAACCTGTGATGAGGTGACGAAGAACACCACGCGTTCGTAGCTATCCTCCCATTCGATCTGGAACGCGTAGACGCCTGGGCGTGCGTTTTCAGGGATTGTCACGCAGTGCGATGCCGGCCACTCAAGCGGGCCGATGTCGTCGTCGTGGCAATGGATAGCGTCGTAGTGCGACGGCACGAAGCGAGGTTCGAAGCTCGATCCGTCCCAGCGTGCCGAAGTCATGCAGAAGGCTGGCTGATTGATCACATCGAGGAGCAGCGGATCTGCTCTGCCCGACGACAGGATCGGCTGCGTTGGTAACAGCGTCGGGAAATCCCAGGCAATGGTCCCCTGCGGTGTCTCGAGCCGGATCGCGGCAAATTTCGCGTTGAGGGTAGGTTCGTGGTGAGTAGCACTTGCGCCGAAATGGATGCCGTGCGCTTGAAGGTTCCGCGCAGGGCTGCCAAAACCTTCACGAAGTTCGTAAGGCGCGAGGAGATCATGCGATTTGATCCGCAGACGCGGCTGCTCCTGCCGCAGATCCAACTCGACAGTGAGCCACACACCAGTTGGCGCCTTCCTCTCGACAAAGGTTTCGCCGCCGATTTCCAGGGCAAATGCGCCGTCGCGGAGGCGCAGCTTGAGGGCGCCTGCTTCCAGGATCGTACGCGCACCTCCGTTGCGCGTGAGGAACAGCTCAAAACGAATGCCGTGGACGGCTTGTACTTTGGCCAGTTCGCCGGCTCGCACGAACAGGAACGACCCTTGGTCGAAATGCCGATGCCGTGGTTCACCCACCGCTTCGATGGGCCAGGCCAGAAATTCCGGAGCCGGCTTGTCGAGTCGGCAAATTCGTGTGGCCTTTATCGGCCGATCGCATGACAGGCTGAGGTTGATCTGCTGGCCTGCTTTGGCACTCCAGGGGGTGGTATAACCAACCACGCTCATCGCGTCGTGGTCTACTGCGCGCTTCATCTATCCTCCCGATGAACTCCAGATGGGCTGCGGCGAACCGCGCAGACCGGTCCGATGCCGGCCAATACGCTGCCGCTCTGACAAGCAAAGTTCCGCATGGCGCACTACCGCCATGATGTACATGCTTGTATAGATAAGCTGCATTCGGATAGTCTCGACGCGATCGGTCCAAGCGCGACATTACCAAGGAGGATGACATGCGCAACGCATCTCTCTTCGACCTGTCAGGCAGGAAGGCGCTTGTAACCGGCGCAAGCCGTGGCATCGGGCGCAGCATCGCCGAGGCGCTCAGCGCAGCCGGCGCCGACGTCGCGATCACGGCGCGCAGCGTGGCCTCGCTCGAGGAGACGGTGGCCGCCATCCGCACTGCCGGCGGGGCCGCGCATGCCATCGCCCTGGACGTCACCGATGTCGACCAATGCCGGGCGGCGACAGCCGAGGCCGGCAGCCTGCTCGGAGGTCTCGATATTCTCGTCAACAATGCGGGTGTGGAAGAGGTCCGCCCCTCGCTCGATGTCGACGAGGCCTTGTGGGACAGGATTGTCGATACGAATCTCAAAGGCGCCTTCTTCTGCGCCCAAGCCGCCGCGCGGCAGATGAGAGACGCCGGACGGCCCGGCGTCATTATCAATCTCTGCTCGTTGACCTCCGAGGTCGGGATTCCCACGGCGGTGCCTTACGGCTCGTCGAAATCAGGCCTCCTCGGCATGACGCGGGCGCTTGCGGCGGAGTGGGCCGATCTCGGGATCCGGGTCAACGCCATCGCGCCTGGCTATTTCAGGACAGCGATGACAGACGTGTTCTACAGCAACGAGGCATGGCAGCAATCGATGCTCGCCAAGATTCCGCAGCGCCGTTTTGGTGATCTCTCGGACCTGCACGGAATCGCGGTGTTCCTCGCTTCGGATGCGGCAGCCTACATAACGGGCCAGTCCATTCCCGTGGATGGAGGCTTTCTCGCATCGATTTGAAGGCTTCAGGGACTGGAGACGTGTCCCAGAAGTGATCGACAAGCGCTAACCGTGATTGCGTACTAAGAAAAGGAGCCGCCATGTCTGACGTCAGCTTCCACCGCCTGTCATCCCTCAGTGTCGATCAGCGCGCCAATTTACTTAAACGCGCCGAAGGAGATCTGTCTTCCTTCATCGAAAAGGTCCGTCCAATCATCCAGGCCGTCAAGAATGAAGGTGACGCGGCCTTGCTCCGGTTTGCGCGCGAGCTCGACAAAGCCGATGTTGCCGACGGTGGACTGAAAGCTTCGGAAGCGGAGTTCGATGCGGCATTCGACAAGGTCGACAAGGATGTCGTGGAGAGTATCCGGTTTGGCATCGAGAACATAAGGCATTTCCACGAGGAGCAGCGCCCGGAGACGATGTGGCTCAAGGAAGTTCGGCCTGGCGCCTATGCGGGTGACCGATACACACCGATCGCTTCGGTTGCGCTTTATGTTCCGCGCGGCAAAGGCGCCTTCCCCTCGGTGACGATGATGACCTCGGTTCCGGCGGTGATTGCCGGGGTTCCGCAGATCGCGATCGTGACGCCTGCGACTTCGGATGGTTCCGTCGATGCCGCGACGCTGGTTGCCGCCCGCCTCGCCGGCGTGGAGACCGTGTACAAGTGCGGCGGCGCCCATGCGGTTGCCGCTGTCGCCTATGGAACCGAGACTGTGAAGCCCGCCGTCAAGATCGTCGGACCGGGGAGCCCGTGGGTAGTGGCGGCAAAGAGCGTGTTGTCCCCGATCGTCAACACGGGTCTCCCCGCCGGTCCGTCCGAAGCGATCATCTTTGCCGATGACAGCATCGACGGCGGCCTGGCCGCTCTTGACCTGTTGATCGAGGCCGAGCACGGGCCGGATTCGTCCGCCTATCTGGTGACGCACAGCCGCAAGGTCGCCGAAGCCGCGTTGATTGCGATACCGGAACACTGGTCCCGGATGACCGAACAGCGCGTGGAGTTCTCGCGCGCCGTGCTCACCGGAAAACGCGGCGGTATTGTGCTGACCGAATCGCTGGAGGACAGCTACCGCTTCATCAACGACTATGCGCCGGAGCATCTCGAGATTCTGTCAACGGAGCCATTTGCGCATCTCGGACGTATCACAGAAGCCGCCGAGATCCTCATGGGGCCGCATACCCCGGTGACCCTCGCCAACTTCGTCCTCGGGCCCAATGCGGTGCTGCCGACCAGCCGGTGGGCGCGAACCTTCGGACCGCTTTCTGTGACGGATTTCGTCAAGAGATCATCAGTCGGCTATGTGACCTCGGCCGCCTATCCGGAACTCGCACTGCATGCCCGCAGGCTCGCCCGTTACGAAGGGTTCAGCTCGCACGAGAACGCGGTTTCGGAGATCCGCGATCGCTATCTCGCCGGCTGAGCGGAAACGATGATGATGAGGGCGGCACGACTCCATGGACCCGGCGACTTGCGCGTCGAGAACATCGCCGCGCCAGGCGCTCCCGAGGTGGGCTGGGTGAAGCTGAGGGTCGATGCCGCAGGCATCTGCGGTTCCGATCTCCACAACTTCCGCACGGGCCAGTGGATAAGCCGGTCGCCTTCGACGGCAGGCCATGAACTGACAGGCACGGTGATCGCCATCGGCGAGGGCGTGGATACCGTCGCTGTTGGCGACCGAGTGGTCGCCGATTCCCGCTTCTGGTGCGGAGAGTGCGCGCAATGCCATGCAGGCAGGCGGCATCTTTGCACGTCGCTGGGCTTTGTTGGCGAAATATGCGACGGCGGATTTGCCGAACAAGCGGTCCTGCCCGCACGCCTGCTGCACGTCGTCGATACCGCGCTTGACGAACGGGTCGCGGCGATGGCCGAGCCGCTGGCTGTAGCGTTGCATGCAGTGCGGCGTCTGCCGAAAACGGTCGGCTCCGTTCTTGTCGTCGGCTGCGGCACCATTGGCGGTCTTGCCGCGCTGCTGCTCTCTCGAACCTTCGCAGGTACCGTGCTCGTCGCCGATCGCAACCCTGGCCGATGCGCCCGGGTGGCGCGGGTGACAGACGCCAGCATCGTCGACTTGAACCGGGACGCCATTGCCGCGGCGACCGCGGATGCCCCCTTGCTCGCTGCCGTCGAAGCGACCGGCAGTATCGCAGCACTCAGCCAGCTGCTCGGCGTTCTCGATGCCGGCGGCACCGTTGCGATGGTCGGCATATTCCATGGGCGCCTCGATATCGATCCCAACATCCTGGTTGAACGCGAAATCACATTGCTGGGATGCCACGCCTTTGCAGATGAGCTTCCCGACGCCATCCGGATGCTCGGCGAATTGACCGAGCCCATGGTCGAACTGATCGACCGCGAGATCGGTCTGGATGATGTTCCCGCAGCCTATGAGCGGCTGTTGGCGGGGCAGGGCGATAGCTTGAAAACAATCATCCGGATGCGGTCTGCCGGGCGCGTGTGATTTCCGAACATTGCCGGAAAGGATTTTTGAAATGATCTCTTTGCCCGACACCGCCAGCCCTCTTTACGAGAAGGTCAAGGACTACATCCTGACGAACATCGGAACGGGGCGATGGAGCAAGGATCGGAAGCTGCCGTCCGAAAATGAATTCGTGGCGACACTCGGCGTGTCTCGGATGACGGTCCATCGTGCCTTGCGGGAGTTGACCTCTGCGGGTTTTCTGATCCGGCTCCAGGGCGTCGGCACATTCATCGCGCCACCTCGACCGCAATCCGCACTGATCGAAATCAACAACATCGCAGCGGAAATTGTCGCGCGGGGAAACAGGCATCGCTCCGCGGTTATCGTCCTCGAAGAGATCATGCCGACAAAGGAACTCGCGCTTTCGTTCGAGTTCGCAAAGCGCGCGTCGATCTATCATTCCATTGTCGTCAACTTCGAGAACGACCTGCCTGTGCAACTGGAAGAGCGCTTCGTCAACCCGGGCCTGATACCCGACTATGACAAGCAGGATTTTTCCAGGACAGCAACCTACGACTATCTCATGCCGAAAACCCCGGTGACGGAGGTCGAGCATATCATTTCGGCGACCCCTGCCGATGCCGAAACGGCGCGGCATCTGGGCATCGATGCCGGCAGCTGCTGCCTGCTTCTGCATCGCCGGACATGGACGGGCGCCGTCGTTGCCACGATCAGCAAGCTGACTTACGTTGGAAGCCGCTACTCGCTTGGCAGTCGGTATTCTCCGTCCAAAAAAACCTGATCGCAGTGAAGCGATTCAGAGAGGTCTGACTTGTATATGCATGTATGTATTTAGCCTTGACATCCGCTGTTGCTGACGTTGAAGTGTCGTCGCACTTCGGTTGAACTGACGCTAAGATGCCGAGGCACGGTGCCGCAAGAGCAGAAGCCCGCATTCTCACCAGGCCGGATGTTTGGTTCAAAAAAAGCGGCCTGATCATCAAGGGGAACAAGACGATGCGTAACCTAGCAGGACAATTTCGGGCACTCGTTATGGTTGCTGCCGTCGGGTTCGCCCCGGCGGCCTACGCGGCCGATACAACCATTCCGGCGACGCCTGAGGCAGGAACATTCAAGATCGGCATCGAGCCATGGCTTGGCTACGGCCAGTGGCACGTCGCCGAAGCCAAGGGTCTGTTCAAGGCAAACGGGCTGTCCGACGTACAGATCGTGAACTTCGCCGAGGACAAGGACATCAACGCCGCCTTGGCCAGCGGCCAGCTCGATGCCGCCAATATCGCGACCCACACGGCCATGGGCATGGTTGCGGCCGGCCTGCCGGTGAAGATCGTGCTTCTGCTCGACGTCAGCATGACGGCGGACGCCATGATCGCCGGCAAGGACATCGCGTCCGTCGCAGACCTCAAGGGAAAGCAGGTCGCTTTCGAGGAAGGCACGACGAGCGACATCCTGCTCAAATACGCGCTGGCCAAGAACGGCATGTCCATCGCCGATGTCCAGCCGGTTCCGATGCCGGCGGCGGATGCCGGCAGTGCGTTGATCGCTGGCCAGGTGCCGGTCGCGGTTACCTATGAGCCCTATCTCACCGCGGCCAGGGCGCAGAACAAGGATGTCAAGCTGCTCTTCACCGCGGGCGAAGATCCCGGCCTGATCAGCGACGTGTTCGTGGTGCGCGATGAGGTGATCGAGTCGCGTCCCGGCCAGGTGCTTGCCATGATCAAGACCTGGGATGCGGCCCTGAAGGCCTACAACGCCGACACGCCCGACGGCCGGGCGATCATCTCCAAGGCGGTCGGTTCGAGCGTCGAAGACCTCAACACCGCCTTTGATGGCGTGCGTTACTATACTCTCGCCGAAAACAAGGATGCGCTGACGGGCGAATTTTCCACCAAGACATTCGCCGATGTCGAGGCGGCCGCCAAGAACGCCGGGCTGCTTCAGGCGGACGTGACGCCGGAGCAGATGATCGACCCGTCATTCGTCAAGGCCGCGAAATGACGAGGGCCGGCTCGCGGTGGTGACGCAAATGTCCGAGCAGCGTGCGACCAAGCCAAGCCCGTCTCACGCAGCACCGGGGCCGGTGACCAAACAGCCGATGCGCCGTCGCCGATCCTCCGGGATCGGCGCGCCTATCGCACGCTCGCGCTTCCTGATGATAGCGGTGGCCGTCTTTGCCGGCCTCGGCCTCGCCTGGTGGGCGGCAACGGGGCTGGGGCTGGTAAAGCCGATTTTCCTGCCCTCGCCGGGAAGCGTGGTGACCCAACTCGGCAAGCTCGCGGGTGACGGCACGCTGTGGCTGGATCTCAGGACCTCGATATACCGTATTTCCATTGGCTTCCTCATCGCCTCGGCATTGGCGATTCCGATTGGCGTGCTGATCGGCAGTTTCAGGACCTGGGAAGCCGCCATCGAGCCGCTTGTGGATTTCATCCGTTACATGCCGGTGGTCGCTTTCGTGCCCCTCTCCATCCTGTGGTCAGGGACGGGCGATGCCCAGAAGTTCCTGATCATCTTCATCGGCACCTTCTTTCAGCAAGTGCTGATGATCATGGACAATGTGAAGCGGGTTCCCGCTGATTTCATTGGTCTTGGCAGGACGCTCGGGCTGCCGGATCGCAAGATCCTGACGCGCATCGTGGTTCCCAGCGCCTTGCCAGGCATCTGGGATACGTTGCGCATCAGTCTCGGCTGGGCCTGGACCTGGCTGGTGTTGGCGGAACTTGTCGCGGCGACATCGGGCCTCGGCTACCGCATCACCGTGTCCCAGCGTTATTTCCAGACAAACACCATCATCGGCTACATCCTGCTGCTGGGCGTGCTTGGTCTCATCACCGACCAGGTCATGAAGGCACTGGGAAAAGTGCTGTTTCGGCAGGAAGGCCACGTGCAATGAGGCCGGGCCGATGAATTTGCCCAAGCTGCGGATCAAAGGTCTCCACAAGAGCTTCGGCACGGGCGCGCGGCGCACGGAGGTGCTGCGCGATATCAATCTCGATCTTGCCGACAACGAGTTCGTCTCGCTGGTGGGCACGTCGGGTTGCGGCAAGAGCACGCTGCTGTCGATCGTTGCCGGACTGCAGGATTTTGACGCGGGAGATCTTGCCATCGATGGCGCGCCGATCCTGCAGCCGGGCCTCGACCGCGGCGTCGTTTTCCAGTCCTACACCCTGCTTCCCTGGCTGACGGCGCAGCAGAACATCGAGTTCGCCCTCAAGGCCGCGGGTCATGATCGCGCGACATGTCGCAGGATAGCGCGCGAGCATCTCGATCTGGTCAAGCTCCCGCACAGCGCCAATCGCTATCCGTCTGAGCTTTCGGGCGGCATGAAGCAACGTGTGGCCATAGCGCGTGCTCTTTCCTATCGACCCAAAATGCTTCTGATGGACGAGCCCTTTGGCGCGCTCGATGCCTTGACCAGGCATCAGATGCAGGAACTCCTGACGCAGATCTGGGAGGAGCACAGGCTCACCGTGCTCTTCGTCACCCATGATGTGGAAGAGGCGGTCTACCTGTCGGACCGCATCGTTGTGATGGGGATCGGCCCGGGACGCATCATGCAGACCTTCAATGTCGACATCGAGCGCCCGCGCCGGGAAGAGGTCATGGAAACCCCGGCTTTCATGGATTTGCAGCGCAGCGTGCACAAGGCGATCCGCGAGGCTTCAAAACGTCCCGAAATGGTTTAGGCGGGTCACTCATGCGTGTCAGGTCCAAGAGCAGCGCAACGAACGCGGCTGGGCGCGGGGATCGTCTCGGAAGACGGAGTTTCAGCCGGATGACGCCTGATGCCGCTACGGATTGCCGATCACAAGCCGGTTCACAGGTTCATTCGCGGCCGTCTGAAGGGTAGCAGGAGCTTCGCCCGATCAAGGCGTTCATGAAACTCGTGTTCGAGCTTGTGACTCGGGCGCCCGTCAAGCGCCCAATCTCAATATCGCACCGTCGCGATTCCTGACCCGGAAGCGGCCATTGGCGTCCCGCGCCTCAACCGTCGAAAAAAATTTGCAGGACAATGTCGATTTCCTAAACTCCGTTCGTCGTTCCGATGCCGGCCTATGAGGCCGGCTCAAACAAGGAGACAGACGATGCGTGTGATGGTGCTCGTGAAGGCTACCGAGGACAGCGAAAAGGGCTTTCTCCCCACGCCCGAGGCTAAGGAGGCGATGGAGGCGATGGGCAGATTTAATGATGAGCTGCGCAATGCCGGCATCTTGCTCGACGCCGACGGCCTCAAGCCCTCCTCGCAGGGCAAGCGCGTTGCGTTTGATGGTTCCCGCCGCACCGTCATCGACGGGCCTTTCGCCGAGACCCGCGAGCTGGTCGCCGGCTTTTGGCTTTGGGAAGTCAAGGATATGGACGAGGCGGTCGCCTGGGTGAAGCGCTGCCCCAATCCCATGCCGGGACCGAGCGAGATCGAAATCCGGCCGCTGTACGAGATGGCTGATTGGCAATGAAAATCTGATGCCGGAGGTCACGGAAATCCATGACCGAACGCGCGAGAAGCTCAGCGGCAACCGAGACTGTCGGCCGCAATCTGCTTGCCTCCGTTATGGCTTTGGCCGACAAGGCAGCATGACTGCAGGCGAGACGCACCAGGCGATCGAAGCGATTTTTCGCATTGAACGGGCCCGACTCATCGCGGGTCTGGTCCGCCTCGTGCGCAATGTCGACCTTGCAGAGGAACTGGTGCAAGACGCCCTGGTCATAGCCCTGTCCGAATGGTCCAAGGCCGGCGTGCCGGCCAATCCCGGCGCTTGGCTGATGACGGCCGCCAAACGCCGCGCCATCGACGCGATCCGTCGCGACAAGATGCGCGGGCGCAAGCATGAGGAGATCGCGCGGGAGCTTGACGGCGAGTGCAACGGCGCGGCCGAGGTGATCGAAATGGCTATCAACGACGATCTTGGCGACGAGCTGCTGGGCCTCATCTTCACAGCCTGCCACCCTGTACTTTCGGCCGACGCCCGCGCGGCGCTCACGCTGCGTGTCATCGGCGGTCTGACGACGGACGAGATCGCCCGTGCTTTCCTGTCGAGCGAGGTGACCATCGCCCAGCGCATCGTCCGCGCAAAGAAGACGATCGGAAAGGCCGGGCTCAGCTTTGAGGTGCCGCGCGGTGCCGAGCGTGCGGCGCGTCTGTCCTCGGTGCTGGAGGTCATCTATCTCATCTTCAATGAAGGCTATGCTGCCACGGCCGGCGACGACCTTGTCCGGCCGGGCCTGTGCCTGGAGGCACAACGGCTGGGCCGTATGCTGGCCGGGCTGATGCCCGAGGATGCCGAAGTGTTCGGCCTGCTGGCTCTGATGGAAATCCAGGCATCGCGCCTGCCCGCACGCATCGGGCCGGACGGCGCCCTCTTGACCCTGACCGAGCAAAACCGCGCACGCTGGGACCAACTGCTGATCCGCCGAGGCCTTGACGCGCTGGCCCGCGCCGAAGCTCTCGGGGGCGATGGCCCCTATGCGTTACAAGCCGCGCTTGCAGCCTGCCATGCGCGGGCGCGCAGTCCGGCCGATACCGATTGGCCCCGCATCGCAGCGCTCTACGACCGGCTGCGAGCAGTGATGCCCTCGCCGGTGGTCGATCTCAATCGAGCGGTCGCCCACAGCATGGCCTTCGGGCCTGAGGCGGGCCTGCGGCTGGTAGACGAGATTGCCGGCGCCGCCGCCCTGCGCAACTATGCGCCATTGCCGGCAGCGAGGGGCGACTTTCTGTTTCGGGCCGGCCGGCTGGCCGAGGCCCGCGCCGAATTCGAGGCGGCGGCCAAGCTCACCCGCAACGCGCGGGAAGCGGCCTTTCTCCTCGCCCGCGCCGACGCTTGTGGTTGAAGCATCGCCCTCGGTGCCTGAAACGCCGCTCGGCAAGGCCGAAAGCCGCCTTCAATGAGCGAGATCAACCCGCAACGCGAAAGGGATTAACGATGCGCAAGCCATCGCCGAGCGCCATTCCGTGCTGCATATCCTCTGACAAAAGTGTATCGCAGCCAGCGTGAATCGCCGCGGACGCGATCATCGCGTCATAGGTAGAAAGGCTGTACCGCTCGGCGAGCCTCAATCCTGTTTCGTGGGTCTCGAGCGTGAGCGGATGAACCGTCAACAGGCCGCGCAGCGTGGTCAGCAGCGCATGCGTGTCGGTCCATGACATTTGCATCTTCCGACGCGCGACGTTGGCGAGTTCGTTGAGAACCTGCACGCTGATCGCCCCGCCAGCAGCGATGGCCGCCTCGGCCCGATCAGCCTTCGCCGTATCGCTTGACGCGATATAAAGAAGGACATTGGTATCAAAAAAACTAACGGGCATTCGCCTCGTCCCGATCGAATTTGAAGTCAGCGGGGAGCCGACCACGGAAGGCGCGGAGACGCTTCAGCAACTCCTCGCGCCCGGGCTTCCGCGCGACGCCAAGCTGGCGGGCGTCAGCGACATGGATTTCGATCTCATCGCCTTCCCTGAGTTCAAGCGCTTCGACCACAGCGGCGGGAAGGCGGACCGCAAGACTGTTTCCCCATTTGGCGACCTGCATGCCACTTCCTCTCCTAGATATACGCTAGAGAAATGTATATCCAGAAGTGGTCGAGATCAAGGCAACTCGGGACATATGCATTTGAAGAAGGAGCCTTGATTATGCCAGCAACTGCGTCGGCACGCCGAGTATCGGTCCTGCCTCGGCGAGCCGCTGGTCGAGGGTTCGCACCGTGGCGCCATGCTCGGATGCCGTCGCGAGGTGCAGGGCGTCGCCAGCACGAAGCCCGAGCGTATGCTGATCGGCGAATTTCGCGGCGACCCGAAAATGCCCGCCCGTCACCGGCAGCACGGTGAAGCTCTCGGCGACCAGCTTGTTGAACATCGCGAGCGCTGCTGCGCGCTGCTCCAGGTCCATCTGTCCGGTCCGAAGCTTGATCGCCATGGCGGAGGACATCTCGGTGATGGTCCAGTCGCTGATCACAAGTTGCGCTGGGTCCTGCTCCGCCAGCCAGCCTTGAACGCGCGCGGTCATGGCTTCGTTGGATAGCGCTGCTACGATCAGCGAGGTGTCGAGATAGAGCATCAATAGCGATCGCCATCTCGCATCGATCGCACCAGATCGGCGGCCGCCTGAGCCTGCAGAGGCATGGTTGCGGTCAGGGATTGGAGCAGGACGGCGTCGATCCGCCTGCGGGGGCGGGCCACGGCTGTGAGTCGGGCGACCGGCTTGCCACGCCGGGTGATGTCGATCGAATCTCCAGCCTCGACACGGTCAACGAGTTCGCTCAGATGTGCCTTGGCGTCCGCCAGATTGACCGCGTCCATGTCACGCTCCTGACTATGTAGATGGTCATATAGCGCATCACGCTTGACAATTCCAGCGCAGAGTACTTTGGCACAAGGCCGACCCTCAGGTCTGCGACTGTCGCGGCGCGACCATTTTCTCATTCCACTTCTTGAAACGGGCGATCGCCTTCCTGATCGTGTCGCTCGGCATCCTTGCACTAACGTGCGAAGGCGAATGAGCAACTGGCTGCGTGAGCGAAGCAGGTGATCGCTCCTGCAACGAGAATTATGCCGCTTTCCGCTTGACTCATACATATCCCGGTGGTTATACATCGATCAATAGCCGAAGGGTTATCGATCCCAATGCCAAACGCTCACGATGTACTCTTCAGAACGCTTGCCGATCCGACTCGGCGCGCTATTTTTGAGCGACTGTGTCGCGAAGGAGAGCAGACGGTCGGGGCTCTGACGGCTCAGGCCGGGATCTCGCAACCGGCCGTGTCGAAGCATCTCGGGGTTTTGAGGCAGGCGGGGCTGGTGCGCGACCGCCATGCAGGACGACAGACCCACTATAGCGCGCAGCTTGCTGCGCTTGCCCCCCTGATCGACTGGACAAGCCAGATGACCGGGTTCTGGCAGAGCCGGTTCGACGACCTCGAAGACCTGCTCAAAAGGATGGACCAGTGAACCGAACGTCGACCGAAACACTCTCCGTCGTTGTCGAACGGGAGATCGCTTATCCGCCCGAGAAGATCTGGCGCGCGCTCACGCAACCACACTTGATCGAGGAGTGGCTCATGAAAAACGACTTCAAGCCTGTCGCGGACCACCGTTTTAATCTTCACGCAGCCTGGGGCTCCGTCGAATGTCAGGTCCAGACGGTCGAGCCGAACAGAACGCTGACTTACACGTGGGATACCAAGGATCTCAAGAGTGTCGTCTCCTGGACCCTCACCCCCACGAGTACCGGGGTCCGCTTGCGCATGGAGCAGTCGGGCTTCCGGCCGGATCAGCAGCCTTACTTCCGGGGTGCCAAAGTCGGCTGGCCGAGGTTCTTTGACGATCTGGAGCAGGTTCTGGCGCGGACGGACTGAGGTCCGCGGGCGCTATTCAAGCACGGGCTCTGTTACAGAGCGGCAGATGGCGGGGCGATAATGGAGGCAAGCCAATGAAGATCAAGTTGACCAAAGTATACGTGGATGACCAGGAAAAGGCTCTGGGCTTTTACACCGAAACGCTCGGCTTTACGAAGAAGGCCGATTTCAGCAATGGGCCGTTTCGCTGGCTGACCGTCGCATCACCCGACGAGCCGGACGGTGCCGAGCTGCAACTCGCGCTCAATGACAACCCGGCCGCAAAGACCTACCAGAAAGCCATGTTCCAGCAGGGCCAGCCCGCGGTCATGTTCTTCAGCGACAACATCAAGGGCGACTACGAGCGTATCAAAGCGCGCGGCGCCGAATTCACCATGCCGCCGACCGAAGTAACCGGCTCGACCATCGCCCAGCTGAACGACGGCTGCGGTAATGTCGTTCAAATCACCCAGCTGGCGCGCTGGTAAGGCACGCGTTCAGTGGCGTGGCTGCCCGGCGGGAGTCGCCAAACGGGCCGCCGATCCGCTTCGGTTCGTCTTCAGAGGAGGTCTCAATGGATTGGAACAAATGGGTTCGGCAGATCCACCGCTGGCTGTCGATTATCTTTGCGGCGGTCGTCGCCGCTATCTTCATCAGCCTGGGAGCAGGCAAGGAACCCGCCTACTGGGTATACCTTTTGCCGCTGTTTCCGCTCGGCTTGCTCCTGCTTACCGGTCTGTACATGTTCGTGCTGCCTTACGCTCCCAAGTGGCGCAACGCAGGGGGCACCGGCGCATTGGAGTGAACGCATGGCCAACAAGACGTCCATCAGGTCATTGGCGGTCGCGAAGAAGCCCGCCGCCAACCCTGCCGCTGCCAAGCCGGTCCTCCTCGCAGGCGGCAACCCGCAGATAGCGAAGGCCGATGGCGACGCCCCTGTGCAAGCCTACATCGCGGCCATGCCGGGCTGGAAACGCGACGTCGGGCGCCGCCTCGACGCGCTCATCGTGCGCAGCGTGCCCAACGTGCACAAGGCCGTCAAATGGAACTCGCCCTTCTATGGCGTAGAGGGTCAAGGCTGGTTCCTCAACTTCCATTGCTTCACAAAGTACATCAAGCTGGCTTTCTTCCGCGGCGCGTCGCTGCATCCTGTCCCTCCAGGCGAGTCCAAGCACAAGGACGTGCGCTACCTCCATATCCGCCAGGACGACCAGCTGGACGAAACTCAACTGGCCGCCTGGGTGAAGCAAGCCAGCCAATTGCCGGGCGAGCGAATGTGAGTGGGAATGCCAGTCATCCCCGCAAACCAGGTGCCGACTAGCGGTATTCATGTGACGGGCGAGCGGCAACAACCCTAGGGAAAGCGACAATGATGATGAAGAGTGGCTCGATGGAAGGAAATGCAGGCAACTCTCCCTCTCAGCTGATAGATGCGAGGATCAGCGCGCTGGGCGATTGGCGAGGCCAGACGCTTTCGCATGTCCGCGCTCTCGTCAAGCAGGCCGACCCGGAAGTGGTCGAGGAGTGGAAGTGGCGAGGCGTTCCGGTGTGGTCGCACGCCGGGATAATCTGCACTGGCGAGACCTACAAGAACGTCGTGAAAGTGACCTTCGCCAAGGGCGCCTCGCTGCAGGACCCTTCAGGCCTGTTCAACTCCAGCCTCGAAGGCAACACCAGGCGCGCCATCGATATCCGTGAGGGCGAGGCTATAGATGAGAATGCGTTCAAGGCGCTGATACGCGCTGCTGCCGCCCTGAACGCTGCCCGATAGTCAGCTCCGGCCGATATGGTCGGCTAGCGGGCCGAGAGCGGCGAGCAAAGCTTCGCCGCTGGTCTGCGTTGCATTCTCGTGCGGCGCGCGCAGGTTCAGCCAGCGCCTGTCGCCCGATCGTACTGACAGGACCGCCTTCATCGCAGCGATGAGGCCGGCATCCTGGATGATTTTGCGGAACGCCTTGATGCCGGCCTCCGCGTCGGTAGTGTCCTCTCCCGCCAGCGCTGCGTCATAGAGGGCCCGGATCGCCCCGGCATTCAAATTGACCGTCGCCGAGATGCAGCCGGCAGCACCATTGGCAAGGCCTTTGGTCAGCTGTGCTTCCGAACTTGGGAACACCGCGACCCTTGGCGCCGCCGCGATGACCGCCGCGGTGTTGTTCCAGTCACCGGCACTGTCCTTGTAAGCCACCACGACATCGGGAAACGCTTCGCTCAACCGGGCGGTCAGCGCCGGGCTCACCGGTACGCCGGAATTCTGCGGGATGTGGTAGAGGATCATCCTCATCGCCGGGTTCGCCACCCGTTCGATCAGCTCGCCGTAGTAGCGGGCCTGGCCGTTGTCGCCGGCAGCCGTATAGAAGAACGACGGCAATACCATCACCCCGGCACAGCCGAGACCGACCGCATGCGCCGTCAGCTCGACGGTTTCGGCAAGTGCTGTGACACCGGTGCCGGGCATCAGATGGCTTGGCGAAATGCCGGCCTCGACCAGCCACTCCAGCGCTTGCATGCGCTCGCGCAACGAGACGGACAACGCCTCGCCCGTGGTACCGAACGGCGACAGGAAATGCGCTCCCTGATCCAGCACCCACTTGGCGTGTGATATCCAGAGGTCGCGGGCAATGCGGCCGTCGTTTTCGAACGGCGTCAGGATCGGTGCGATGGTTCCTTGTGGGCGGATCATGTGCGTCCTTCTACCGGTGAAAATCGGTGCAGTGCTCAACGCCGGCATCAAGAATGTCGAGCAAGCTACATGAAGCAGTGTTGCTGAGTACCGGGCGTTCGACCTCGAAAGCAAGCGGCTCGCGCATAGGCGCGCGATTGTGATCGGGCCGCGGTTCTGAGGCTCTCGAGGTAAATCCTTTTCACGGGACAACATCGCCTGGCCGAAAAGGGGGTGACAAACGAGTTCTGCTGTTTCATCAATGCCGCCTTTTGAGGAGAAGCCCATGCGGAGGATCGGTGTCGGCATCATTGGCTGCGGCAACATTTCAGACGCCTATCTGAAGGCGTCGCCACAATTCCCGGTGCTCGACATTGTCGGCGTCACCGACATCAACCGGACGGCAGCTGAGGCCAAGGCAGCGGCCTACGGCCTGGCTGCCATGCCGATCGAGGCGCTGTTAGCCGATCCCCGCGTCGAGATCGTGCTCAACCTGACCACGCCGCAGCATCACGTGCCGGTCGGTTTGCAGGCTGTCGGGCAAGGCAAGCACGTCTACTCCGAGAAGCCGCTAGCAACGACGCTCAGCGACGCGGAGCGGCTCGTCGCGGCCGCACGCGAAAAGGGCGTGCGTATCGGCTGCGCCCCCGACACCTTTCTTGGCGGCTCCCACCAGACGGCGCGGCGGCTGGTCGATGAGGACACCGTTGGAAGCATTGTCGCCGGCTCTGCCTTCATGCAGGTGCCCGGCCACGAGCTCTGGCATCCCAATCCAGATTTCTACTATCAGCCCGGCGGTGGGCCGATGCTCGACATGGGACCTTACTATCTGACCTGCCTGGTCAATCTCCTAGGCCCGGTAAAGTCGGTGACCGGGCAGGCGAAGTCATCCTATGCCACTCGTACCATCGGTTCTGGACCGCGCCAGGGCGAAACCATCCAGGTCGAGGTGCCGACCCATATTTCCGGTCTGCTCGCATTCGAGAATGGCGCGGCGGTGTCGATCACCACCAGCTTCGACGTCTGGAAGCACGATCACAATCACATTGAGCTCTACGGCACCACCGGCTCGATGATCGTCTCCGACCCCAACCAGTTCCAGGGCGACGTCAGGACGAGCCAGCGCAAGGGCGACTGGACGGTGGCCGATCAGATCCATTCCTATGGCGACGGCAATTACCGGGGCCTCGGCCTCGCCGACATGGCGCAGGCGATCGTCTCCGGCAGGCAACAGCGCGCCAGCCTCGATCTTTCCCTCCATGTCCTGGAAATCATGGAATCGATCATCTCTTCAGCAGAGATAGGCCAGCGTATCGACCTGAGATATGGCTGCGCCCGGCCGGCGCCGATGCACGCCGATCTGCCTTTCGGAATTCTGGAATAGGGAATAATGCGATGAGCAAGACGGCACTGATTTTCTGGGGCGGCTGGGAAGGTCACACCCCGGCCCGAAGCGCCGAAATCGTCAAGGAGATGCTGACCGGCAACGGCTTCGACGTGCGGCTGGAGCAGGGGACCTCGGCACTCGCCGATCCGCAACTGGGCAAGCTCGATCTCATTGTCCCGGTGATCACCATGTCGACGATCGAAAAGCCGGAGCTGCAAAACCTGACCAGCGCCGTCGGGGCCGGCACCGGCCTTGCGGGCTTTCACGGCACGATGTGCGACAGCTTCCGCAACGAGCCGGAATACCAGTTCATGACCGGCGGCCAGTGGGTCGCCCATCCCGGCAACATCATCGACTATCACGTCGATATCACCAGGCCAGACGATCCGATTGTGCAAGGCATCGATAGTTTCGCCTACCGTTCTGAGCAGTATTACATGCATGTCGATCCGACCAACGCGGTGCTGGCGACAACGACGTTTACCGGCGAGCATCTCGACTTCATCGCCGGCGTCGTCATGCCGGTCGTCTGGAAGCGCCGCTACGGCAAGGGCCGCGTCTTCTATAGCGCGCTCGGCCACACCGCCGATGAGTTCGCCGTGCCGCAAATGCGCACGATGTTCGAACGCGGCGCGATTTGGGCCAGCCGAAACTCGGACCTTGCGTAGCCGTTCAATCTGAACGCCACGTATCGTTGTAATTTTTCAAAGGGCGGCCGCCCGAAACGCCGACCCAGGCACAGGACTGCAGGCAATTGACTGCCATGGTAGTATTCAATACCACCTGTGGTCTGATCGTGGAATTCCGCAGTTGGAGGTCGAATGGAGCAGACGTGGCGATGGTTTGGTCCGAGCGACGCGGCAACGCTTGCCCATGCCAGGCAGGCCGGCGCGACCGGCATCGTGACGGCACTGCACGACATCCCTTACGGCGAAGTCTGGCCGATCGACGCCATCAGGCAGCGCCAGGCGCTGATAGAGGCGGATCCGGCGATGGGGCTCAAATGGAGCGTCGTCGAGAGCGTCCCCGTGCACGAGGACATCAAGCTCGGCCGCGGCGATCTCGACCGGCTCTACGACAATTTCAGGCAGACCTTGCGCAATCTCGGCGCCTGCGGCGTGCGCACGGTCTGCTACAACTTCATGCTGATCCTCGACTGGACCCGCACAGACCTGGCTGCGCCGCTGCCGGGCGGCGGACGGGCGCTCCGCATGAACATGCACGAGCTTGCCGCATTCGATTGCTACATGCTGCAGCGCAAGGGATCGGAGCGCGACTATGCGTCCGATGTTCTCCAGCGGGCAAGCGAATGGTTCGAGACGACGCCGGACACGGCAAAAGAGCGTCTGCTCGCCAACATCATGGCCGGCCTGCCGGGCGCCTTCAAGCGCTACGACATAGCGGAATTGCGCGAAGTGGTTGCCGAGCAGTCGAGCCTGTCGCACGACCGGCTGCGCGAGAACCTCGTCCGTTTTCTCGAAAACGTGTTGCCGGCCGCCGAAGAGGCGGGCGTCACGCTGGCGATCCACCCGGACGACCCGCCGCGCGATCTCGTCGGCCTGTGCCGGATCGTCAAGAACGCCGACGACATTGCCTTTATCCTGGATGCCGTGCCATCGGCCCATAGCGGCCTTACTTTGTGCACAGGGTCGCTGGGGGCCAATCCGGCCAATGACCTGCCTGCCATCGCCAGGCGCTTTGCGCATAGGGTCAAGTTCGTGCATCTGCGCAATGTCAGCAAGGACCCGGACGGCTCGTTCATGGAATCGGAGCATCTGAGCGGCGATGTCGACATGGTCTCGGTGGTCTCGATCTTGCTCGACGAGCAGCAACGCCGCCGCGACGCCGGCGAACCGGCGGCGCTGCTGCCGTTTCGCCCGGATCATGGCCACGAGCTGATCGATGACGCCGCGCGGCACACCCATCCCGGCTACCCCGTGATCGGCCGTCTTCGCGGCCTTGCCGAACTGAGAGGCGTGATGACGGCGATTGCCCATCAGCGCGGCTACCGGCTGCAATGACGGCGCCCCGCCTGCTTTGTGTCGGCGCGCTCACCTACGACACGATCTTGCGCCTCGATGTCCTGCCCTCCGGCGCCGGCAAGTTCCTGCCAAGCGAGGCCGTGCAGATCGCGGCCGGCATGGCGGCCAGCGCCGCCGCGTCGGCCAGCCGCCAGGGCGGACAGGTCTGGCTATGGGCAAGCGTCGGCGACGATGCCGTCGGCCGCGATGTCATTGGCCAGATGGAGGCGGAGCGGGTCGACTGTTCGCTGGTGCGCAGGGTCGAGGGCGGCCGCTCGGCCATTGCTACGATCCTGGTCGACGCCGCCGGCGAACGTATGATCGTGCCCTTCTACGATGCCGTCACGCAAGCCGATCCGGACCGCCTTCCACCCGCGGATTTTTCCCAGTTCGACGCCGTGCTGGTCGATGTCCGCTGGCCCGGAGCCGCCGCCCTGGCGCTGGCGAAAGCTCGTGAATACGGCATTCCGGCGGTCCTTGACGCAGATGTCGCGTCGCGACCGGTGCTCGACCGGCTGCTGCCGATCGCCTCGCATGTCGTTGCTTCGCTGCCGGCGGCACGCATCCTTTGCGGTCCGGAGATATCCGCCGGTTCTGCCGTTGCTATCCTCGGCGAATGGACCGGCGCCTTCGTGGCCGTCACCGATGGGGCGAACGGCACCGCGTTCCAGCACCCGGGTGGCAATGATGTCCGTCACCTGCCGTCGCCGCGGGTCGAAGCCGTCGACACCCTGGCGGCAGGCGACGTGTTTCACGGCACCTTCGCCCTCGGTCTGGCTGAAGGTTGGGACGAAGAGCGGGCCATAGCAGTGGCCAGCGCCGCCGCCGCCCTGAAATGCCTGCGCTTTGGCGGACGTGTTGGCGCACCGACGCGCGCGGAAACGCTGGCTTTCATGCAAGGATCGGCATGATGCCGGACACGCTTGGGCCGGCTCCGCGGAAAAGAGCGCGTCAAATTGCGCCGATCGACTACCATGGTAATCGATCGGCAACTGTTCTTGGAGGATAAATGGCTGAATTCAGAAAACGCGCACTGGTCACCGGGGCAGCCATGGGCATCGGCCGTGCTGTCGCCGAAAGGCTGGCCGAGCAAGGCGTCGACCTTATCCTGTTCGACCGGGCGGGCGATCAGCTGGATGAGGTCGCGGCGCAGCTTTCGGCGCGCGGCGTGACCGTGCGCACCGTGCTTGGCTCAACCGCCGACACAGAAGCCTGCGGCCGCGCCGTCGAGCTTGCCCGGTCCGTGTTCGGCGGGCTCGACATGCTCTCCCACAATGCCGGCATCCAGCGTTACGGAACAGTGGAGACTACGGACGAGGCGCTTTGGGACGAGGTGATGAACGTCAACCTCAAGGCTGCCTACCTGTTGTCGCGTGCGGCGATGCCGCTGCTGCGCCAAAGCCGCGGTGCCATCGTCCATATGAGCTCGGTGCAGGGCCTGGCCAGCCAGGAAGGGGTTCTGGCCTACAGCACGGCCAAGCACGGCCTGATCGGCCTCGTCAAATCGATGGCCGTCGACTACGCGCCCCTCGGCGTGCGCGTCAATGCCGTCGCTCCGGGCGCCGTCGACACGCCGATGCTGCGGGATGCGGTCAAGCTCAACGACAACCCCGACGAGATACTGCGCATCCTCGACAACATGCATCCGCTCGGCCGTACCGCCCAGCCGCAAGAGATTGCCGCAGTCGTTGCCTTCCTGCTGTCCGACGATGCCTCCTTCGTCACTGGCGAGGTCGTGCGCGTCGATGGCGGGCTGCTGGCGCGCATCGGCGGTTCTCCGCGCACGGAGTAACGCCGGGCTGCTGCTTGCGCAGGCATTTCATGAACGGCTTGAAACTGCAGAGCCTTTAAGGGGATTGCCGATGGCAGGGCTTTTGGGAATGCGGACCATCACCGAGGGGCGGTTGGGCGAATCCGGCCCCGGCGCGTCGGTCGCGGCGAGGACGTTCGAGGTTCTGCTCGACCAGATCCTGACCTTCCGCCTGAAGCCGCATGAAGGGATCTCGGAAAAGGCGATGTCGGAAGCCCTTGGGGTGAGCCGCACGCCGGTCAGGGAGGCGCTCGCCCGGCTGGCCGGTCTTGGCCTGATCGACATCTATCCGCAGCGCGGCAGCATGGTGGCGCCGCTCCGTATTGCCAATCTCGAGAAGTCGCAGTTCCTGCGCGAATCGCTCGAAGTCGGCCTGATCAAGCGCGCCGTCGAGAGCCCGCACCGTGCCGACCTGCTTGCCATGCTCAAAGGCGAACTGGCGGTCCAGGAGACGTTCGCCTCCATCGCGGACGACAGGCGCTTCTTCAAGTCGGACGAGCTGTTCCACCAGCATATCGCCAGTCATGCCGGGTTTCCCGGAATCTGGGCCGACATCAGCGCGGCGAAGCTGCACATGGACCGGTTCCGCTTCCTGTCTTTTCCGCGCCTCGACAGCATGTCGGTGGTCCTCGGCCAGCATCGGCGGATTGTCGATGCGCTCGAGCAGGCCGACGCGCTTGCGGCGGAAGAAGCAATGCGAATGCATCTTCGCCACATCTTCGAGGTGCTCGAAATCGTCCAGCAGCGCTATCCCTATTATTTCGAGGCAAACGGCAGCGTGAGCCCGCCGTCAGCCGGCTCAATCCAAGCCTGAGCCTTTCTTGCGCGCTTCCGAAGGCGTCTTGGTCTTGCTGCCGGATTTGTCGGAAGCTGGCTCGGCTTTGCGATTTTGACCCTCGCCGCCTTGCTCCTTGCGGAGCTGCTTTTCCACTGTCGATCGCGATCCTTCGGCAGGGTCCTGTTCAGGATGAGTATCGGTTCCCGCCATGTCAGCTCCTATCCATTCTGATCTATTGCATGCGGCGTGGGCTGAGCTCCGCCACTGGTTCTGTCGCGTCCGATCATCAGCCAGGCGGCGAACAGCACGACCAGTACGACCACGATCCAGGCGACGAGACGAGGCATTGGACCTCACTTCCCCCGCCGCTTGCTGCCGCGCGCCTCTGGATTGGAGCCGGCCCCGACCGTTGGATCGGGCACGACCGGACCGCGTTCGGCCTCGGAACCCTCAGCTTCGATCTCCTGCACGGCCTGATCCCAATGCTCGCGCTCGCGTCCTTGCGGACGGCCTTCGCGCTCCCAGATCTCATTGGCTCGCTGCCTGATACGCTGTTCCCTGTCCATGGCCTTTGCCTCCTCATCACCTAATCCGGCGATCGCTGGTTTGTTCCGCGCTGCCAGCGCCGTTCATCCGGTTCAGTTGACGTGATTACCGGGCGCTCTAGATCAAACTTCACGCCGAAGTCGCTTGGTGCGGGGAGAACAATCGTGTGGCAGCAACGCTACAAGCACGTGTTGTAAATGCCGTTACAGCCGTCGGTCTTCGACCAGACCGCCTGTGCTTGCTGCTGATGATATCTGTACTGACGGCATGCACGTCTTCCGACCAGGTCGAGCAGCAGTCGAAAATCGCGGCTTCCGCCACACAGACCGCATCACTGGTCCTGGAGGCTTGGGTCGCTGGGGCAGCCCCTTCGAAATACACGTCGCGCACGTTGCAATCGGTCGGCAAGGCGCTCGCCGATGCCGGTGCGCAAATCCAGTCCGCCAAGTCGCCTGAGCCCAGCGAGCAAGCCGGTCTGACGACGGCGGTCGGACAGCTTTCGGCGGCGGTAACACGCGCAGCGACCGCAGTGCAGAACGGCAACCGTTCGGACGTGGAACACGCGCAACAGGATCTGCGGGCCGCCGCCGCCGATCTGAGCGCGTCCAACGCCAGATATTTCGCGCCGAAATCATGAAGAAGCTACTCGAAATATCGCTCGGCGTCGTCACCAGCGTTGGCGGCTTTCTCGAGGTCGGATCGATGGCGACCGCAGCTCAGGCCGGCGCGGCGTTCAGGTTCCAGCTGATATGGGCCGTCGTCCTGGGCACGATCTGCATCATCTTCCTGGTCGAAATGGCCGGACGCTTCGCCGCCGTTAGCCATCACACCATCGTCGACGGGATCCGGGAACGGTTTGGCTTCAACGCCTTTCTGTGGCCGCTGCTTGCGACTTTGCTGGTCAACTTGCTGGTCATGGCAGCCGAAATCGGCGGTGTTGCCATTGCGCTCGAGCTCGCCACCGGCATCGGCTTTCAGTGGTGGGCGCTGCCGGTCGCTTTTCTGGCATGGCTGTTCCTTTGGAAAGGCACGTTCGGATTCATCGAAAAAGGTGTCGCGGTCCTCGGGCTGGTCACGCTGTGCTTCGTGGTTGGCGCCGTCATGCTGAAGCCCGATTGGGGGCAGGTTGCGGCCGGTGCCGTGCCCACTCTGCCCGAGCACGACGCGGCCAATTACTGGTTCATGGCGGTCAGCATTCTTGGTGCATCGATCTCGCCCTATTTGTTCATGTTCTATTCGTCGGGAGCGATCGAGGACCAATGGGACAAGAGCTATCTCGGAGCCAATCGGGCCATTGCCGGCTTGGGCATGTGTTTTGGCGGCACAATCGCTATCGGTGTGTTGATCGTGGCAGCACTGGTGCTGGCAGCGCACGGCATTGAGCAGATCGACGACTACCACCAACTGCCGCTGATGCTGATTCCGATCTTCGGTTTCTGGGGGTTCGTCCTATTCGTTGCTTCACTAGGCATAGCTTGCTTCGGTGCCGCGCTCGAAATCGGGCTGCAGCAAGCGTACCTTGTGGCGCAGGGCTTCGGCTGGACCTGGGGCGAGGACCTGAAACCGCGCGACGATCCCGGCTTCAGCACCGTCTATACGATCTCGTTGTTTCTCGCCGCCATTCCGATCGCATTGGGTCTCGATCCGCTGAAGCTCACCATCTTTTCCATGGCTCTGACGGCCGCCAGCCTGCCGCTGACCGTGGTTCCGTTCCTCTTCCTGCTGAACGACGAGCGTTATGTCGGCGAGCACCGCAATGGGCTGATCGCGAATGCAGCGGTCATCTTCATCATAGCGCTCGGTTTCGTGCTCGCAGTCGTGACTATTCCTTTACAGATATTCGGAGGCACTTGATGGATTTGCTGCGCGACATCCTGGACAAGCAAGTGGTCGACCGCGAGCAGGTCAAGATCGGCAAGGTGGACGGGCTGGTGGCCGAACTCGGGCCAGGCAAGCCGCCAAAAATTATTGCGGTCGAGCTCGGTTCGATCACGCTGGCGCGCCGGCTTGGCCAGCGGCCCGGGCGCTGGATGGCGCGGCTTGCGGCAAGGCTCGGCGGCAGGCGCCATGCCGAGCCGCACCGCATCGCATGGAACAAGGTGCGCGACATCGGCGTCGACATCGAGTTCGATATCGACGTCCGCGAAACGGCGATTTTCGACTGGCAGGACTGGCTGCGCGATCATGTCATTGGGCGTATCCCGGGAGCTGGATGATGGCCACCGTCAATCTTGAGCAATTGGCTGGCAGGAATGTGCTTTCGCAGCGCGGCAAAAGCATCGGCCATATCGAGGAGATACGCGCCGAACCGGATGGCGATGACCTCGTGGTTACCGAGTACCATGTCGGCATCTACGCAGCATTCGAGCGCCTGTCCGCTTCTGCCATCGGCACAGCGGTCCTCGACGTCTTTCGAATGCGCAGTCGCGACAGCATGTACCGCATTCCCTGGGACAAGCTCGACATCTCCGACCCGGCGCGGCCGCGGTTGTTATGCACGAAGGAAGAACTTTCCGCTATGAAGGGGAGTATCGAGGGCGATAAGCGGGAATGAACGATACTGTCCCGCCGTCGGAGAATGGGGTCCAGTGTGAAAGTTCTGGTTGCCGGCGCTACCGGCCTGATCGGTGCCTCGGTCGTCGCACGCCTTCTTTCCGAAGGGCATGAGGTGATCGGCTTGGTCCGCAGCCCCGGCGCAAACCGGGCCGGCAATTATCAGTTGCTGGTGCTGGACATCGCGGTGGCGCTGCAGCCCGAAGACTGGTTGCCGCATCTCACGGGCATCGACGCCGTCGTCAATTGTGCCGGCGTTCTGCAGGACAGCCCCCGTGAAAAGACGCGGGAAGTCCATCGCGATGCGGCGGCAGCACTCTTCCTCGCCTGTGCGAGGGTAGGGGTTGCTCGGGTGATCCACTTCTCGGCGATAGGCGTCGATCGGGCGCAGCCTTCGACGTTCTCGGCGACGAAACTGGCCGGCGACCAAGCGCTAATGGCGCTTGATCTGAACTGGGTGATCCTGCGCCCGTCCGTGGTGCTCGGGCGGCCGGTGTTTGGAGCCAGCGCATTGTTTCGGGGTCTCGCCTCGCTGCCGGTGCTGCCGTCCATGCCCGGCACCGGCCGGCTCCAGGTGGTACAACTCGACGACGTGGTCTCAACCGTCGTCTTCCTTCTCGCTCCCGCCAGTCCGTCTCGCGTCGTGCTGGAACTTGCCGGTCCCGAACAGCTGACCCTGGACGAGGTCGTCGGCAGCTATCGCCGATGGCTCGGCTGGGCTCCGGCAGTTAGCTTTGTCTTGCCGGCGGCTGTTGCAAGGCTTCTCTACCGCCTCGGCGATCTTGCCGCGATGTTCGGCTGGCGCCCACCAATGCGTACCAACGCGGCCAGGGAGATCGCCCGAGGGGCGGTTGGAGATCCCTCCAACTGGACCGCCTTGACCGGCATACGGCCGCAAACCCTGGCGGGTTTCCTCGCGCTCAATCCGGCAACGGTGCAGGAAAAATGGTTTGCCCGGCTGTATTTCATCAAGCCTGCGATCTTCGTCGTCCTGCCGTTCTTCTGGATCGCGACGGGTATTGTGTCGCTGACCACCGGCTATAACGGCGGCATCGATCTGATGCAAAGCACAGTGGCTGGCATCTTGTCGGCGCCGATCGTGATCGCCGGCGCTCTGGCCGACATCGCCATTGGCGCGCTCATAGCTTGGCGGTCGACGACGCGAAAAGGCCTCTATGGCGGCATCGCGCTCTCGCTCCTCTACTTAGCCGTCGGAAGTTTCCTGCGCCCGGAGCTGTGGAACGAACCGCTTGGGCCGTTCCTCAAAGTGTTGCCGATCCTGGTGCTGCACTTTGTAGCCTTGGCAGTGCTGGAGGAGCGTTGATGGACTATTTCCTGCTGAAATTTCTGCATGTCATCGGCGCGGCCGTGCTGCTTGGCACCGGCGCCGGCATCGCGTTCTTCATGCTGCTCGCCCACAGGACGGGCAATACGGCAACGGTTGCGGCGGTGGCGCGCATGGTCGTCGTAGCCGACTTTCTTTTCACAGCGACGGCCGTCGTCGCGCAGCCGCTGACGGGCGCCGCGCTCGCCTGGCAGGCAGGCTACTCGCTGTCGGAAGGTTGGATCGTGCTTTCGATCACGCTCTATATCTTCACCGGAATGTTCTGGCTCCCGGTCGTCTGGATGCAGATGGAGATGCGCAAGCTGGCCTCGCAAGCCGCCGCTGCAGGCGCGCCGTTGCCGCCACGCTATCATCGGCTCTTCTGGCTGTGGTTCGCCTTCGGCGTCCCCGCCTTCGCTGCCGTACTCGGAATTTTCTGGCTGATGATCGCGCGGCCAGCAATCGAGTGGTAGGTCGCAGGCAGGTCCCACTGCGATAATGCGCAGTCAAGGCACTGCGGAAAAATTCCGGCCCATGCAGCACGAATATCTGCCGGAAAGGAACTGCGCCTCGACCCGTAAGTCGCACCGGAGTCCGGTCCCGTATCATTCCCAACCGCGCGCTCACCGCCATCGGCACAGGACAAGATCCCGTCTTGAGGCGGGTTAGGCTTCGCTTACCAAAAAAGATGACGTCCGAGGGAACACGGGAAGCACAGGCAAGTTCGGTGCGCAGTGGAGGAGATTGCGCCATGAACAGTGTTATTTATCTCATCGGCCTCGTCGTCGTCGTGCTTGCGATCCTCTCCTTCCTCGGATTCCACTAGGAGACACCATGCAGGACCAGGACGATCAGGGCCGTCAGCCGGCCGATTTCGAGACAGCCAGAAGCGAGCTTTCGGAAAGACTACAACGGGAAAAGCAGACCGCGACGGAAGCGCTCCACGATGCGCGTGACGAGATCACCAGGAAAGCCGGAGATTACGCATCGGAAGCAAAGCAAGCATTGTTCAACAAGGCGGAGGGAACGCAGCGCGACGTGAGCGCCAACCTCAAGGCCTTCAGCGGCGCATTGCGCGCGGCAAGCGAGCATCTTGCCAACAATGATCAACGGACCGCTTCGAAATTCGCCCTTGACGCCGCAGGCGGGCTCGAGCGGCTTTCCTCGTCCCTGAAGGATAAACCGTTCGACGAGGTGCTTGGCGAAATTCAGTCGTTCGGCCGCAAAAACTCGGGCGCGCTGATCGCCGGTTCGGTATTGGCAGGCCTGGCGTTGGGACGGTTCATCAAGAGCTCGCCACCCTCTGCCCAAACCGGAGCACCGGGCCAGTCGGAAACAGGCCGGGCGCCCGAGACGGGTCCTCGCTCGAATGAGTTCGGATGGCAATCGGCAGAGGCAGTTGAGCCGGCCCCGCTAGGATCCGATCAGTCCGGCGATGACTGGGCCAATGCAAGCCTGGAGCGAAACCCATGACTGACAATCAGGACACTCGCAGCCTGACAACCCTTGTCAGCGATCTGGCACAGCAGGTCACAACACTGCTTCAAACCGAAAGCAGGCTGTTGCGGGCTGAAATGTCGGAAAAGGTAAGCAAGGTCGGCGCCGGCGCCGTGGAGGTAATGGGAGGCGTCATTTGCCTGCTTGCCGCCCTGATGGTGCTTTTGCAGGCGCTGGTGATTGCCTTGGCGAGCGCCGGCCTGGGAGCCGGATGGTCCTCGCTGCTCGTCGGCGTCGTGGTGGCAGTAATGGGCGTCATACTCTTGCGCTCGGGCAAGGCAAGCATGGCTCCCTCCGAGTTGACCCCCGACCGGACACAAGACCAACTTAAACGCGACGCACGCGTGATCAAGGAACAGATAAGATGACCGAGAAATCCGCAGCCGAGTTGGAACGCGATGCTGATATTGCGCGCGCCAGAGTGGCAGATACCGCAGACACGATCCGCAGCAAGATGACACCGGGCCAACTGATCGACGAATTCACCGGGATGTTCAGCGGCGAGGGATCCGCCATGCTCAGCAATCTTAAGACTCAGGTCAGGGACAATCCGTTGCCGCTTACATTGGTCGGCGCGGGCCTAGCCTGGCTGATGCTTGGCAAGGGCACGTCGGTAGACAGTTCAGCACTTGATGCCTATTCGACCGGCAGGGAGCCTGACGGCACCCGAAACTTCTCTGACCAGAGGGGCTTGGGCGGGGCCTGGCAGGACTCACGCGGCGATGAGTACGGTGCCGAGGGCGAAGGTTCCGCCGGCTCCATGCTCTCCGATGCCGCTCGTTCGGTTGCGTCCGTGGCAGGCGGTGCGACTGAGGCTGTGGCAGACGTTGCGAGCGGCGCCAAAGAAAGATTGAGAAGCACAGCCGGGCAGGTCGGCTCGGCCGCCACCGATATGACGGGGCGGGTGCGGCAGTCGGCGCAGGACCTGTTCCAGCGCGAACCTCTGGCAATGGCCGCGGTGGGCCTTGCCGTGGGCACAGCCATCGGCGTGATGCTGCCTCACACCGCCGCGGAAGACGCGCAACTCGGCCCTTACCGCGACAAGCTTCGTGACAGTGCCGAAGAAGTCGTTGAAGAAGGCGTGGAGCAAGCCAAGCAGGTTGCCGCCGAAGCATATGAGACTGTAAAGGAAGAGGCTGACCGACAGGGTTCCAGCGGCGACGCCGAGACGTTGGTCGACCGCGTCGAGAAAGTCGTGAAAAAGACGGCAAGCAAAACCGAGGAAGCCATTCGCGATCGTTTGCCGGAGACCGACGAGTCTCCCAAATCGACGTCATAGCGCTGCCACCGGTCGTTCCTGGTGATTTCGACCGCGGGTCGCCTTGCGGTGGGAACATCGAAGTCGGCCAGGAGTCCGCAACCTTCCGCAGACAAATGGGATCGCGGCGTTCAAGCCATCAGAACCGGGGCGCTCCGATCCGTTCGGATTCTTAGCTCTGAATCCGTTCGGTTCTTCGGGCTCCAAGGAAGCGTGTCTGGCCGACGCGTGGCGCGCGGTCCTTAGCAGCACTTCCGATCCCAGAAAAAACAACCACCCCGTCAATTCGGCTGGGGTGGTTGTCAGGAATTCCTCTTCCCCAGCGGGGCGGCCTAACTCTTGGCGGTCTCTCCCGCCTCACGCAGCCTGGCGTATTGCAAGGTGACGGCGCGAAGGTTCTGCTTCAACCAGTCGGCCATTTTTTCTTCTTCGCTGAGATTTTGCTGAAGAGAGTTGGTTGCCTGACTAAACCCTCCGGCTTCGGCGAGTACGAGCAATGAGTTGTAGGCGGCGATCTCGTAATTTTCGAATGCAAAGTTGGCGAAGCTGTTCTTGAGGATTTCGTCGCCGGCTACGGAATGTCCCATCGCCGCCATGCTGCCGACCATCGACATGGCCGTGTCTTTCAATGTGGAATGGTCCTCGCCGAGGCCATCCAGAATGGATTCCAGCCGGGCGATCTGCCCTTCGGTCTCCGTGATATGCTGCTGCAGGCGATCGGCGACCTGCGGATAGTTCTCGATCCGCTTGACCTGAGGCTTCATGATCGAAAGTGCCTGGTTCTCCATGGCGTGGGCGTTGCGCAGCCCAACAATGAAGATCGAACGGGTTTCGGAGTTGACGTCAGTGTCCATAGGATTTCCTCGCGATTTGATTTGTAGAACCAAACCTCGGCTTCGCCGATTTGTTCCTGGCGAGATTTGATGGACTCGTACCTATCCTTGCTCTTTAAGCAGCGCTGCACAAACATCGCTCACGACCTGCGGCAGGACGTCGAAAGCATAGCCGATGTGAAGCCGCTCAGGCGGCGTGTGGTAGTCTCGTCCCCACGGACCGATATTGATGGTGGGAATGTTGGCTAGCCCACCTGACTTCGGCCAGCGAATGCCGTCCCGCCACATCGGCGTGTTGCGGGCGACGACCTTGAGACCGGACTCGGCCGCCTCGCCAAAGAAGCTCATATCCGAGATGCCGGCGAAATAATCCGCACAGCCGATTGCCGAGCCATAGCGGGCGCTTGCGTCGGCCGCGACGTCCGAAGCGATCGCCCGCAGCCGCGCCGCTGCCGGCCGGTCCGAAAGGTTCGTCGGCAAGTAAGGTATCGAGCCGAAGCCGGTGACGATTGCCGGTCCCGGCAAGCGGCTCAATCGCCATGCCTAGTCGGTGACCAGCCGGCATTGCTCCGGCAGTGGAAGATCGCGGGCGGCAAGCGAAGCCCCAACGGCGCCAAGCCTCGATCTTGCCTCCGCGTCGAGACGGTCCAGCACTGCCTCGTAACGATGCAGGGGGATTGTTTCGAGGAGATCGATCGCGGCGCTGCCGTGCTGGAAGTGCCGCCGCCGCTTCAACTCCGCCAGGCAGGCCGAAGCAGCATCGGCGCAAAGCCGGTCGAAGCGTTCGAGCACCTCATCCGGCGTCCGGCGATAGCTCAGCACGTTGAAGGTGGCGAACGCCGCAGCCGGCGTGGTCACGTCATAGCCGGACTTGCCGTCGCGAATGCTGAGCAGACTCGGCGGTGTACCCGGAAGCGACCGGGAGTCGTCGGTCAGCTCCGATGCCCATTCCACCCGGGCGGCTATGGCCGCGGCAATGGTCGCCGCATTCAGGCCACTCAACGGAAAGCCGCTATGCGCGGGAACGCCGACGACATGGGCCGTCGGAAGCAGCTTGCCGACCGTTCCAAGCGCGATGACGCGACCCTTGCTGCCGTCCCCGTCGTCGGCGATCGCATCGAGATTGATCGCCGCGAAAATGTCCAACTCGTGCTCGCCGGCTATCTCGGTGAGAACCTGTGCCGCTTTGCGCGCACCGGCAGAATTGTTCTCTTCGTCGGGAACCGCGATAAACAGAAAGTTTCCCGCCGCGTTGGTGCTTTCGGCGAATGCGGCGCAAACCGCCAGCCCGGCGGCCAAACCGGCCTTCATGTCGAGCAGCCCGCGGCCGGCGAGAAACTCCCCCGAGGCGAAGTCGTCCCGCGCCCGCCTCACGGCAGGCGCCTCGGCCATGGCCAAAGTTTTTCTTAGCGCTTGGGTGAGTTGTTGCGGCTGGGTGGCCAGATCCTCCAGATCGCCATAGTCGCGCGTCGTGACGGTGTCGTAGTGACCGGTCAGCACGATGGTGGCGCGGCCAGTACCGCGGACCAGCATCGCCACGCAATGGCGGCCATCTTCCGGCTCGACCTCTATGGTCCAGGTTCCGCGTGGCGAAACGCGGCTTCGCGGCGTAACTCGTCTGCCAGCCACGGGCCGAACGAGGCTTCGCCGCCGGTCCCGGTGACGCTCTTCTGCTCGGTCAATGCGATGGCCCAGCGCATGGCGCGCCCGGACAGGCTGCTTTTCGCCTCACCGTTCATCATTGTGCCCGATACAAGATGCAGGAGAACGAGCTTAGCGCCAGCAGGGCGATTTCCTCAAGAGTTGCGTTGCCCCGGCTTACATCCTCCTGGCTTCGTCAGAAGCCGGTTGTTTCACCGGGGCTTGCTTCTGGTCACAGGTGGCCGGCCGATGCTGTAAGCTTCGCGCGAACATCCGCCACCCCGGTTCCGCTTTCGGTTGATCTGTCTTTTCTTTGACGCGAGCGTCCGACGCCCAATCCGAAAGAGCACCCCTCGCATACCCTGTCGGGAACAAAGCTTGGGCTGCGTGCTTATGGGATTGGCTGCGGTATTTCCAAGGCAGCCAGATCGGAGAAAGACATGAAGAAGAAGACTTGGAAGAAGCCCGTCATGTGCGAAGTCGCGGCGGGAATGGAGATATCGCGCTATTTGCCTGCCGAAATCACCACAAAGAAATGACATTACGCAACCGGCGGGTACGGCATCGGCTGTGCTCGACCGGTTCGCGACATTGCTGGAATAGAGAAACGCGGAGTTTGTCACGGCGTGTGGATTAGGATCATCGGGTCCGCCGCGGGTGGCGGTTTTCCTCAGTGGAACGCCAACGACAGGCTGAACAGGGCCGCGCGGGCGGGTAATCCTGGGGTCCGCCCGCGTCTTCAGACGAGTGTTGCGGCATCTCCAGACGGGCGACACTGGGTGCTTTTCAATGCCTCTCCCGATATCCGCCAGCAGATTGCTGAAAACCCTGAACTCCAACCGCATCCGGAGATGTCGGCACGCGCCACACCGCTGGCAGCCGTCGTCCTGACCGGCGCCGAGATCGACCAGATTTCGGGGCTCCTCAGCTTGCGTGAGCGGCAACCCTTCGCTCTTTATGCAACGGAGCAGGTTCTGGCGGTTATCGCCTCCAATTCGATCTTCGATGTCCTCGATGCTCAGATTGTTTCGCGCCGCTGCCTTCCTCCTGAAGGCTTCATCGATCTTTGCGATGCCGAGGGCGCGGAAATCGGCATCCGCATCGAGGTGTTTTCCGTTCCTGGCAAGGTGGCGCTCTTTCTTGAAGATGGCGGCCGACAGGATCCGGAGCTCCGTTCCGCCGATGGCGGCACGATCGGGGTTCGTCTGATGGAGGGGAGCCGCTCGCTGCTCTTCATTCCCGCTTGTACAGCCGTCGATGAATCGCTGCGGCAACGGATTGCCGGCGCCGACATGGTTCTCCTCGACGGCACAGTGTTCACGGACGACGAGCTGATCACGGCCGGCGTGGGCGTGAAGACCGGCGCGCGCATGGGACACATCGCCATGTCCGGACCGAACGGTGCGATCGCATGTCTGAACCACCTGCCGGTCGACCGCCGGATTTTCATCCATATCAACAACACAAATCCGGTTCTGGACGAGGAATCGCCCGAACACGCGGCGGTGCGCGCAGCTGGATGGGAGATTGCGCAAGACCGGATGGAGCTCATGCTGTGAACGATTTTTCCGACGTGGTCGGCCGCGGCCTCAATGAACAAGATTTGCGCACAGTCCTTCTGCAGGTCGGCCGCGAGCGTTATCACAACCGACACCCCTACCATCGCAGAATGGTGGAGGGAGCGATGTCGAAGACCGAGCTGCAGGCCTGGGCGCTCAACCGCTACTGCTATCAGGCGGCCATCCCGCGCAAGGACGCCACCATCCTGTCCTACGCCGAGGATCCGGCATTCAGGGCCGCATGGCGCAAGCGCATCGAGGACCATGACGGCGAGGACGGCCGGAGTGGCGGAATTGCGCGCTGGCTGCATCTCGCGACGTCGCTCGGCCTTGAGTCGGAAGAGGTGAAAAGCCAAAGGCTGGCGCTGCCGGCAACACGCTTCGCGGTGCAGGCGTATGTCAATTTCTGCGCGTCCCATACGCTGCTCGAAGCAGTTGCTTCCTCCCTCACCGAACTCTTCTCGCCCGATATTATCGCAGAACGCGTGCCAGCGATGCTGGCGCGATACGACTTCGTCAGGGCCGACACGCTCGCCTATTTCGATCGGCGGCCCGATCAGGCCGCACGCGATTCCGATTTCGCGCTGGGCTACGTGCTTCGCTACGCCGATACGCCGGAACGTCAGCAGAAGGTTGTCGACGCCTTGGTCTTCAAGTGCGATGTGCTCTGGGCGATGCTCGACGCGCTCGACTACGCATATGGGCGTGACGGCGTCATACCCCCTGGCTGCTTCCGGCCGGAGACCAACGGATGACAGCGGACCGCCGGAGAGGGATTGTATCGGCGCAATCTCGCCCGCGCCTCGCGCCCTATGTACGCCTGCGTTTCGATCCCGTCCGGAATGCCTGGGCGGTGCTGGCACCCGAGCGCGTTCTGTGGCCCGATGCAATCGGACTGGACATCCTCCGGCGCTGTGACGGCAAGACGTCAATCAGTGCCATCGTGAGGGAGCTTGCTTGCGAATATGACGGTCAGGGCCAGGAAATCGACGCCGACGTCGGCGCCTTCCTGCAGGAATGGGCAGACCGGCTGTTGGTGCGGCTGTGACGCAGGCGCCGTTCCCTCCGATCGCGATGCTGGCTGAGCTGACGCATCGCTGCCCTCTGCAGTGCCCCTACTGCTCCAATCCCATTGATTTGCTGAAAGCCGACCGTGAAATGGAGACGGAACGCTGGCTCGACGTGTTCGAGCAAGTGGCGGCTATGGGCGTTCTTCAAGTGCATCTTTCGGGCGGCGAGCCGACGCTGCGCCGGGACCTCGAACAGTTCGTGTCAACGCTGTCGCAAACCGGTGTCTACACCAACCTCATCACGGCCGGCGTCGGCCTTGCCGGCATCCGTCTGGAAGCACTTGCCAGCGCGGGGCTAGACCATGTTCAGGTGAGCTTCCAGGGTGCCAATGCCGAAACCACCGCGCGGATCGGACGCCATTCCGGCGCCCACGCGCAAAAGCTCGCTGCCGCCAGACATGCGCGGGCCCTCGGACTGGCGCTGACGATCAATGCGCCGATCCATCGGCACAACATCGCGGAAATTCCCGATTACATCGACCTGGCGCTCTCGCTCGGCGCCGAGCGGCTGGAGATTGCCAACGTGCAATATGCCGGCTGGGCGTTGCTCAATCGTCGCTATCTGCTGCCCGACGGCGCCTCGATAGAGCATCAGGTCGCGACCGTGGAGGCCGCACGGGCACGTCTTGTCGGCGTGCTGGAGATCGATTTCGTGGTGGCGGATCATTTTGCGACCTATCCCAAGCCCTGCATGGGCGGCTGGGGGCGCGATGCTTTCGTCATCGCACCGGACGGCTTGGTGCTGCCCTGTCATGCTGCGATGACCATTCCATCGCTGCGATTCGAGCGCTTCGGCTCTCGGCCGCTGGCCGACATTTGGCGGGACTCGCCGGCATTCAACGCCTTCCGTGGGACGGACTGGATGCTGGAACCCTGCCGCAGCTGCGAGCGCCGTGATGTCGACTGGGGCGGCTGCCGTTGCCAGGCGCTGGCGCTGGCCGGCGATGCTGCGGCGGCCGATCCCGTATGCGTCAGGTCGCCCCCCCATGCCCGGATGGCGATGCTGCTCGAGGAGACGCTTCCGCCGTCCGATGCGAGGACCGGCGGAGACCTCATCCCGCCCTTTGCCTTTCGCCGTATCGGCCGCACATGATCTCGATCAAGAGTCCGGGGCCACCCTCGTTCTCACTCGGCGGCTGGAAGGAACAGTCGAGGTGAGGCCGATCCAGATCTGACCAGCCGTCACCACAAGGCCGTGAATATCCAGAGTGGAACCTTTTCAATGGCGGGGAATTAATCCAACTCCGCCTCGGTCAGTCACTGCGGGAGAGGGAGCTGCAGCGGAATGAGGCTGGCGCTTGCTGTTCTTGCCCTGTTGCTTTTCGTCGCTGCTCCCGGTCTTGCCGAGCCTCAGACGGTGGTAATCGGCTATCTCGGCCAGTCGCGCAAGCCGCCCTTACAGTTGGGTCCGCTGGACCAGTTCGCGACAGATGACGGGCTGCAAGGCGCACGTCTTGGCATCGCCGACGACAATACGACCGGGCGCTTTCTCGGCCAGCATTTCCGGCTGGAGGAGCGAGTGCTGAAGCCCGCCGAGGCGGCATCGGACGCGATAGGCCAGTTCGCTGGCGCCGGCCTTGCGTTTGTCGTCGCCGATCTTGACGCTGTGCCGCTCACGCAGGCGCTTGCGGCGCCTGGCGCCGAGAAGATGCTGCTGTTCAACAGCCGCGCTACCGACGATGCGCTGCGCCAGCAGGACTGCAGGAAGAACCTGCTACACACCATTCCAAGCCGCGCCATGCTCGCCGACGGCCTGGCGCAGTACCTGGTGTGGAAGCGCTGGCAGCGCTGGTTCCTGCTTGTCGGCACGCATTCTGCCGACCAGGCGATGGCCGCCGCTTTTCGCCGCGCGGCGCAACGTTTCGGGGCCGAAATCACCGTCGACCAGCCATGGACGTTCCGTCCGGCGAACGGACGCGCTGATACCGGCCATGTCACGCTGCAGTCAGAAATACCGGCCGCCACGCAGGTCGCCGATTATGATGTATTGGTCGTCGCCGACGAGGCTGACGAATTCGGCGCCTATCTCGATGACCGCACGGCACTGCCGCGACCGGTCGCCGGCACGCAAGGGCTGGTTGCGGCCGGTTGGAGCGCCGTCACCGAGGAATGGGGAGCGACGCAGTTGCAGGACCGCTTCCGGAAGCAGGCGGGGCGATGGATGACGCCGAGCGACTATGCCGCCTGGCTCGCCGTGCGCAGCGTCGGCGAGGCCGCGACGCGGCTGCGCAGCGTCGATCCGTCAGCCATCGCCGGCTACGTGCGCGGCGACGATTTTCTTCTCCCCGGTTTCAAAGGCCAAGGGCTCAGTTTTCGTCCATGGGACGGGCAACTGCGGCAGCCGATCCTGATTGCTGGGCCTCGCCTGCTGGTCTCCGCCTCGCCGCAGCCCGGCTTCCTGCATCAGCGGACGCCGCTCGACACGCTTGGCATCGATCTCGAGGAGAGCGCATGCCGCTTTTGACCGCAATCCTCCTGGTGGTGTCCGTGCTTATCTCGGTCGGTCCTGTTGCTGCCGAAACCGTCTACGTGTCGAACGAACAGGACAATGCGGTTGCCGTCGTCGACGGGGCAAGTATGAGCCTCTCGGCAACGATCGACGTCGGACGGCGGCCGCGCGGACTCGCGCTTTCCATTGACAAGAAGACCCTCTTTGTCGCTGTCGGCGACGACAATCGCATCGATGTCGTCGACCTTGCCAAGAGACGAGTGGTCGGCCAACTGCCTTCGGGAGCCGATCCGGAATTCTTCGTCGTGCATCCCGACGGCAAGCGGCTGTTTGTGGCCAATGAGAACGACAATCTGATCTCGGTAGTGGAAATCGCCTCGGCCAAGGTCATCGGCAACGTCGATGTCGGTGTCGAGCCCGAGGGAATGGCGGTCAGCGCGGACGGCCGTTACGTCGCCTGCACCTCGGAGACGACGAGCATGCTGCATCTCATCGACGCCGGCACGCTCGATCTCGTGGATAATTTGCTGGTCGACACGCGACCGCGCGCCGCGGCGTTCTCCCCGGACGCAAAGCGGCTTTGGGTCTCTTCCGAGATCCGCGGCACGGTGACGGTCTTCGACACCTTAACACGGGCTGAAACCGGCAAGGTCCAGTTTGAGGTGCCGGGTATTCGCCGCGAAGGCGTCCAGGCCGTCGGCATCGAGATGTCGCGTGACGGCGGCACTGCGTATGTCGCGCTGGGTCCCGCAAACCGGATCGCCGAGATTGACACGGCCACGCTGGCGGTGCGCCGCCTTTATCTTGTCGGCCAGCGGCCATGGCACGTCGCGCTGGCAGACGATCAGAGACGCCTATTCAGCGCCAACGGCAATTCCGGCGATATCTCGGTCATCGACCTTGAGAATGAAGAGGTGGTCAAATCGCTGCCGGTCGGGCGCGGTCCGTGGGGCGTCGTGGTTGGGCCATGAAAGCGCTGTCGCTCGACAATCTGGGGCACAGTTTCAAGGACCGGCGGGTGCTCGACGCTATCTCCTTCTCGGTCGAGCAGGGCAGGATGTGCATCCTGCTTGGTCGCAACGGCGCCGGCAAGACCACCTTGTTCTCGCTGATTACCGGTCTCTATCACGCTCGTTCTGGCTCGGTGCAAGTGTTCGGACACGCCATGCGCACCGACCCTGCGACCGCGCTCGCCCAGATGGGCGTCGTCTTCCAGCAGCAGACGCTCGATCTCGATCTCACGGCGGGCGAGAACCTACGCTATCACGCCGCCCTGCATGGTCTTGCCGCCGACGTTACCAAGGTCCGAACACGCGAGGAACTCGGCCGCCTCGAAGTCCTCGACAGGCTCGGCGATCCCATCCGCTCATTGTCGGGCGGCCAGCGGCGGCGTGTCGAGATCGCCCGTGCGCTCATGCACCAGCCGCGCCTTCTCCTGCTCGACGAGCCGACCACCGGACTGGACGTGCCCGGGCGCCGGGCACTGGCGCAGCATGTTCGCGGCTTATGCCGCGAACGCGGCATTGCGGTATTGTGGGCGACGCATTTCCTTGAGGAGGTGACTGCCGAAGATGATGTTGTCGTGCTTCACGGCGGCCGTGTGCGATGGGCAGGCCGCGCCGATCGCATTACCGCCGAACTCGGCGTCGGCAGCATGGCAGACGCGTTCGCTCGCTTGACGGAGTCGGCATGATAACCCGTCATGCGCTGCGGGCGCTCATCGGCATCTTGCAGCGAGAACTGCTTCGCACGCTGCGCCAGCGCGGCCGCCTGATCTCGGCGATTGCCCGGCCATTGGTATGGCTGGCCATCTTCGCCGCCGGCTTCCGCTCCGTGCTCGGCCTGTCGATCACGCCGCCTTACCAGACTTATGTGCTGTATGAAGTCTATGTGGTGCCCGGGCTGGCCGCGATGATGCTGCTGTTCCACGCCATGGCCAGTTCGCTGGCAATGGTCTATGACCGCGAAATGGGCAGCATGCGTCTGTTGCTGACCGCGCCGCTGCCGCGCTGGTATCTGCTCGGCGCTCGCCTGCTCGCCAGTGTGGTCGTCGGCCTGCCGCTCGTGTACCTGTTCTTGCTGATCGCGCGCTACTGGGACGTGCGGCCACCGATGCTCGGCTATCTCGCGGTTCTGCCGGCGCTGGTGCTGTCCGGGCTGATGCTTGGCGCCTTCGGCCTGCTCGTCTCGTCAGTATCGGCCCAGATGGAGAATTTCGCCGGGGTGATGAACTTCGTCATCTTTCCGATGTTCTTCGCCTCGACCGCGCTCTATCCACTGTGGCGACTTGCCGAGGCTGGTCCGGTGCTTGCGACGGTCGCAGCGCTGAATCCGTTCAGCCATGCAGTCGAGCTGATCCGCTTCGCGCTCTATCTGCGCTTCGAGCCGGTCTCATGCCAAGTAGTTCTGGCCTGCCTCGTCGTGTTCTTCCTCGCCGCGGCGGCCGCTTATGATCCCGGTCGTGGTCTGTGGTCGCGACGCGGCGAGCAATGACTTTCATTTGAGCGAATAGAGGTAGGCAGCCACGTCCCGCGCCTCCTGCTCGGAAATTCTGGTCGAAGGCATTGCCGTATGCGGGCTGATCTCCCTTGCCGCACGGATCCAGCGGATCAAGTTTTCCGGCTTGTTGTACAAGACGCCGCCGACGTAAACCCGGTTGGCCAAGCTGGCGTCGAGGCGCGGGCCGACCAGCCCTTGCGCTCCGGGAACGCCGGTGATGGTGTGGCAACCGGCGCAGCCATTGGCCATCATGATCGGTATGGCGCGGGCGCCGACACCGCCGGTCGCATCGTCGGCCTTCTGCTCGACCCGACGGCTTTGCTCGAAGTACAACGCAATCCCGGCCAGGGCTGCAACGAGCACGACAATTACCGCAGCGCCGATTATGGCTTTAGACAGCGTGAAGCGCATGCGGCGCCTCCTTTCGGCTGCTCGAGCGGATCCACAGGCCGGCCAGCAGCAACGCCGCGCCGCCATAGATCAGGCCGGCCGGAACCCACATCACCAAACCGGCGAGTTGCTGGTCCTCGAGCGGACTAAGGCTCCACAATTCTGCGCCGGCGGCGTTTTCCGGGTACCACAGCCTTGGCGAGACCAGCAGCAGCACTCCGAGCAGGCCGGTGTGCAGCGAGGTGAAGAAAAGGTGCATGACCGCGCTGCCATAGGCTTGTTCGCGGCCGGGGCGCGGCAGCAGCACCCACCAGAACAGCAGGCCGCTACCGAGGAAGCTGGCATGTTGCGCATAGTGCAGGGCACCCTGTCCAAGCGCTGCCTCGAACAGGGCCGGAACGTGCCACGCCCATATCGCGACGCCGTGCAGGACGGTGGCGGCTGCAGGGCGGCTGATGGCGACCCAAACCGCTCGCAGCATCTTGGCGTGCCCGGCTGTGCCCAGCGCCTGCCGCAGCTTGATCGGCAATGCCCACATCATCGCCGCGGCCGGACAGGAGGCGACCAGCAAGGGCGCCGCCACCGCCATCAGCAGCTCATGTTCGATCATATGGGCGGTGAAAACGCGCTCACCCAATGCATGGAGCGGATTGACCAGCGCTGCTGCCAGAATGACCCAGCCGGCCGCGAACAGCAGGGCTTGCCACAGCCGCAACGGGCGGCTGCGAGCACTCCGCCGCCACAACCGAGCGGCTCCAGCGGTGTAAAGCAGTGCGATCGCTGCCAACGGCAGCGTAATTGGCAGCGCCAGCGTCCAACCGGCCTGAGGGGCGCCGGCACCGTAGCAGATGGAGGTCGAGAAGAGCGCCTCGAAGCTCATCGTATGCAGCCGTCAAGAATGAGCGAGGCAGCGCCCTGCATGACGATTACCAGCGTAAACAGCACCGCGCTTAGAATACTGACATTGGCGACGAAATCTTCGGTGCCGCGCGTACGCTCCGGTTTGAAGGCGGCGCCGCCTTGCTGTCGCGCCCGCCACGAAAGCGCGCCGCCGAGCAAGGCCAGCACCGCCAACACCAACGCAATGACGGGGATGATCGCAATCCTGTGAGCGCACTGCCACTCGACAACCGCGTAGTTCAGTTGCGTCGATACCGCCCAGGCCAATGGCCCCGACAACAGCCCACCCCAGGAAGTTCCGTACCGAACCGCACGCATCTCAACCCAGCCTCGGCGTCCAGTAAATAAACAGATAGATCGGGATCCAGGTCGCGACCACGAAATCCCAGTAGAAGACGTTGTCGCCCACATCCCCGAAACGCCGGCCGCTATAGCCATGGCGCGTGAACATCAGAACCGTCAGCACCAGCGTGTCGCCGACATCGGTGATCAGATGTGTGGTGTGGAGGCCGAGCAGCACCCACAGCATCGAGCCATACGCATTGGTATCCCAATAAATGTTGAGGGCCGGAAATTCGAACCAGCGCACGACAAGCGGTGCGATGCCGAGCAGCGACATCACCAGCAGGCCGATGCGCACCGGCACCATGGCACAGGCTTCGGCGTAGCGGTTCAGTATGTGGTTGGGCACCACGCTGGCGAGCAGCAACAGCATGACGATGGTGCCCGGCCAATGGTTGGGCGGCGGCACGCCGAGCGGCCATTCGGGGGACAGGTAGGCAAGGTAGAGATAGGCGCCTGCGGCGAGCGCGAAACCAGTGCCCTCAAGCGCCATGAAGGCGAGGGTGCCCCACCAAGTCGGGCTGCGCGGTCCGAGCCCGAAGGTCGGGAGTTCGGAAAGATCCGCGGCCGGGCGCTGTTTCATTCCTCGTCCTCCGGATCGCCTTTCGGCCAGAACCAGCCGATCAAGGTGATGGCGATCGGCCCGGCTCCCCAGACCACCGCCCACGGGCTGAAGATCGAATAGAGAAAGGTGGCGCCCACGGCGAGGGCGGCGAATAACGGCCAGATCGATGGCGTCGCCGACTTCTCGCGCACATCGGGATGCGCCTCTGCCACGGTCGAAATAACAAGTTCGCGCACGTCGACACGAAGCCCAGTCGCCACCGGCAGCGTATCGCGTTCGGCCCACAGCGGCTCGGCATGTGTAACCACCGGAATATGGGCGAAATTGTAGTTAGGCGGCGGAGACATTGTCGCCCATTCCAGAGTGCCCGCATTCCAGGGATTGTCCCCGGCCGGCGCGCCCCTCAAGGCGCTGTGAACCAGGTTTATGGTAAACAGCACGAAGCTCAGGAACAGGACGACCGCGCCGGCTGTGATGAACAGGTTGATGTTGCCCCAGCCGAGCTCCGCCGGATAGGTGTAGACCCGGCGCGGCATGCCCCACAGCCCGACAATGTGCATCGGAAAGAACGCCGCATTGAAGCCTATGAAGGCAAGCCAGAAGTGCCAGCGTCCGAGACGCTCGTTCATTATCCGGCCGGTGATCTTGGGGAACCAGAAATAGGTCGCGCCGAGCAGCGGGAACACCGACCCGCCGATCAGCACGTAATGGAAATGCGCGACCACGAAATAGGTGTCGTGCACTTGCAGGTCCAATGGGACCGAGGCCAGCATCACGCCGGTCAGGCCGCCTGCGACGAAGGTGAAGAAGAAGCCGAACACGAACAGCAGCGGCGTCCTGACTATCGGCTTTCCGTCCCACAATGTCGCCAGCCAGCAGAAGATCTGCAGCCCATTCGGGATGGCGATCAGCATGCTCGACGCGGTGAAGAAGCTCGCGCCGAGCTTCGGCAAGCCGGTTGCGAACATGTGGTGGACCCACAGGCCGAACGACAGAAAGCCGACCGAAATCAGCGACAGAACCATGCCCAGATAGCCGAATACCGGACGCCGGGCGAAAGCGGCGATGATCGAGGACACCATGCCGGTGGCCGGCAGGAAAATGATGTAGACTTCGGGGTGGCCGAAGAACCAGAACAGGTGCTGGAAGAGCAGTACGTCGCCACCCTCGGCGGGATTGAAGATATGGGTGCCGACCAGCCGGTCGAGGATCAGGAACGTCGACGTGATCATGACCGCCGGCATGGCGAACACGATCACGAAGGAGGTGACCAGCAGCGCCCAGACGTAGAGCGGAATCTTGTCCAGCGACATGCCCGGCGCGCGTTGCTTCAGCACGGTGACGATGGTGGCAACCGCGACCGCCAACGACGACACTTCGGTATAGGTGATCATCTGCGCCCACACGTCGGAACGCTTGCCTGGCCCGAATTCAGGGCCGGACAGCGGCACATAGGAGAACCAGCCGACGTCGGGCGCCATGTCGAGTGCAAACGACACCCAGGCGAAGAGGCCACCGGAGAGATAAATCCAGAAGCTGAATGCATTGAGGCGCGGAAAGGCGATGTTGCGGGTGCCGACCATCAGCGGCACGAGGTAGATGCCAGTCGCCTGAACGATCGGCACTGCAAACAAGAACATCATGGTTACGCCATGCATGGTGAACAGCTGGTTGTAGCGGTCGGGCCCGATCAGCCCGCGCTCCGGCCCCGACAGTTGGATGCGCATGGCAACGGCGCTGAGGCCACCGAGGCACAGGAAGAAGAAGGCGGTGATCAGGTAGCGCCGCGCGACAATTTTGTGGTCGACGCTCGAGAGCGCACCGATGATGCCCGGTGCCGTCTGCCATGTCCGCGCCAGCCAGCGGTCAAGGCTGGCGTCGTCGAGGCCGGTATCGCGAGGACTGTCGTGCTCGGGAGCTAGGTCACCCTTTTGTGCTGCGGCGCGTTGCTGGGCGAGGTCACGCTCATGGGCTAGGTCGGCGCTGCTCATTTCAGGCCCTCGAGATAGGCTACGATCGCATTCAGCTCGTCCCCGTTTAGTCCCACTACGGGCATGTGGGCACCTGGCTTGATCCCTTGCGGATCGGCTATCCAGGCTGCGAGATTGCCGCGGCTCATCGCCAGCGTTCCGGCAGCGAGCGTCTGCCGGCTTGCGATATGTGTAAGGTCGGGAGCGACCGTACCGCCGGCGATGGTGCCGCCGATCTTGTGGCACATCACGCAAGGCCGTTTGAGGAATAGGTCATGGCCGGCTTTTGCCTCGCCAGAGGCAGGAGCGACCGCCGGCCGCAGCTGATCGTTCAGCCACGCGTCGAAGACGGGCCGGGGTTCGGCGACGATGAAGGTGCTCATATTGGCGTGCTGCGCGCCGCAGAACTCGGCGCACTGGCCGCGATAGACGCCGGGCTTGTCCGCCTTCAGATCGAGAACGTTCTCGTGGCCTGGAATGAGGTCCAGCTTGCCCGAGAGGTTCGGCACCCAGAAGGAATGGATGACGTCGGTCGAGGTCACGACAAGCCGCACCGGCTCCCCCGCCGGGATATGGATTTCATTGGCGGTCGTCAGGATGCGGTTCGGCTGATCGTTTTCGTAGCGCACCTCCCACCACCATTGATGCCCGGTCACCCGGATCGTCAGCGCCGCATCCGAGCCGATGGCGGCGAGCGTCCGGTTAGCGAAGTAGCTCAGCAGCGTCAGGCCGACCAGGATCAGGGCGGTAGCGGCGAGTGCGGCGACGACAATTCGCATCTTGCTGCGCTCGGCGGCAGCGTCGAGGACAAGCGGATCGCCGAGCGGCGCCGGGCGCCGGGCCAATGGCGTAATCAGCACGGCCATCACCAGAAGCCAGACCGCCGTGCACAGCGCGGTGAAGAACCAGATCAGCCATGCAAGCTCGCCCGCGGCCGGGCCTTTCGGGTCGAGCGCGGATTGCCAGCCGCTGCATCCTGCAAGGAGCAGCATGCAGGCTGTGCTGCAGCACACCCTGCAAAGAAGGCGGTTCACGGCGACTTCCCCAGCGTCGCGGCGTCCGGCAGGCGATTTTCGGATGGATGGGGCATCATGTCGTCGTCGCGGCTCGGCGCAGCGGACTTTGGCGCGTTGCCGCTCAGCGCGCGGACGAAGGCGGCAAGCTCCCAGATCTGGTCGTCAGGGATCTTGTCGCGGAAGCTCGGCATGCCGTTCGGCCGGCCGTCCCTGATCGTGGCGTGGATGCTTTCGATCGAGCTGCCATAGAGCCACTTCTGGTCCATGAGGGCCGGGCCCATGCCGCCGCCGCCATTGGCATGGCAGCCGGAACAGTTGAACCAGTTGAACAGACGCTTGCCCTCGCTGAGGTGGAAGGCGTTGGCCTCGAACACGCCGGCCTTGTTGTCGGACGAGGCCGGCCGTTGGCCGCCCGGCTCGAGGGCCGTCACAGCCGCCGGTTGGTTGCCCGAGCCGAGCACCGACTGTGGACGCGTGTCGCGTTCCTCGCGCTGGCAAGCGGCAAGGACGAGCATCGCCGACAGCAAGCATGGAAGGCCGCGGTTCATCGCACTGCCGCCCCGGCGCCGTCGAGGCGAGGCACGCCATATTCCGCCAGGATCGTATCGATCTCGGCGCGGTGTTTGGCAATAGCTGCGTCTACCTCACCGCGCAGTGCATCGTCGTCGCGGCGCACGGCCATCGAGATGTCGTAGATCATCGGCAGCAGCGGACCGTCGATACGCGGCGCAACCGGCGTAATTCGTAACGGAGCTTTTTGCCTGGCGGCGAAGTAGCCGGCCAACGGTCCCCAGACGACGGCAACATCGATGTCGCCATTCGCCACCGCCTCGATGATGCGCGCTGGCGGGTTCGGCGCGGAATAGTCGCCATAGACCGGGAAGCCGATGAGATGGCCGACGATGCCGCGGCGCCCGAGCGCCTGGACGGGTGGCGAGTTGGCGCCGTCGTCGCCGATCAGCTGGACGCCGATGTGCAGATCGCGCAGGCGAGGATCGTTGAAGGACGTGATTTCCGGCGCATCCTTTCGTGTCACGAAGACGTAGGAAGACCGGTAGTAGGGCGCGGTGGTGCGCAGCATTTCGAGATTGGCGGGTGTGCCGGGCACCAGATCGCACAGGCCGGCTTTCAGCGTGTTGCGCACAAAGCCGCGCCGCTGTGCCCACCATGTGTAGGAAACAGTCGCACCAAGCTCCTCGGCGACGAGTTCGGCAATCTTGTTTTCAAAGCCCTCCCTGGCGGCATTGGAGAACGGCATGTTGTTGGGATCGGCGCAGATTCTCAATTCGCGCGCATCGGCAAGGGGGGCAACAAGCGAGAGCGCCAGTGCACCGACCGCGGCGGCAAGCCGCCGCGGTCGCGTTCTCCGTGGCCGCGCAACTCGGCCGATCGTCTCAAGGCAGCCGGAACACATACAGCGTACCTCCCGGCGTGGTTACATCCTTCAGATCCTTCATGACGTTGACGAAGCCCAGCGCGGCGGTGGCGTCGCGCGGGTCGAGATCGCCGGATACGATCGCCCCAGCCCAGCCACCAACGCCCGAAAGGACCGCGACATATTGGTGCCCGTCTGGGCCGCGATAGGTGATCGGCTGGCCGATGATGCCGGACGACGTCTTGAACTGCCAAAGCAGCGCGCCGGTCCTGGCGCTGACCGCCTTGAACCAGCCTTCCATCGTGCCATAGAACACGACATTGCCGGCGGTGGCGACGGCGCCGCTCCACACCGGAAAGTTCTCCTTCAGGCTCCACGCCGGCTTGGCGGCGGCGACATCCCAGGCGGTGAAAGCGCCGCGATTGCCGCCCGGCCCCGGAATCATGCGCACGTTCATGCCGACATAGGGCGTCCCGGCGATGTAATTCACCTCGACGCCTTCTTCGTCCATGCACATGTTATTGTGCGGAATGTAGAGCAGGCCGGTCTTTGGCGAGAACGCCGAAGGCTGCCAGTCCTTTAGCCCGGATGCGGTGGGGCAGATGTCGCGCACGACCTTACCGGTGCCGGGTTTTTTGTCGGGATTTACAATCAGCCGGCCGGTCTTGAGGTCGACGCCCTTGCTGGAATTGACAGGCCCGAACGGCACCGCCGACAATACCTCCCCCGTCGTGCGGTCCAGCAAATAGACATAGCCGTTGCGTTCCGGTCGGACCAGGACCTTGCGGAGCTTGCCCTGCCAAGTCATGTCGAGCAGCACCTGCTCGTTGATGCCGTCGTAATCATGGAGGTCGTGCGGGGTCCATTGATAGAACCATTTGGCTGCGCCGGTGTCGGGATCGCGGGCAAAGATGCCGGCGGTCCATTTGTTGTCGCCGGGCCTCAGATCCGGATTCCACGGGCCGGGATTTCCGGTGCCGTGGAAGATAAGGTTCAGATCCGGATCATAGGAGATCCAGCCCCACACATTGCCGCCGCCGATCTTCCACGCATCGGGCGGCCATGACGTCACGCCGAGATCCTTGCCCTTGTCCATGTCGTAATGCGGCTTGAAATCGGGGCCGATCAGCACCTCGGCGTCCGGGCCGGTGTTGTAGGCCGTCCAGACGACGTGCCCGTCGCCGGCGTCAAGCGCCTTGATCCAGCCGCGCACGCCCATTTCGCCGCCGGAATTGCCGACCAGCACCTTGCCCTTGACCACCAGCGGCGCCATGGTGATGGTCTCGCCGATATTGATGTTGCCGATATGGGTGTTCCAGACCGGTTTGCCGGTGGCTGCATCAACGGCGATGGTATGGCCGTCGAGCGTGTTGAAATAGATGCGCCCGTCGAAGAAGACCGCACCGCGGTTGACCACGTCGCAACAGGCAACGCCCTGCGCCGCAGGCTCGGGATTGGGCTCGAATTTCCACTTCATCGGCGCGCCGGGCTTGGTAAGGTCAAGCGCGTAGAGGATGTTGGGAAACGGCGTCACGATGTACATCGTGTTGCCGACGACCAGGGGCGCAGCCTCCTGGCCCTTGTTGACGCCAGTGGAGAATGTGAAGGCCACCTGCAGGTTCTTGACGTTGTCCTCGGTGATTTCCGCAAGTTCGCTGTAGCGGGTCGAGGCGTAGTTCTTTGCCGGCATCGCCCACTGGCCGTCGTCGGGCGGAGCAGCCGCGGACGGCGGATTTATCGCAAAGCTTGACGTTGACTGAGCAACCGCCGTGGTAACTAGCGCGAAGCCTGCCAGCAGCGTCCATCCCAGCATCGCAGCCATTGGCCTTTCTCCCCTTTTGGCTGACACACTGGTTTTCGCTGCCACCTGTCGCACTTGCCTCATTAGCGTATCGACCCGCCGACACCGGCGCCAAGCTCTGCGGCTACGTCCGCCTCGGTTCCGGCACACAATGGATGGCCCCAGCCGGAAGCGCTCTTGCCGCCGGGATCGAGGTCGAAAATGATAGCGTCCTTGCGGTTTGGGTTGACGCCGGCCGGTACCTTGTCCAGCCCGAGTGCGGCCCGCACCCGCCAGGCGACATTGTGGTCGGCACAAGAGGAATCGCCGCTTATCCCGAGGGCCCCGACGATCCCCTTGCCGTCGTAGAGAGCCAGGCCACCGCCAAACACGACGACACCGCCGATGGGCTTTCCCAGCAATGGATCGCTGGAGCTTCCATACGTAGAAGGATCGCCCGCATAGGCTGCCGCCTGATTGACCGGATTGGTGGCCAGGAGGCCGAATAGAGGACCGCCGGGCTGCACCGGCGCGTAGAGGTTCGCGGTGGACAAAGCCATCTGCGCGAGGCTGAGCCCGTTGGCCGTATTGGCTTTTTCGGCGGCGATCAGTCGGCTGCCGGGCCACTGGGCGTCGGCGGTAGGCCCGCTGAAGGCGACGGCGCAGACAGTTCCGTCGCGAGCCACGATTGCCGCCCATTCATTGGTATCGAAGCCGCCATTGCCGGGGCCACCGCTGGCTTTGACGTTGGCCTTGAGGGCGGCCAGCAATTTGTCATGGTCGGCCGGGCAAGGTGCTTGAGCCCAAGCCTTTTGCTGGACGGCGCCGATTGTAAGCAGGAACAGACATAATGCTACTGAGACAATCCGATGGCGATCCATTAGCTGCGCCGTCTTTGTTGAACACTCCCAACGCGCGAGAGGCGCAGAAGTGCCAAATGGAATGAAATAAATGTCGGATTCCGTCGGCCAAACTCGGCGGCCGGCGCTCGGGATAGTTGATCCTGGCGTTCTCATTCAACCGCAAATTGGAGTTATTCCCGCGGTGGTCCGGGCTCGGCCGGAACGGAGGGCGCTGTTCGCAGTTGTGTCGGATGCTGTCTGCAGTCGAGCAACTGGCTCAATCGGTGAAAGAGCGACGAGCGATCTTGTTCGTTGGAGCCGGAGTGTCGATGAGCGTCGGCTTGCCGTCCTGGCAAAAGCTCATCGAGCACATGCAAAACGAGCTCGGCCTCGACGAGGACATGATCGGCGCACCGGAGGCCAACTATCAGGCCCTTGCCGAATATTACCGGCTGAAGCAGGGGAGCCTCGGCCCTTTGCGCAGCTGGATGGATCGCGAATGGAGCGTATCGCGGGAAAAAGTGCGGGGCTCGGCGATCCACAAGCTTATCGTGTCGCTCGATTTTCCGATCATCTACACCACCAATTATGATCGCAACCTCGAGGTTGCCTTCGAGATCCATGGCCGGCCCTTTGTGAAAGTGGCCAATGCAAAGGACTTGCCCAAGACAACAGGCGAGGTCACCCAGATCATCAAATTCCACGGCGATTTCGACGACGACAAATCCCTAGTCCTGGCGGAGACCGACTATTTCGACCGGCTTTCGTTCGATTCGGCGCTCGACGTGAAGTTTCGCGCCGACGCGCTCGGGCGTACCATCCTGTTCATCGGCTACAGCATGTCCGATATGAACATCCGTCTGCTGCTGCACAGGCTTTGGCAGACCTGGCGCCGGTCCGGTTATGAGAAGAATCGGCCAAAATCCTTCATCTTCATGCCGCAGCCAAGCATCGTCCAGGAGGCCGTCCTCGGACGCTGGGGCATCGATATGCTGACCGAGGATGCCGACGATCCAGAGGACGCGCTGCTCGCATTCCTGAACGAACTCAAGGACAAGGTCGGCCGGCCCGACGGCGCCTGAAAACCAGCGGAAGCGACGAAGCCGTGGGGAACCGGCTGGCCCGATGTGAGTTGGGAAGGCTAAGTTATACCGGATCCAGCGTGTATGAGTGGACGCAAACACAAGCGAAGAGTGCAAGCCAAAGATTGCCTCTCGACCGAGCAGGTCTATGAGATCAATTTCTTTGCCCGCAGGTGTGGCCTGACCAGGGACGAAGCGCTCAAGATGATGCGAGATGCCGGCCGGTTGAAGGGTGGCGGGAAGCCGTCTTACGAAACCGGGTCGAAGTAGCGGCATGGATCTCGCGTCGTGGGCGGCTTTTGGCGGGACGGTCATCCTGATGCAGATGCCGCCAGGGCCTGACAGTCTGCTGGTGATGGCGCGTGGCGTCGGACAGGGCCGGGACGTTGCCCTGTTCACCGTTCTGGGCATGACCCTCGGCGCCGGAATGGTCCAGTTGCCGCTCCTTGCCCTCGGCATATCGTCACTGCTCCAGGCATCGCCCCTTGCCTTTGCGATGCTTCGCTGGGCGGGCGCAGCCTATCTGGTTTGGCTTGGATCGCGTATGGTATTATTACGGTCGGATAGCGTCGCCGTCGACGAGCCGCGCAATGTCGGACCGCTTGCGGCCGCGCGTGAAGGAATGATCGCCAATCTGATAAATCCCTGGCCGATAACCTTTATGGTGGCATTCCTTCCGCAGTTCGTCGATCCTGCTCGCGGATCGGTCACGCTGCAATTGCTGCTGCTCGGTGGCACACAGAAAATGACCGGTGTGCTGGTGCTAGGCACATATGCGCTCGCGTCCGGCACCTTCGGGGCCTGGATTATGAAACGACCGAAGGTAAGGCTCTGGCAGCGCCGCGTGGCAGGCTGCCTCGTTGTCGGCCTCGGTGTCCGCATGGCACTCGGTGGTGGCGCACACCGCTGAGGATCGAGCGATGGCACCGGCGGCCGCCCTATGGAACATCCATCGACAATTTTCGTTGACATGCTCCACAAGGCGAGAGGTCGAACATGTCGAAGTTCCAAGCCGCCACCCCAGAGCGTTTGCAGCAGCTCAGGCTTGAGGCAACGGCGCACTTTGCGCCCCTCATACTGCGCGAGGCGCTGGTGCGTCTCTGCCGGGCCTGCGGAAGCGATAGCCTCGAACGTTTCGAGAAGACCATGGTCGACCAAATCGAAGCATCGCGTGACGAGAAAGCCGATTTCGACACGATGAAGGAATTTGCCATCGAACAGCTCTATGGCTGGATTCGAGACGTCAAGTCGTCACCGGATATGACACAGCCGCTGGAGAACGTAGATACTCGAAGGACTCCCGGCCGCTCTGAAGAGCCGCAGACGCTGGAAGACCAGTTGCAGGCTGGTCTGGAGGATTCTTTCCCGGCGAGCGACCCGCCGTCGGTCGTCTCCACCGCGATCCCCGGCGGATCGAAGAAGCTCGTCGGAACCGACGAGGTCCTCAGGCAGCAGCGCGAGAAAAAGGCCGAGAACGCCAGCCATTCGTGATAAGCTGGCGCTGGACGGAACTGCCGGGAGGCAGCCTGCCGGCTCACTCGATGTCGGACATGAAGGCTGTCGGGGCATGCGCATCATGCGGCTCGCCCTCGACAAGAATGTTCGCCTCCCAAGCGGCGTCGACAAATGCTTGGCGGGCTTTGGCGGCCGTGATTTCACCGGTCCGGGCGCGATTCAATAAATCTGCCGCCATCAGCGACAGCGGCGCGTTGCGCGCCGGCCATTTCTCGCTTTTCAGGCAATATAATGCTTCGAAAACGGAACTGACCAATCGCGATCGCCCAGGCTTGCCGAAATAGATGCAAACAGGAGTATCGAACTCTATTCTCAGCACCGTATTCCTCCCGGTTCAAGCAAGCTGGCCGCTTCAAGTAAGCTGGGTTTCTCCAGGGTCTCGAGGGCCGTCCGATGGGCGTTTTAGCCAAACGTCGTGAGCCTTCGCAGGTGTTGTAAAGCGTGCTGGTGTTTCGGTCGTCATATCGTGCGCCAGAATGCCCGCCTTGCGGGCGAATGCTTCGAACGCCGCGCGCACCGTCTGGGTATCGACCTCGTTAGCCAGCCCGGCGCGACAGGCGTCGAACGCCGCCTTGTGCGCCGGGCCGCGGCTCGGCCATTCGTTCAAGACGTCATAGGCCTGCCAGACATTTTCGACATGGCGAGGGAAACCAAGGCCGACGAGAATTGGAACGGGGCGGCCAAACGATTTTTTTGTCATCTGTGTCTCCGCGAAAGAGCCTGTCGCATCAACGCTCGGGACGGACAGAGGCCGATGCTCTTTAACGCGGGATTGCTGCACGGGTTGCAGCGGGTTTGTTCGATCGTGCGGCGGCCGGTCGTGCCATTATTTGTTGGTCCGCATCTTCTGCCGGGGATTGATACCGCCTTGGGGCGTGGTGTCGTTCTCGACATCACCTTCGAACGTGTTGTCGCCCTGATCGAGCCGGTCGCCCTCCTTGATCGTACCCTTGGAACTGCCGATGCCGGGATCGTTGGCGAGGTCGCTATCGGCCGGCGTTTTGCCTTTAACGTGCTTGCTTCCTGTCATGGATTCCTCCTGTTTTTGAGGTGGCGGGCTGTCCTTGAGGTGGCGGCCAAGGCTCGCGCCAGTAGCGGCGCCCCGGATTTTCGCAGACCTCGATTCGAACTCCGCGACACCGGTGGTTGTTCCGTCAAAAATATCGCCGTCGGCTGGATCGCCCAGCCAAGCCCCTCCGGTTTCTGGAGCCAGGTGATTTTCGCCAACCGGAACGATCTTTCGCCCAATGCATTTAACTGGTCTGCGCTCACGAACTCATTCTGGACGGGAGCTGGACCATTGCCACCCACAGCCTACGCCTTCGCGACCCGCGAAACCGAAGAAGTTTCCATCGTCCACCTCATACCCGCTTTAAGGGCTTTCGCCCGCACCTTCTGCCGCACTCCCGATGATGCCGACGACCTGGTCCAGGAGACGCTGACCAAGGGACTGGCCAACATCGACAAGTTCGAAGCTGGAACGCGCATGAAGTCATGGCTGTTCACCATCATGCGCAACACCTACTACACGCGTGTCAGAGCCGCGGTGAGGGAAGCGCCAGGCCTGCTCGACTGCGCTTCGCTGCGGCCGATCTCGGAAGCGACGCAGGAATGGTCGGTACAGGGCAAGGAAGTCCACCAGGCCATCCAGAGCCTTCCCGAGCACCAGCGCGAGGTTCTGATGCTGATAGGCGTGCTGGGCGTCAGCTATGAGGAAACGGCCGAAATATGCGGTTGCGCAGTCGGAACGGTGAAAAGCCGGCTCAACAGGGCACGCGCCGGCGTGCTGGAATACCTTGGCGAAAGTTCCTCGCAAACGCTGATGGAAAGGCGCAGCTACCTGTCCGAAGGACAACTGGACTTCGAAGCCGAGAGGCGCCGCTAATATACATGTGACGTTAGTTGCTGGTTTGGCGCAATCGTCTTTCCACAAGCGCGTGCTGCAATTCGATCGCAAGTTTGGTCAGCCGGTCAGGAACCCTTTCCTGTTCGATGGCCGCAAGCAAAGAAGCGATTTCCCGGTCTATCGTCAGATCGGCACGCGTGCTGACGGAATCTTCCCTTGAGCGAGACATCGCGTTCTCTTGGCAAATGTTGGTCCCTTCACCTCACTCTGGTGGCAACAGTGCGAGTTTGCAAGAATTTGCAGGCTATTCCATGCGACCGGCTTCGGTCCTTGCACAGCTTGGTCAGCAGTTGGGCTCTCGCTGCGTTTCAATTGCTCGCCGGCTGCAAGCCACATGCCGCCGCAACGATCAGTTTTCAGGCCGCCGATCCGCTGAATGATCCTGGTACTGCTCGGACTTGACCCGATTGCCGTCGAGCCCACGCTCCTTGGTGTGCTGCTTCTTGTCTCTGTTGGACAGAACGGCGTTCTCTCCGATCTTGTCCTTGGGAAGATCGGTCATCGCGCCAGCGCCAGCGCCTTTGCCGTGACTGCCGCGGCCGATGTGCTTCTTGCTGCCGGACGCCATCTTGTCCTCCTTCATACTGTCGAGCGGCTTTTCCCGTTCGGCATCCGAACCAGCGTTGGGCCGCAATGTTCCGCCGGAAATCGTAAGCAGGAAGGCATCGCCGTCCCAGTGCCGGAACGGCTTTTCCCCGTCGACGAGGACTTGCATGCCATTTGCATTGGCGAAGTTACGAACGTCGGCGCGATCCAGCGCCGGCTGTCCGCGATAGGAATAATTCAAAAGCACAGCGATGCCCGGCCTCTTCAGCACGCGGGCGATTTCCATGAAGTGCCGTTCCGCGAGGCCGGCCAGCACCAGATAGGGAAAGCTGTCGACGGCCAGCACGCGATCGAGGCTGGCATCGCGAAAATCGGCAAGATCGAAACCGCGGGTAGGGCGGAATTCTACATTGCCGAGCCCGGCGCATCGCCGCCGGGCGATCGAGATCATCGCCACGGATATGTCGATGCCGACGATCCGGTGCGATAGAGCGGAGAGCGCCTGTTCGAACCGACCGATGCCACAGCCGATGTCCAGTATGTCGCGGTCAGTGCCGGTAAAGCCTCGCCTCTCCAGCCATGCGACGATCTCAGCCGTCGCGGCCGAGAGCTTTTCCTCATTGCCCAGCGACGACAGCTGGACGCTCGCCGCCGGGGAGATCGCCGCCGCCGCGTCAAATCCTGCCGCCAGCCGCTTGACCACCGCATCGTCGGTCTCGTCCTCCCCGCGTTCGTGCCGAACCGCAGCACCTGTTTTGCGCAGCGTGGCGAAGATCTCGGGCCTGCGCTGAAGCAGGCCGGCAATCCGCTGTAGTTTCGCCGTCTTTCGCGGGTCGGCCGAGTGCATATTTTGCGCAATCGTCGCCAGTTCTACGGCGTCGATTCCTGTCTCGAAACGGAGAGCCAGCCTGGCGATGACGGCTTCGACGCCGGCACCATCTGCCATGCACTCCTCCAGCACCTGTGTTGCTGATGTCGCCCGCCGAGATCTCGATCGGGTCGCGTTCACCGCCCTTTGCTCCGCGTCCAGATCTTGCGCAGCGTCCACCGGTCGACGGCGCCCCAGCTGTATTTGTAGGCCTCTTGCCCGCGCAGAAAATCGAAGTCTTCCGCGCCTTCGCAGATCGCCTGGCTTATCGCCTGGCCGATGAGCAGCGCGCCGGGACTTTCCTCCGCATAGGCCGGATCGAAGCCACCGAGGTAAGCGTAAGCGCGGCCTCGATGATGAAACCCGTAATAGGCGCCCACGATCGCGCCATCGATGGCGACAAGCCAGCATCGGGCAAGTGCCTGAGCAGCCAACAGCGGCAGCGCCTGACGGTGGAATTCTTCCACGCGGGTATCGGACAGGACGCCGTCGCCGTTTCCGGCCCAGCGCGCGCGGTGGAGGCGGATCAAATGATCGAGGAATGTCTGCGGATCGGACAAAACGGGTTCGATGGAGACCCGGCCACGTCTCGAAGCAGCTCTATGGGCGCGGCGCAATTGGCGCCGTCGCCGCGCCGGAACACAGCTGAGAAGCGTCTCATCGCCCGTGAGGGAAAGCACCGGGCAAGCAGCGTGGCTGACAGCCTGGCTTGTTTCGAGCGCGGCATGGCAGATGGCGAGGCCGGCACCGCCGGCCGGCAGATCCGGCAAGATCCACTGTGACCAGCCGATGGAAAGAACCGAGCCGGCGATGACGGCGCCGACCGGTTCGGCGATCTCGGGAAGACAAAGGAGGTCCAGATAGTCGCTCAACGAAATCCCGAGCGGAAGCAATCGCGCGCCGGCTTCCCGGTGTTCCAGATAGAGTGGCGCCAAGCCGACCAGGTCATCGCCACTCCAGACGGCGACCGTCGCAAGCTCACCAGGAGCGAATGTCCGCCACCACGGCACCAGCCATGCGGGAGACTGGAACGGCGTCGCCGAGGGACTGCGCGACCAGAGTTCCCACCAGTGTGGCGCGAGGGCTTCGAGGCCCGCCGCATCGTCGATGATCTCGCTGCGGAGCATGTCCCGCTCACTTCGCCGCCGCGAGCTGTCCGCTGTCTGTGCCGAGCCGTGCCAGCGCCCGATAGGCGTCCATGTAGGAGGAGACCATGCGGTCGAGTGAAAAGCGGCGCCGCGCCTCGGCCCGGCAGGTCTCAGGGTCCAGGCCGGGTGCGGCAACGATGGCTTCCGCCATTTCGTCGACATCTCTGACGAGATACCCCGTCTTGCCATGCTCGACCACATCCGGCAGTGCGCCATTCGGGAAGGCCACCACGGGGGTGCCGCAGGCGAGTGCCTCCATGGCGACGAGAGAACTGGTTTCCGCGGCAAGGCTCGGGACGACCAGGCAGCGGGCTGTGTTGAGCAGGCGCCGCTTGGCGACAAAGCCGAGCGGACCGAGAAAGCGGCGCCGACTGTCCAGCCGCGGCTCGACCTCGTCGCGAAAATACGCTGTGTGGGTTTCGTAGGGATAGACTTTGCCGCCGATGACCAGCGGTACGTTGGCCTTCTTGGCTGCGTCCAGCGCCAGATGAATGCCCTTTTCCGGGCAGATTCGGCTGAGCACGAGCGCAAACTCACGCTTGACCTGTGGCTCGCTCAGCGCGTCGATGTCCACTCCATTGGGGATCGGCCCGATCAGCCTGGCGCCCGGTGGCGCGGTTCGTTGCTGAGCCGCCGATACCGCATGCAGCCACAGATCCTCTCGCGCCGGACTGAGAGCATCGGCCGGATACCAGTCGAGCGGCAGGTGCAAGGTCACCAATGTCGGCCCATCGCCCGGCAGATAGGCATCGAAATCGATGCCGTGCAAATGAACCGCGTCGATTGGCCAGCGTGCGCGTGCGGTAGCTATTGCTGCGCGATGAGCACGCTGGGCCCGGCGCTTCGCCGCTTCATCGAGCACGCCCGGTTCGGCCGGCGTCTCGATGAGGACACCCGCAGCGCGCGAGCCCTGGCAGCCGATCACGATCGAACGGTGTCCGGCCTGTACGAGCGCCTGATCGAGCATCGACAGCACCTGCTCGGCGCCGCCGACCGCATCCGGCCCGACCGGGGCGAGGGGATAGGCGACGTTGAGGACGGTGAGCGTCATGGCTGGCGAGCCGAAGCTCCTCACGCTGCGGAGGCGCGCTGCCTGCCGGCGGAAGGGGCAGCGATGCTGCCGGCATAGCGGCGCGTCATTGCCGCGCAGAACTCGGCGAATTCCGCCGGCACCAGCGGCGGGCTGGCGTGGTGCGGCATCATTCCGCGGTGTTCCGGCGTGAAGCAGAAGGTGACCGTCACGTCGAAGTCGGCCAACGCCTCCATTTGCCGGTCGAACCAGTCAAGTGCGTTCGGCCTGAAACTGTCGGCCCAGGAAAGCCCGGTGCGCAGATTGGTGACGCCGAGCCGTTTCATCCAGGCGACGGCGTCATCCAGCCGGTGATCTTCGAAATGGAACCACTGCACCAGTCCCATTGCCGGCGCGTGGTGCAGGAATTCCTCGAGCGCGGGCTTTGGCGTGCCGTCCTGGCGCAGCAGGCCCATGTAGAAATGGCGGTAGTAGGAAGAGCCTTCCGCCTCGCGATGGCGCGTCGTCGCTTCCCATTCGCGCGGCAGGTCGTAGAGGCTATACCATTGGATGCGCGGTGCGTTGCCGATCAGCAGTTCCGCTGTCCGGCGCAGGCCCCAGGCCTGTACCTCCTCGGCACCGAAGGTCGACACGCCGACCTCGCTGACCCATACCGGAAGATCGGTGACAGCCGAAATTTCGCCAATCTTCTGCGGCCATTCGTGGATCTGCCAGAGGTTCCAGTCGAGCGGAAAGCCGTGCACGGCGACCGCGTCGACATGATCGAGCACGCCGAATTCCTGCATCCGTGTTATGAAGGCGGCGTCGATCGGCGAGATGCCGCCAAGGACCTTGGTCAAGGCCGGATTCTCCGACGCTATCGCGTCGGCGGCCAGGATTGTCATGTTGGCGAAGCGGCTCCAGTCGGGATCGAGCTCTGGATCCCAGTGGGATTTGTTGTTTGGCTCGTTCCAGATCATCGCGGCTTCAATCATTTATCTGTCCTTTCGACGGGTAGATGGCGCCGCCGCCGGCCGGTACGTCGGCGGTGCGGCAGAAATAGACCTCCTGCTCGGGTTGCAGCACGATCTCGAAGCCGGCGCTGCGCAGCATGGCTTCGGTGCAGGCGCGATTGGGAATCCACCAGTTGGTCGGGTCGTCGGCATAACGATGCTCGATGAAATGCAGCTTTGGGAACTCCGGCCGGTCGAACAGGTCGTGCGTCCAGAAATGATAATTCTGCTCGAGTGCCGGCACGTCGGTGCTGCCGCGCTGCATCGACTGGAAAATCATCAGGTCGTCGGCAACGTGCTCCCGGATCAGATCGAGAGCGAGCAAGGGATGGCGCAAATGGTAGAGCACTCCCATGAACAGCACGATGTCGAACCGCTCACGCAGCGCGCCAACGTCGTAGACCGAGAGCTGCTGGAATTCGATGTCGCAGTCCGCAACCTCAGCGGCAAAGCGCGCCTGCGCAAGGTATGCCTCGTCGAAGTCGATGCCGAGCACGCGACCGGCGCCGCGGCGTTTCATCTCGATAGAGTAGAAACCTGCATTGCAGCCTATGTCGAGCACCGCCTTGCCGGAAAGATCGGCGGGAATGGCGTCGGCGAATTTGCGCCATTTGATCAGCGGGTAATTGCCGAGGAAATGATCGGGAGCCGTTTCCACGCCGGCCAGCTCCATATTGTGGAACCATGGGCCGAGCGCATCGATACGGCGGCGGATTTCGGCATCGGAATGCAGCATGGCTAGCCTCCTTCGCCTGCGAGGATAGGGAGGTGCTGGTGGCCGGGCAGCGTCATGGCGGCTTGGTCGTCCTTGGTACTGGCGGCGCTTTCGAGCAGCCGAAGTGCGGTGCGGTAGCCGTTGAAAGTACCGACATCGACATAGGCGGTGCCAGCCTTGATGCCATGTGCTTCACCCCCGGCGGCGAGATAGGCATTGACCAGCGTGCCGATATATTCGTCGCACCGGTCCCGTTCCCGCCACAGCACGGCGAGCTGGTGAAGGGTGTGGCCGGGCATCTTAAACGCACCCCAGATCCAGTTCGACGCGGCATTCTGCTGCTTGACCTGGATTTGCTTCACCCGGTCGTCCTGGTCGACAACGACGGCATCGAAGAATTCCGGCTGGTCCACCGGAAACAGCAGGAAGGACAGGCCGTCGTCCGGGAGAGCCAGGAAGCCGTCTTCGGGAAACCAGATTGTATCGGGAAGCCCGACCAGAACGGTCTCGTCGGCTCCGACGAGCGGTGCGGCGCGGAAGATGGCGTCGCAAAGGCCGACTGGAGAGGGCTGCACCACGAACAGCGCCGCCGCATCGGCATAGCCGGCAGAATAATATTCGAGGATATCCGACTTACCCGAACCGATGACAAAGCAGATCTTGTCGGCCCCCGCGCGCACCATGCGGCGCACCAGGTATTCGCTCACCGCGCAAGGCCGCTCGGTGTTGCCGTCGATGCGGCTGCCGACCGGCAGCAGTTCCTTCGAAAAGCCGAGCGGCTGGATGCGGCTTCCCCGCCCGGCGGCGGGCACAATGCCCAACATCAAACTGCCTCCTTCAACGGCTCGCCATGCGTGGAGCCGTGCAGTGCATCGGACAGGATGCGGTCGAATTCCTTCGCCCGCCGCGCCGAGGTGTGTTCGTCCAGCACCCGCTCGCGCGCCCGGCGGCGGATCGCGTCAAGCTCGGCGTCGGGCAGGTCGAGCGCGGCGACCACGTCGTCGGTGCTGTTGGCCACGACGATCTCTTCGCCGGGCCGGAAGAAGGCCTCCAGTCCCGGCCACGTGTCGCTCACCATCGCAGCACCGCACGCGGCGGCTTCGAATAGCCGGCCGGAAGGACACCAGCCCCTTTCGGCCATCGCCTCGCGGGTCACGTTCAGGGTCAGCCGTGATGATGAAAAGAAGGCGGGGTGTTCGGCGGGCGGCAGGTGACGGACGAAGAAAATATTGTCGCTCCACGGGAATTCTTGCGGATATTGTGCGCCGCCAATGATGAAACGGCGATCCGGCAGGCGCGCAGCCGGACTGACCAGCAGCCTTTCGACCCCGGTCTGGCGGTCTGCCGCATACGTCCCGAGATAGGAAAGGTCGCCGGCAAACTCCGGCTTGGGCGGGGCCGGCCGGTGTCGCTCTGGATCGACATGGCCGTAGAGTGGCATGACGCGGCGCGCGCCCAGCATCGTCTTCAGCGCATCGATCGCGGTTCCTCCCGTGTAGCTCAGCACGAGGTCGAAATCCCGAAGCCCTTCCGGCCCGAAATAGGCCGGAGGCTCACCTTGTTCGATTCGCGCCAGCGTCACCGGCGTGTCTAGGTCATAGAAGACCTTCAGCCCGCGACAGGCCTGGTGGGCAAAGCGCGACGCGCTCACCGCATCGGGGCAATAGGAGGTGACGATGACGACATCGGCCTCATTCACCGCCTGCTCGGCAGCGCTCTGGATGTCCTGCCAGTCCGGATAAAGGACAATGCTGCCGCCATCCAGCTGGTCGAGGTCGCGCGTCCCGGCATAATAGGGAGTGTTGCGTTCGAAGAAGGTGATGGACCAGCCCAGCCCGGCCATCGCCCGGATCAATCCGCGCCACAGCGTGGCGTGCCCGTTGCCCCACGACGATGTCACGGTAAGACCGAAAATGACCATGCGCATCCGGCAATTCCTCGTCAGGCAGCTTCGTTGAGTCTGACCAGCTTCGACCCCCAGTCTCCCCAAACAACCGTGGTGATCGACGCTGGGTCGATATCGAAACGAAAGCAGTTCCCCAGCGACAGGCCGAGCACTTTGCACACGGCGGCCTTGATGACGTCGGCATGGCTGACCAGTGCAACGCACTGGTTCTGGTATGTTCCGCGGACCTGCTCGATCAGCGAGACGACGCGTTGCTGCACGTCCAGCATGGTCTCGCCGCTCGGTGTTCTCGCCTGCTGGCGCTGGTCGTTCCACACCCGCCAGTCGGCATCCTGGTTCAGTTCCTCGAAGGTCTTTCCCGACCAGGTGCCGAAGTCGATCTCATCGAGTTCCTCGCGGGTCACGATTTCACCGGCATTGCAGGCGAGTGCAATCGGATTGGCCGTCTCCTGCGTGCGTTCGCGCGGGCTACAAAAGATTGCCGCTATCGCCTCGCGTGCCATACGGTCAGCCAGATGCGAGGCCTGTGCCCTGCCGGCTTCGCCGAGGCAAACGCCCGCCATCCGTCCGGCAAGATAACAGCCGACATTGTCATGCGCGGCGTGGCGGACCAGAAAGAACGTCGTCATTCCGCGGCATCGAGCATCGGCTCGTCCTTACCGGCGATGAAAGAGAGCGTGCGCTGGCGGGCTTCCGCGTCGGTGAACTGCTCGGGCGGCGATTTCATGAAATAGCTGCAGGGACCGGTCAGCGCGCCTGCGATGCCGCGGTCGAGCGCCAGCTTGGCGCAACGCACCGCATCGATCACGACCCCGGCCGAGTTGGGCGAATCCCACACTTCCAGCTTGAGCTCGGCATTCAGCGGCACACCGCCGAAGGTCGTGCCTTCGACCCGGATATAGGCCCACTTGCGGTCGGTCAGCCACGGCACGTGGTCGCTCGGCCCGACGTGAATGTTGCCGGGCTCCAAGGGAACATCGATCTGGCTGGTGACGGATTGCGTCTTTGAGATCTTCTTCGATTCCAGCCGCTCGCGCTCCAGCATGTTGAGGAAATCGGTGTTGCCGCCGAAATTGAGCTGGTAGGTGCGATCGATACGCACGCCGCGCTCACGAAACAGGTTGGCAAGCAGACGATGTACGATCGTCGCACCGACCTGGCTCTTGATGTCGTCGCCGATCAGCGGCAAGCCGTGTTGCTCGAAGCGGCGGCGCCACTCCGGCCGCGAGGCGATGAAGACTGGTATGCAGTTGACGAAGGCGCAGCCCGCATCGAGCGCGCACTCGGCATAAAAGCGCGTTGCCTCCTCCGAGCCGACTGGCAGATAGGACACCAGGATTTCGGCGCCGCTGTCGGCGAGGATCTTGCCGACATTGGCGACCGGCTCGTCGGCCTCCTCGATCTCGTCGCGCAGATATTTGCCGATGCCGTCCAGCGTCGGTCCGCGTTCGACGCGAGCGCCGGTAGGCGCCACATTGGCAAAGCGGAAAGTATTGTTCGGCGCGCTGTAGATCGCGTCTGCCACATCGCGTCCGACCTTGCCCTTGGCGACGTCGAATGCGCAGACCACTTCAATGTCCTTGACATGGTAGCCGCCAAGATCGGCGTGCATCAGCCCGGGTATGGGCTCATTGCTCCTTGCGTCGCGGTAATAGGTGATGCCCTGAACAAGGGAGGAAGCGCAATTGCCGACGCCGACTATACCGATTCGAACTTTCTTCGATCCCACGAAACCGCTGCCTATGCTGTTGAAGGTAAGTTCTTCGTGCCAAACCGCCTTCCTCCCGGATTGTTCCTTGCCGGCTGCAAAAATCGTGCAACCGATAGTGGATCAAAGTAGCGCCCGCCGAGTTGTGCAGCGAAGGGTGAGGCCAACCGGGACGGGACAATGATCGTCTATGGCGACCACAAGCGAATGCAGAGCGCGCAACATGTTCGCGGCTCAGCGTGCAAAGCGGCCGAGCACATTGCCGACATGCCAAGTGGGATCGAACGCCACGCAGCCTTGGTCGGCCTGTTCATCACGGCCTCGGAACTGGTCCAGGGTCTTGCCGATGCTGAATTCGAGGCCAACGGCACGGACAGGAATTCCCGATACCGGATCGCGGGCGCAAATCTCCTGGTCGGCTTGGCCCGGCACGTGGGTAGATCGTGGGACGCCGGATTCACGATCGATGGCCCAGTCGATGCTGACGTGCCGCGAATGTTGGCCGAACTCGAATGCGATGGCGAAATCCTCACCGGCACGGCTGAGGGATATGCTCACTATGCGCTCTATCCGGAAAGCTATTTCGTCGCCGCGCGGCATTCCGGTCTCGATGCGAACACATGCGTAATCGGCATCCGCAGCATCGGCCTGGGGCTTGCAGCGATGGTGGCTGCAGCCATCGGCGCACCAGCACCCGTCAGCGTCCGTCCGACCGGCCACCCGTTTCGCAGGCGGCTTGCCGCCGATCCGGAGCTGATCGGTGGCTGGATGACGAAGCCGTCGGCCCGCTTTGCAATCGTCGACGAAGGCCCGGGCCTGTCCGGCAGTTCGTTCCACGCCGTGGTCGCATGGCTGCAAGGGCTAGGCATCGATGCCGGGCGCATCCATCTGTTCCCAAGCCATTTGGGTGGCCCGGGTCCCGAGGCTTCGGCGGACAGTCGCGAGGCATGGAGGGTTTGCCAAAAACACACCGCGGATTTCGAACGCACTTTCCCCGCTGGATCCGCTGTCCCGACGTTGCGGAATTGGGTAGCCCGGACCATCGGCAGCACAGCGGCCAGCCTGGCGGAAACATCCGGCGGAGAGTGGCGTCGCTTGCACTATCACTCGCAGGATCATTGGCCACCCGTTCACCGCGGCTTCGAGCGGCGAAAGTTCCTCGCTTCTGCGGGCCGGGAAAAATGGTCGGTCAAGTTCGTCGGGCTCGGCGAAATCGGAATGCACAAGGCCGGGACTGCCGGGAGGCTACATGATGCAGGCTTTGGCCCGGAGGTCGCCGGGCTGTGCCATGGCTTTCTCGTCGAACGCTGGATCGACGGTACAACGCTGGACCGGGCAAGGCTTTCGAAAGAAAAAGTGGTCGCTCATCTCGCGCGCTATCTGGCCTGGCGCGCAGCCAATCTGCCCGCCTCCGAGCCGGGCGCCTCGCTGGAGGCGCTTGCCGACATGGCCGTGCGGAATACAAGTGAGGCGCTGGGCGAGCGCCGCGCGGCGGAGCTGCAGAACTGGTTCTCGAACCAGGCTTCACCCAAGAATATGCAGCGGGTCGAGATCGACGGGCGGCTTCATCCGTGGGAGTTCATCCTTTCGCGCGGCGGAACGCTGATCAAGACGGACGCCCTCGACCATTGCCGGTCGCACGATCTGGTCGGCTGTCAGGACATCGCCTGGGACATTGCCGGCGCCCGCGTCGAATACAGCCTCTCGGACGCGGCGACTGCGGCGCTTTGCAAGGTTGTGGAAGCGAGAGCTTCCCGTCCCGTCGATGCCAATCTGGTCCACTACTACGAGCCCTGCTATCTCGCCTTCCAGCTTGGCTTGTGGAGCATGGCTTTACGATCTGGCGATGATCGGGAACAGATCCGGCTGGCGGCCGCGGCAAGACGTTATAGGGCGATGTTGCTTCGGTTCCTGGATACCCAAGGGCACCTGCGGCCCTTCGAGCAGGATCAGTCCAGCCGGCGAAGCATATCCGCTTCCTTTTCGAGGATGGCGGCTACCTCTTCCCGCTGAAGATGCGTCAGCATCAGGCTCACGCAACATTCCAGATAGGTGATGGAGGCGCGCCGCAGGAAGGCAGCCGTCTCCCTTGCGGCCATTTGCTCGATGTCTTTGGCGGATCGCTTTGGATGCACAAATCGTCTCCATGCCGGTACCCTGGCCGAACCGCAAGCTGGACGGGTTGTTCCCGCGACGAGAAAAAGTGACCGACGATCGGCGCGAAACGACCGTGATCTCCGAGGGGAACGTGGCAAATACTGCCGTCAGGCCGGCAGATTTTGCAGCCGGCCTGATGCAGAATGCACGCTGGTGGCAATTCGCCGTGTTCTGTCGACCGTCTGCGTCGTCTCAAGCTCGGTAAAATAGCTGACTGTATGCATCAAACCTTGCCTGAGCGGCACTTTTGGCGACCAGCCGAGAAGCTTCTTTGCACGGGAAATGTCGGGTTGCCGACGACGAGGATCGTCTTGCGGCAGCGGCAGGAATTTCAAGGCCGATCCGGTTCTGGTCATGCGCCTCACCAGGCCCGCCAACTGCAGGATGGTGAACTCCCCCGGATTGCCCAGATTGACCGGCTGGCGCGGGCTGGGATTGACCTCCATCAACCGGATCAAGCCGTCGACCAGATCGGAAACATAGCAGAACGACCTGGTCTGCAGCCCGTCGCCGAATATCGTCAGCGGCCGTCTCTCGAGTGCCTGCACGATCAGATTGGAAACAATCCGTCCGTCCGCAGGGTCCATCCTGGGACCATAAGTGTTGAAGATGCGCGCGACACGGATATCGGCTTTTCCCATTCTCAAATAGTCGAAACACAGGGTTTCGGCGGTGCGCTTGCCTTCGTCATAGCAGGCGCGGGGGCCGATGCAGTTCACGTGGCCGACATAGTCCTCCTTTTGCGGATGCTGTTCTGGATCGCCATACACTTCGCTGGTGGACGCCTGCAGGAAACGGGCGCCGTTGCGGGCGGCGAGCTCCAGCAGATTGAGCGTCCCGATGACGCAAGTCCGCGTCGTGTGGACCGGGTCGGCCTGATAGCGTGGTGGCGAGGCCGCGCACGCCATGTTGAAAATGCGGTCCACAGGTTCGCCAAGCTCCAAGGGCCGGCAAATGTCTTGCTTGATCAGCCGAAAATCCGGACGATCGGCGATCGATGCAATGTTCTCCATGCGGCCGGTAAGGAAGTTGTCGACGCAGATCACGCGCCAGCCGGCCTGGAGCAATGTCTCGCAAAGATGCGAACCGAGGAAGCCTGCGCCGCCGGCGACAAGCACGGTCCTGGTCCGTTCCGCCTTTCTTGATAGCTGCATCTCTATTTTCTCCCGTCTGCGGGTCATGCTGCACTCTCGACATCCAGATCGAGAGCAGAACGTGGCGATTTGGCCCGCGCCAGCAGCGAAACGAATTCGCGGGCTCTCGCGGTGCTTGTGTGGGCTGCCAGGACGAGCGCGCGCGCTTGCCTGGCCATGGCAAGCCGGGCACCGTCGGATTCCCCAGACAGGATGCCGATCACGTCCTCGGTCCTGCGCGCCGTGTGGATTGTCCGCTCCGGAAACAGGCTGTCCAATCCGGTCCAGCAGTCGCTGATGATCGCGGTGCCGCAGGCGGCTGCCTCGAAGAGGCGCACGCTGGGCGACCATCCGGCCGCGATCATGGAACTGCGCGTGACGTTCAACGTGTAGCGTTGGCGGCTATAGAAGACTGCGTGATCTGCCGGTGGCAGGTGTTCGATGCGATCGACATTGTCCGGCCAGGCAATTTCGCGCGGATATTGCGAGCCGGCCACGACGAAGCGGCGCTCCGGCATGCGACGCGCCGGCTCGAACAGCAGCGCCTCCAGCGTCGCCTGGCGGTCGGGGCTGTAGGTGCCGAGATAGCCGAGATCCCAGCGCATTGGATCACCGGTTCCGTGATGCCGTTCCGGGTCGACGCAGCAGTAGAGCGGCTCGGCCCGCCTTGCGCCGAATTCAGCCGTCAGACGGGCAAGCGTCGGTCCGCCGGTGAACGAGAAATAGACATCGAAATACGGGACCTGCCGCCTGGCAATGTACTCGCAATCATCGGTTGAAAGTTTCACCAGCGTAACCGGCGTGTCGATGTCGTAAAAGCAGAACTGACCCGTGCACAGCGACGCCACGACCTCAATGATTTCAGGGCCTTCCGGAACGAAGGAGCCGACGACCACGATATCGGCCTCGCGCAGGCAGCGCGCAAAATTGCGGCGAAGATCATCGGTCGTTTCATAGTAGCGCAAGGCGCAGAAATCGGGATCGCGCAGATCCCGGTGACTTGCGTACCACGGCACGTCGCGTTCGAGGAAGGTGATGCGGTGGCCGAGCTCGTGGAGACCTTTAAGCAGCCCCCGAAAGGTGGTGGCGTGGCCGTTTCCCCAGGATGAGGAGAGCGACAGGCCAAGAAAGACGATGTCGAGTGGCTTTGTCATTCCGCAGCCTCCACGGTCGGGCGCTCGAAATGGCGCCTGAAAATGGCGTCGGCCAAAACGGCCCGTGTCGTATAGGTATGTTCGCCAAGCACACGCCGAAGCGCAGATGCCCCGATCGCCTTGGCCCGTTCGGCGCTAAGGCTTTGCATGATCTCGGCGACATCGTCGCCATCGCGCGCGACCAGGATTTCCTCGCCGGGTTTCAGGAACAGGTCTACACCGAGCCAGTCGTCGGTGATGAGGCATGCGCCGGCACCCGCCGCCTCGAAGACGCGCGTCGCAGGTGAAAAGCCATTGGCCGCCATGCTGTCGCGGCTGATGTTCAGCACCGCCTTGGCCGTGACGTTCAATGCATTGTGGTCGCGCGTGCCGACATGGCCGAGCCATCGGACATTGGCGGGCATCTGCTTGTCGCCCCAGCCCGATCCGCCGAGCAGGAAGCGCTGATCGGCCAGGCGGCTGGCCGGATCGAGGAAGAAAGCCTCGACGCGTGCCTCGCGGTCCGGCAGCCGATTGCCGAGAAAGGCGAGATCGCAGGCAAAGCGCCTATCCTTGCCGACCGGATGATGCGTTTCCGGATCGAGCGCATTGTAGATCGGCACGCATTCGGCGGCCCCCATGGCCCGATAGGCCCAGACCACGGGATCGCCGCCGCCATAGGTCAGCACCAGGTCGATTTCCTGCAGCGCCCGATGCAGCGGATGATCCGGCTCGTCGCGCAACTGGCCAAGCGTCGCCGGCGCATCGACATCCCAAAATACGGTCAGCGCATCGGCACGGGCGTGATCGAGCACCGCCCGCAACAGCGCGTCGTCTTCGAAACCGACGCCACTCGCCTTGACGACGATGTCCGCCTCGGCCGCTCGCGCCGCCACCTGCATGAGCGCATGCGGGGCGGCCTCGTAGACGACGACGGCACACCAGTCCGGCGCCTCGATATCGCGATTCTTCTGGCGATCGTAGACGTCCGGCTCGTAGAAGGTGATGTCATAGCCCAGCCTGGCCAGGGCCTTGAGCAGTCCGCGGTAATAGGTGGCCGCGCCGTTCCAATAGGACGACAGCAGGCTCGACCCGTAAAATGCGATCTTCATTCGGCGGCCTCCGTTGCAAGGATCGTGTCGGCGGCTTGGCGGCGCCCGCATTCGGCGAGCACGCCGAACAATTCATCCGCCCGGTGCCGGCATGTGTGCCGTGAGCGGATCGTCTCGAGGCCCGATGTCGCCAGAGATGCGGCGAGATCCGCGTCACGCAGCACGGTGCGAAGATGATGCCGCATCTCGAAGCCGGTGTTTGCAAACAGGAAATCGGTGCCGGGCCTGAACAGACGTTCGACATCGGACCACGGTGCCGAAACAAGTGGGATGCCGCAGGCGAGTGCCTCGAACATGCGGATGGTCGGGATGCCGGGCAGGCTTTCGCGATATGGACGCCGCGGGATGTGAACCGTGATGCGGTTCGCCGCGAATGCCTTCGGCACGTCGGCATTGGCGATCCAGCCTTCGTACCGCAGGCCGGCGGCGGCGAGGTCGGCGAGCGCCTCGCGTGGATAGCGGACGCCGTGGACAGTGCCGCTCAGGCCAAGTTCATGCACCGGATCGACCAGGAACTCCCTGATTTCGGTGCTGCGCTCGTCGTCGCCCCAATTGCCGATCCAGATCAGGTCGGCGCTACGGTCGATTTCAGGATGGGGCTGGAACAGATGGTCATCGGCTGCCTCGTGCCAGGTGAAGACCCGCCTGCCCCATCCGGCGCGAAGATAGCTCTCCCGCAGCGCCTCGCCGAAGGCGAGCACGCCATCATAATGTTCAAGCTGCAAGGCGGAAATCGCTTGCGTGGCCGAGATGGCACGATGGTGCGTGTCGTGAAACAGCAGCGTGAAACGGCCGCCAATTGCTTTCGCCCTGCCCAGCCGCGCGACAAGGTCCGGCGCGGTCCACTCGTGCACGATCACCACATCGGCATCGGAGATCCAGGCTTCGTGGTCGAAGGCGGCGTCATAGGTGACCGTCATCAACTCCGGAAAATCTTTCCGGAATCGCTCGATCGCGAAGGACCCTTTCTCGGCCAGCAGGTTCGACCGGCTCCAGCCGTCGGCGGGCTCCAGCGCAATCGCCTGGTGCCCACGCGCGACCAGCTCGCGCATGATGCCGCGCAGGAAATGTGCGTTGCCGTGGTTCCAGTCGGAAACGATCGAATGGGTGTAGAATAAAAACCGCATAATCAACTATCCGCCATGGTGGCCAGGGCCGCCTTGTCGTAGACGCCGCGCATGGCGGTCGCCTGTCTTGCCAATGAAAATCTGCGGCTTCGGCGGGCGGCTGCCTCACCGAGTTCTCGCCGGCGCTGCGTGTCGCTGCAAAGACCATTGATGCATCTGGCGAGATCGCCCGGATCGCGCGCGTCGTAGAACATGGCCGCCCCGTCCCACAATTCGCGGTAGGTCGAGATATCGGCAAGCACCAAAGGCGTCGCCGACATTGCGGCTTCCAGCGTGGCCAGGCCGAACGGTTCGTAGAGCGACGGCGATACGAAAATGCCGGCCCGCGCCATCAGCGAGCGCACTTCCTCGTGTGGTACCGGCCCGACGGGAACGGCATGGCTGAAGCCAACATGCTGGCCGTCCGGCCCTTGCAGCGAACCGGCGACGAAGACCGGCCATTGCGTCAGGGGGGCGGCCTGGTCAAGCACCGCCGCGTTCTTTCCTTCATCCCACCAGCGCGCGGCGGCGAAAACCACCGATTCCCGCCTTTCGCCCTTCGCGCCCGGCCGTGCGCCGTTGCCGACGACGCTCAGCCGCGCGATCGGCCCGTAGCAGGTTTCGAGCATGTCGGCATGGCTGCGGCTCGGTGCAACGACCATGCCTGCTTTGTCGAAACCGCGCCGGTTACGGTCCTTTTGCCAGGCCCACTCGCCGTCCGCCGCCTGTCCCTTGACCGCGTGGAACCATGTCACGACGCAGGAATGCGATACCGCAACGATGGGGCAGGGCACGTCGAGCGCCGCCGCCTGCGTCGGCGCGTTGAGATGGACGACGTCGACAGCGTAGTCACGTATGAGTGGGCGCAGCTCCTGCTGCAATGTGTCGAGAACGTGCTCGCTGCGGGTCATCCAGTCCGGCGGCGTGTTGAGCCATGTCAGCGCCGCGAAAGACTGGGCCTCCTCGGCCTGCTGCCTGGACGGTTCCGGACCAAGCCCGGCAAGCACGACGCTGTCGCCGCCGGCGACCAGTTGCCCGGCCAGATCGAGCGCATAGCGCCAGACGCCACCGACGGCATCGACGGTCATCAGTATGCGACGCGGCGGGCTCAGTGTCCGCAACATGTGGCCTCCAATTCGGCCAGCGGACGCGGCCGCTTCTCCTGGATGTCGCTGAACGTTCGGAAGGATGCGAGGTAATGTTCATGCGCGCGCTCCCAGGCGAGGTCGTCGGGCTCGCCCCAAAGTTCGCGGTAGCTCGGCGAACTCGGATAAGGATAGAGCGGCACCGGTTCGTTGGCCCAAACGCCGTTGTCGATCAGGTGCTTTCGCCAATAATCGACGAGCGCGGGATCGTCCTCGACCACGCCGATCAGATTGGCCTGCACGAACGGCACGTGGCGCCTTGCGTCGACCAGCAGCGCGGCCAGCTCCTCGGTGCCCAAACGGCAGCGTTTTGCCAGCATGGCGCGGCCTTCCACAGTCAGGCTTTCGAGGCCCGCCTCGATCGAGACGCAGCCGGCGGCACCGAGCAGCTTCAGCAATTCCGGCTTCCAGAGGTCGATACGGGTCTGCACGCCGAACTTCACATCGCGATCGACCAGCGCCTCCAGCAATGCCTTTTGCGGCAGGAAGATCTCGTCGATGAAGTAGATGTAGCCGACACCCTGTGCGATCAGCCGGTCGATCTCGGCGATCACTGCTTCGTGGTTCCGGCGGCGATAGGCATCGCGGAAATCGATCTTGGCGCAGAAACTGCAATTATACGGGCAGCCGCGCGACGCCTCGACCTCCGCGCCAAAACCGACCTGGTTGTCGTCGAAGCGGTGATGGTGGTGCGAATGCGCGGCAATCCAGTCCGATGGCCATTCGAGCGGCGGGTGATCGATGAACGAGCTCGCATGCACGCCGCCGTTCGAGACCAGTTCTCCATCCTCGAAATGGGCGGTGGACGGCACCGCAGTCCAGTCGTCGCGCCGGGCAAGTTCCGCGACCACTTCCTCGCATTCGCCGCGCACGACAATGTTGACGCCAAGCTTGCGCAAAGTCGGCGTCGGCGTCGCCGAGCCATGCGGCCCGACTGCGACGGTGCGACCGCCGCGCCCGGCAAGATGATTGAGGAAATCGGCCGGCACGCGCAACTCGGGCGGTGCGCAGCGCCAGAACAGGTAGGTCGGCGCGGTGCTGACGACGGTTATGTCAGGCTCGAATGCGGCGGCGCGATCGGCGAGCGCGGCGTTGTCGAGCTTCTGGATCTGCCCGTCCAGCATCAGCACCTCGTGGCCGGCAGCTTCGAGCAGCGCTTTCGAATAGCCGAGTTCGAGCGGCAGATGCGGCTGGCGGCAGCCGAAATAGATGCTGTCCTGGTACGTCCAGGACGGATTGACCAGAGCGATCCTCATGCCACGTACCTCGCCGGTTCGGGATGCGGGTCGAGGCGATGACGCTGCAGCCAGTCGGCGAGGTCGCGGATGCCGTTTTGCCACGGGACGTGCGCTTTCCATCCCAGCGCCGCCTCGATCGCGCGTGTGTCGGCGACGAAGAACGGTTGGTCGCCGGTGCGTTCGCGGTCGTAACGGATCGGAACGTCACGTTTCGTTATGTCGCGAATCTCCTTCAGCAGCATGCGCAGGCTGACGGCGTTTTGTGGTCCGCCGCCGAGATTGAATGCCTGGCCGCTGATTTCCTCGATCCGGTCGAGCACGGCGCGATAGGCCGCGACCGCATCGGCAACGTGGAGGATGTCGCGCACCTGCTTGCCGTCGCCATAGATGGTGATCGGCCGGTCGGAGAAGGCGCTAAGCAGGAAGTGGGCGACCCAGCCCTGATCCTCCGTCCCGAACTGGCGCGGTCCATAGATGCAGCTCATGCGCAGCACCGCCGTCGGCAGGTCGTATGACTTGGCGTAGTCGAGGACATACTGGTCCGCCGCGCCCTTGGAGCAGCCATAGGGCGTGCAGAAATCGAGGCCGCGCGTCTCGTCGATGCCGTGCGCATGGATGGCCGCGTCGCGAGGCGCGTATCTGCCGTCTTCTTCGCCCATGGCGAGGTCGGCGAGGCGGCCATAGACCTTGTTGGTGCTGGCGAAAACGACGGGGATGCGTTTGCCGCTGCGGCGAGCGGCTTCCAGGACGTTGAACGTTCCGCGCAGGTTGACGTCGAAATCCTCGTCCGGCCGAACCAGGCTCGTGGTGACGGCGGTCTGCGCGGCAAAGTGGAAAACCGCTTTCGAACGCGCCACCAGCGGCGCGAGCGCCTCTGCGTCGCGGATATCGGCGATTTCGATGGTCAGACGGCTGCCGTGCTTTTGCGTCAGCCATTCCAGGTTCTGTTCGACGCCGGGACGGCTCAGGTTGTCGATGACCAGCACCGGTTCGCCATCCGACAACAGGCTGTCGGCGAGGTTGGAGCCGATAAAGCCGCTGCCGCCGATAATGGCGATGGGCGCTTCGCGAAAATCGGGTGACTCCGGTCTCATGATACCAGCCCTCGCGCTTCGAGTTCCCGCTTCATCTCGGCACTGCGATCGATGGCGACGGTGTTGCGCACCCATGCGACGAAATCGCCGAGCGAATGCTCCAGCCGGTGCTGCGGCTGGAAGCCGAGCAGTTCGCGCGCCTTCGAGATATCGGCAAAGCAGTTGCGGATATCGCCGGAGCGTGCCTTGCCGAGGATTTCCGGCTGGCGGCCAGGCACGCCCATGGCTTCGGCGAGCAGCCGGGCGACGTCGGTGACCGCGTAGGCCCGACCGCTGCCGATGTTGATGACGTGGCCGCGCGCCTGGGGCTGTTCCAGAGCCAGGCGGAAGGCGCGGGCAACGTCGCGCACATGCACGAAATCGCGCTGCTGTTCGCCGTCCTCGAAAATCAGCGGCCGCTGGCCATTGGCGATGCGGGAGGCGAAGTTCGCCAGGACGCCGGTATACGGGTTCGAGAGCGCCTGTCCGGCGCCGAAGACATTGAACAGGCGCAGCGCCACCGCGTCGACGCTATAGGCTTCGCCGAAGATCAGTACGGCGCGTTCCTGGGCGTATTTTGTCAGTGCGTAGATCGAGGCTAGATCGACCGGTTTCTCCTCGTCGGTCGGCAGCGGCGACAGGACTTCACCTTCCGGCGACAGGGGATTCCATTGGCCGCTGCGGATGTCGTCCGGCTGCCGTCTTGCATTGTCGATGCGCCGGCCGTCTGGCGTGGCATAGAGACCCTCGCCATAGACGCTCATCGAAGAAGCGACCACAATCCGTTCGATCGGCCGTTTGATCAGCGCTTCCAGCAACGTGGCGGTGCCGAGGTCGTTGGCGCCGACATAGCGGGCGATCTCATACATGGACTGGCCGACGCCCACTTCAGCCGCCAGGTGAATGATCGCGTCGACACCCTCGACCGCCTCTATGATAGCGTCGCGATCGCGAACGTCGCCTTTGATCAGCTTGGCGCCTGCCGGCAGGCTGATTGCCTCGCCGCCGTGCACCTGATCCAGCAGCGCATCGAGAATTGAAACCCCATAGCCATGTTCAACGAGTTCCTGGGCGACGTGGCGGCCGATGAAACCGCAGCCTCCCGTGACCAGTATACGTTTCACGACAACTCCTCATACGAATGGCTTTGCCGCCCCAAACTTCCGGGCGAAAGGTTTGTTCCCTTGCTTCAACAAAGTTCAGGAGGCTCGCCGGGGTAGGTTTCAACCAGGCGTGGGAACATCGAAGGCTGCTTGGTGTTAGGAGCCATGTTCGACCAACCGCGCGCACATGCCGGGCAGCGATGCATCTGCTGGTTGTGCAACGCGGGGGATCTCGCGGTGGAATCGAAGGGAGATTGCCATGTCTGAATCGAAGACGACCACCGATCATGACGAAATCCGCCGTTGGGCCGAAGACCGCGACGGGCGGCCGGCGGTGGTGCGCACCAAGGGCGAGGGGGGCATACTGCGCATCGATTTCGGCGAGCCTGAAGAGACGTTCGAGCCCGTCGAGTGGGACGAGTTCTTCAGGATATTCGATGAGAACGAACTGGCCTTCCTCTACCAGGATGAGACCAGCGGCGGAAAGACCAGCCGCTTCAACAAATTCGTCGAGCGCAGCCGGAAAAGCTAACATCGTCTAGTTGCCGGCGGCCATGGTCAGTGCAGCAGGTTTGCTCCACGTGCCTTGACGATGTTTCGCATGATGCCGTTGAGCCAATCCTCTGTCGAGGAACCGGATCGTCTGTTGTCGATCTCGCCGATGGCCTGCTCGAGCGTTCGCTCGACCAGCCGGTCGGAAGCATCCATATCTCCCAGCAGCAGACGCGCCGCGAGCCTGAGCTTGGGCAGCAGCGAAAATACGTCGTCTGAGGGCTCGGACGCTCGGCCTCCTTTCGATGCCGACGTCTCGGCTGGGAAGAGAGCATCGAAGACTGCTTGGCCGTCCGAGGATTTTCTGAGGCTGCTGGCATATCGAAGGCGCTCAGGAATAACGATGTCTTCGTCGCCGCTGAAAAACACGAACGGCACGCCACGGCGCATCAGTTCGTCGGCGATCGGGAATACCCGCCTTCCGTTGAGATTGACGTCCAGGATCGCGGCTTCCGCCTCATCCGTATGTTTCGATGCCTGTTCGACCGTCGCCACGGGGCCAAGTACGACGGCGCCCATCTTGCTGAAATAACGTGCAAGATCGCCCGCCAGCATCCATTCGTCCTCGACGATCAGGATATGCAAGCCTTGCAGGTCGCGCACCTCATTGTTCCTTCTTCCTGCGGGATTTACGGCTGTCGGCGCGGACGTCTGCAAAGTGGCGCGCCAGGACCTCTTGCAACCGTTCCGCGAGCGCGAGCAGGCGAGGCGGAATATTTTCGGATACCGGGAACTTGGTCAGATCCGGCGACGGCAACAGGACTCGCTTGGCCGGCTTTATCTCAGGTGGTCGTTTTGCCATTGGAACCGCCTCCGAAGTCAGATGTTAATGCCCACCGGCGGTGCTTTGTTCCGTTGGTGGACTATTTACTGGCCTCGGGCTCAGCCCGGTCTTAATCTGACGCGTGATTTGGGTCTAAGGCCCGATTGGACGGCTTCGTGTTGCGGCGGTTACCAGGGGCGTGGCGTGGCATCCCAGAATGGAAGATTTCCCATTGTCGGCGTCGGCGCATCGGCCGGCGGCATTCCCGCGATGGAGGGCCTGTTCAAAGGACTGACCGACGGCACCGGCATGGCGTTTGTCGTCGTCACGCACCTTAGCCCGGAACGGGAAAGCCTGCTGCACGAGGTTATCCAACGTTACACCGAAATGCCGGTCGTCGTGGCCGAGGAGGGCGTAGCGGTCCAACCGGACCAGGTCTATGTGATGCCACAAAACGTCGTCCTCACCATCCGTAAGGGCGCGCTTTCGCTGCGCCGGCCGAACACGCTCAACCGCGAGCGCAAGCCGATCGACATCTTCTTCAGCGCATTGGCCGAGGACCAGGGCGAGTATGCCGTCGGCATCATCTTGTCGGGTGGCGATTCGGACGGCACGCTCGGCGCCAGGGCGATCAAGGAGCATGGCGGGCTGACTATAGCCCAGGCCTCCAACGGGTACGGCCCCCGCAATCCGGACATGCCGCAGAGTGCGATTTCGAGCGGCCTGATCGACATAGCGGCGCCCGCCGAGCAGATCGGTGCAAAGCTTCAGGCGTTTGTCCGCGGCTTCGACGTGCTGAACGGCCTGACCGAAGCGGACGACGAACACAAGGCCGAGATGGATCGGGCCCGCGATGAAATCTACGCCATTTTGCGCAGCCATTCCGGTCACGACTTTTCCGGCTACAAGACCAAGACGTTCCTGCGTCGCGTAAAGCGGCGCATGCAGATCACGCAGCTGCAGTCGGTCACCACCTACATAGAACGGCTGAAAGGCGATCCGGACGAGGTGGCGAAGCTGTTTCGCGACCTGCTCATCAACGTCACCAGCTTTTTTCGCGACGCCGAAGCGTTCAAATTGCTGGAGGAAAAGATCATACCGCAGATTTTCGAAGGCAAGAACGCCTCCGATGCGGTGCGTGTCTGGGTGCCCGGCTGTGCCACCGGCGAGGAGGTGTTCTCGATCGGCATGCTGATGCGCGAGCGCATCGAGAAGCTTTCCGCGCCGCCGCGCGTCCAGATATTCGCGACCGACATCGACGAGCCGGCGCTCGCGGTGGCGCGTGCGGCGCGTTATCCCGAAGCGCTGCTGCACGGGCTTTCGCCACAGCGCAGGCAACGCTTTTTCCACAGCGACGGCGCGAGCTACGTGCTTGGCAACGAGGTGCGCGAACTGTGCATCTTTTCGCCGCACAGCATTATCCGCGATCCTCCCTTCTCGCGCATGGATATGATTTCCTGCCGCAACCTGCTGATCTATTTCGGCCCGCAGATCCAGAACCGGGTGATTCCGATCTTCCATTACGCGCTGAGGCCGGGCGGCTATCTGTTCCTCGGCACCTCGGAAAGCGTCGGTCAGCACGGCGACCTGTTTGCCACGGTCGACAAGAAGCATCGGATTTTCCAGGCGCGGGAACATGCAATGCCGCGGCCGCTGGTTCTGATCGGCAATGGCCCCACGGGTGCCCTTCCGGTCGGACGCGGCGGCTCGACGAAGGATGCCGCCAGCCATTCACTGCGCCAGGCGATCGAGGCTCAGGTGCTGGAGCGGTTCGCCCCGCCTCACGTTCTGGTCAATGGCGATGGCGACATCGTCTACTATTCGGCGAGGACGGGCAAATATCTGGAAGCACCGCAAGGCGCCCCGAGCCGGCAGTTGCTGACACTGGCCCGCCGCGGGCTTAGACTTGAGCTGCGAGCCGCGTTGCGGGAGGCAGCCACGACGCGCCGCACGGTCGTTCGGGAGAACATAGCGGTCGAAGAAGACGACGGACAGCTTCAGTTCATTGCACTGATGGTCGAGCCGTACACGGAACGCGGCAATGGCGAGCCCCTCTACCTCGTCCTGTTCAATCCGGTGGGACAGGCCCAGATCCGCTCCGATCCGGCACGCGAAAGCCGCGGCGCCGACGATGCGACCGATCTCGAACGGGAGTTGCGCGACACGCGCGAGCGGCTGCAGTCGACCATCGAGGAATACGAAACCGCGCTGGAGGAAGTAAAGTCTTCGAACGAGGAACTCGTCTCCGTCAATGAAGAGGCGCAGTCGACCAATGAGGAGCTTGAGGCCTCGAAGGAGGAGATGCAGTCGCTCAACGAAGAGCTCAATACCATCAACGCAGAGCTGACTGGCAAGATAGAGGAACTCGACCGCGCCAACAGCGATCTCAGAAACCTGTTCGAAAGCACGGAAATCGCCACCATCTTCCTCGACCGCAACCTTGTGGTGCGGACCTTTACTCCCGCCGCGTCGTCGTTCTTCAACTTGCGTCCGTCCGATGTCGGCCGACCGCTGACCGATCTTTCGAGCCAGCTCGACTACCCCGAGTTGAAGCGGCACATCCAGGCGGTGTTCGAGACGGGAGAGACCCTGAACCATCACCTTGCGCGCGACAACAAGGGCCGGTTCTACCTGGTTCGCATCAACCCGTACCGGGACAAAGGCGGCAGCATCCAGGGCGTGGTCGTGACCCTGATCGACGTGACGACGCTGGCGCAGGCTGAAGAGCGTCAGCAGGTGCTCATCTCGGAGCTGAACCATCGCGTCAAGAACATGCTGGCGGTCGTCGCCAGCATCACCAACCGGACGCGTGAAAACTCGGCGTCGAAAGACGAGTTCGCCGAAGCCTTGATCGGCCGGCTGCAGGCGATGTCACGAGCCTACAGTCTGCTCTCGCGAGAAAGCTGGACGGAAGCCTCCGTCGAGGAACTGCTGCGCCAGGAACTTGATCCCTTTGGGGCCGAACGGTTCGAGCTCGATGGCAAGCGGGTAAGCCTCAAGGCTGTGCAAGGGCTCTCCTTCGGCATGGCAATTCATGAGCTGGCGACGAATGCCGCCAAATATGGCGCACTGTCGAAACCCGCCGGGCGCATAGTTGTCAAATGGTCGGTGGTGGATGGCACCTTCAAGCTCGTCTGGCGCGAGAAGGGCGGCCCCCGCATCAAGGAGCCAACCGACAGCGGCTTCGGCCTTACCCTTCTGCGTGGAGAAATCGGTTACAGGCTGGGCGGAAAAGTTGAAACAAGTTTCCGCTCAAATGGTTTGGAGGTGGAAATTGCATTCCCTCTGACCCGCGAGGGCTCGTCGTGACCGGAAAGGTGCGTGTGCTGATCGTCGAGGATGAATGGCTGATCGCCGACGACGCGGCGGCTTACCTGCGCAAGGCCGGCCATCAGGTGGTCGGGCCGGTTTCGTCGGTTACGGCGGCCCTCCGCCTCGTCGGTGAAGGCGGCATCGACGCGGCGCTGTTGGATATCCAGTTGAACGACGAGACCAGCTATCCAATCGCGGAAGCGTTGCGGACGCGCGGCGTGCCGTTCGCTTTCCTCTCCGGGTATGGCGAACGCGAAATTCCGGCAGGTTTCCGCGCTTGCAGGATCGTGCAGAAGCCGGCGAGCCAGAGTGCGATCCTGAATGCCGTGGATGAACTCGCGCGAGCCTGCTGAGGTCTCGATTTTGAACCAAGTCACATCCGCATGGTGCGTGCCTGCCGCGAACACGAACGCCTATGGCAAGATCCGCACCGGTACCGATTTGGCGGCCGGGACATGAGCCTTCTCGGCTCTGTGCCAGAGAGGAATCAGTGGGTTGAGCTCGGGATAATAACCGGCGCAATTTCCCTCCGGCACTGAGAAAGGCGTGATGCGCAGCCCGCGCACGCGGCGCTCCGCGCCATCCTGCGCATTGGCTTCGAGATCGACCTCCTGTCCCGCGCTCAAGCCGAGGCGCTGGATGTCCTTTTCGTTCATCAACAGCACCATGCGTGTGCCGCTGATGCCGCGCAGCCGGTCGTTGTAGCCGTAGACGGTCGTGTTGAACTGATCGTTGGAGCGCACCGTGATCAGTGTCAGCACATCGCGGCCGGCGACATCGATGTCAGGATCGGTTTCAAGGCCACTTGGCAGCTTGAAATTGGCCTTCTTGTTCGGCGTCTCCCACACCCGCTTGCTCGCCTTGATGTCGCGATGGAACCCGCCGGGCGTCAGAAAGCGCTTGTTGAAGTCGCGGAAATGTTGGGGGTAGCAGCGCTCGATCTCGTCACGGATGCGGGAATAGTCGCCAACCCACTCATCCCGTGGGATCGAACTCCTGCCCGGCACCGTCGCCTTGGCAAGTTCGGCGACGATCCGGGGCTCGGAAAGCAGATGCGGCGAAGCCGGAGGTCGCGATCCGAACGAGCCATGGATACAGGCGGTGGAATCCTCTATCGACACCCTTTGGTCGCCGCTCGCCTGATGATCTCTTTCCAGCCGTGACAGGCAAGGCAGCAGATAGGTTGTCCGGCCGGCGATCAGATGGCTGCGGTTGAGCTTGGTCGCGATCTCGACATGCAGGTCGAGCCCACGCCAGGCTTTCTCGACCAGGCCGGTTTCCGGCACGGCCCGCACGAAATTGCCGCCGAGCCCGACGAAGCCCTTGACCGATCCGTCGATGACGCCCTCGCAGGTCTCGACCGTATCGAGACCTTTCTCACGCGGCGGTTCAAAGGCGTAGAATTCGGCGAACTTGTCGAGCGGGACGAGCTCGGGTTTTTCCGATATGCCGACGGTGCGCTGTCCCTGGACATTGGAATGGCCGCGCAGCGGCGAAATACCGGCGCCGGGTTTTCCGATATTGCCGCGCATCATCAAAAGGTTGCACAGCATCTGGACGTTCTCGGTGCCGTGCCGATGCTGGGTCAGGCCCATGCCGTAATTGCCGATCACCGCGTTGGCATGGCTGTAGACCTCGGCGACATGCTCCAGATCGGCCTGCGCAATGCCCGATCGTGCGACGATATCGCTCCACTGGGTGTTGCGCAGGAAGGCTTCGAACTCGGCGAAGCCATGCGTGTGCTCGGCGATGAAAGCCGTATCGAGGGCACGCGTCCTGCCGCTTTCGCGGGCGGCATCGTCGAGCGCCAGCAACGCTTTGGCGATGCCCGTTATCGCGGCGATGTCGCCGCCCGAACGGACCTGGAAGAAGTCGCTGGACATTTTGGTGCCCGGTCCGGGCGACAGCATGTCGATGGGGTTTTGCGGATTCTTGAAGCGCTTCAGTCCCCGCTCGGGCAAGGGATTGAAAGTGAAGACGGGCACGTTGCGTTGACGTGCCTCTTGCAGCGGATGCAACAGGCGCGGCGCCGTCACCCCGGTGTTGTGCCCGAAGAAGAACATCATGTCGCATTTCGCAAAGTCTTCGAGCTGCACGGTCCCGACCGGCGAGCCGATCGATTCCGGCAAGCCGACCGAGGTCGATTCATGACACATGTTGGACGAATCGGGCAGGTTCGAAGACCCGTAGATCCGCGCAAAAAGCTGGTATATGAACGAGGCCTCGAGCGAGGCACGGCCCGACGTGTAGAACACCACCGATTTTGGATCGAGCCGTCGCAATTCGGCAGCTATGTCGTGGAACGCGTCGTCCCAGGAGACCGGCTCGTAGTGGTCGACGGCGGCATTGTAGCGCATGGGCTCCGTAAGCCTGCCCTGCTTCTCCAGATCGTGGTCCGGCCAATCGAGCAATTCCGCCACCGAATGCTCGGCGAAGAATGCGGGTTCGCAGCGCAGCTTGGTCTGGTCCCACATCGTCGCCTTGGCACCGTTTTCACAGAATTCGAAAGGCCTCGGCTGGGCTGGCTTTGCCCATGAGCAAGACACGCACATATAGCCGTCGGCCTTGTTCTGCTTGAGCAGCGTGCTCCATATCCCGGACAATAGCAGGCCTTCGCCTCGCGCCTTGCGGACCAGGGATTTGAGCGATCCCCAGCCGCCTGTCGGGTGGTCGTATTTCTTGGTTTCGATGCGATCGGTTACGGCGGGTTTCATGCAAGCCACTCCCTGCAGAAGAGCACTCATACGAACCCGCCGTGAGGCTGAATGTTCCCGGCCGGCTCCGTGCCGTCACGCCGTCCGTCTCACCGGAACCATTTCCGCCATCGTTTGTTCGGCTCGCAGAAAGGGGCCGTGCGAAATGGAGCGACGTAACGCGTTAATTGCGATGGTGATTTCGGCCATCATCATCGTCGGCTTTCTCATAGGCTTTTTGTACGGCGATATGGGCTGGCAGACTTCGCCGCTCAAAAGAGCGCCTGAACAGAACCAGGGTGGCAATGCTCCGGCCGATACCTCGCCTGCCGCCGGCATCAAGAAGAACCCCAAGGAAAATACCGAAATGCCAGGCCAGCAATGAAGGCGAGTCCAGCCATGAAGTTAGCCAATGCCACGAACTGAAACGGGTTCCTGTTTTTGCGGCGCCATAACGGCGCAAATGCGCGGCGAGCCGTTCTGGGTTTGCTCCGATCACGACGACGACTGTCGCAAGGCGATAGGAAGCCCGCTAACGGTGTGGGTCGGTTATCGGCCTTCTGAATTCACCTTGCTCACCGGCATACCGAAGACCTTTTCGAAAACCCCCGGTGTGCTCCGGTCCTTCTGCGCGGATTGCGGAACATCGATCGGCTATGTCGACCAGGGCCTGCCCGACGAACTCTATCTGGCGATCGGCTTTCTCGATCACCCCGAACGGTTTCCGCCACAGGCCCACGCATACTGGGACATGAGGTTACCCTGGGTCGACTTTCCAGACGATTTGCCGCGGGTGGGGATGTATTCGAGGCGGCGAGATCCGGCCTTCGGAAATCCGGCGGAACGCTAGCTTTCGATCCCCTTGCTGGTTGGAAAACGCGCCATTCGGGCTTCGTACGAAAACGACAATTGGCGCGCGGCTGAAAACGCGCGATCATGTGTCAATGGGCCGCCGTTTGGATGACAAGCTCGATTGCAAGGCGTGCGGGACGATCCTGATGGAGATTCCCGACAACCCGAAGGATTCCACACCGATCTATTGCAGCAATTGCGGCGCCTATCTCGGCGAATGGGGCGATCTGCAGGAGGACTTCTTCAGGCAGGCGTTCGGTGCCCAGGCCTTCGATCTGAACAACGGAAACATCATCAAGAAATAATCCTGGATTGTGCGGGCACCCCGCCGGCCCCAAGCCACGGCCTGTGGACCCGGCTCGTTGCGGCAATCGCCGTTCGTATCGGACCCTCGGGAACCTTTCTCCCGAGCCGCTTGTTTGGGTGGCGGAAGGAGAAACGCCATGAGCACGAAACCTCCCCCTGTGCCGCCGAAGAATCTGAGCCCAAAGGGCGCCGGTGACAAAAAATCGGTAGCAGCCGACCAGGCACCGCAATCCACCGTCCCCGATCCCGACAAGCAGGGTCAGCAAGGCAATACGAAGGTCAACACCACTCATCAAGGCAACGTCCAGGATCGCTAGGCCATGTCCACGTCGAAGAAAACTCCTGCCAGCATCCGCCAGGGCGGTCCCGGCGCCGCGCACGAAAACGCCAAGAAGCCGCTGAGCGTCGAAAAGCCGCCGGCCGATTCAGACCTGCGCAGCCACAGCAAGGTCTCCGGCGGCGGCGGCGAACGCGACAGCCACCATACCCATGACCCCGAAAAGAAAGGCGACACTCGGCCGGCGCATCAGGACAAGTGAAGTCGGGCGGCGACGCGACTACCGATGGGGCTCGAGCGAAATGTCAGCGGGGACGGCGCGCCAAGGCAATCGGCACGACGTTGTCGACATTGACCACCGGCAAATCGAACAGCATCGGAAGCCCCCGCGTCGCGGCCATTTCCACGATCAGCTCCTCGATGGAGTGATCGGTCAGAAGGGTTTCGACGCCCAGCCGGATCATCGCCGCCAGCTTGTGCACCGGCACCGGCACGGACTTCGCCCGGTCGTCGAGCAACTTGCTGATTTCGATCACGACGTCGGCGTCGATATTCCTGGGCAAGTCTCGCATAAGCGCCTCCCCGCCAAACGAAACGAAAAGCCCGCCGCACCTTTCGATACGGCGGGCGATCCAGTGATGCGCACCGGCGAGGGGATCGGGGGTGGGCGTGCCGGCGCGCGCAGATCGCAAGTAATTTTAGTTAAATCCGCCAACTTCGATGTGTCACGGAAAAACGTCTGTACGTTTTTTACCGAACCGCGCGGATCGTTAGCTGTCCCCGCCGTCGCGCGGCGCGGCAGCACAGACGGCGCGATCCTCTGCCCTCCGGACAGCGAGCTCAAACAGTATACATTATAGACTTGAAATATCTTGCCAGGTGATCCAGCCTGTGCTCCACTTGAGCCGGGAACAGGGCTGGCAGGTCGATTTCTGCCGATACATGGCTGCATTTCAACGGCACGACTGCGAGATCACAGCCTCAAACGATATACGAAATCTTCGCATGGGAAGGCGTGGATGACGGAAACGATAGAGCTCAAACGGGTTGGCGATGGCAATCTGCGTGCCCAGGTCTATCAACAAGTCCGGCTGACGATACAGCATGGCGAATTGGCGCCTGGCCAGAAGCTGGTGGATGTCGATATTGCCGCCCGGCTCGGCATTTCCAGAATGCCTGTCCGCGACGCCTTGATGCAGTTGGTGCATGAGGGCTATCTCGTCGGCACCACACGCGGCTTCACGCTGCCCACGCTTACCGCAACGGATGTCGCCGACATCTTCGAGGTCCGCCGGTTGCTCGAGCCGCGGGCCGCCGCGCACGCCGCACGGACACTTGACGCCGCTGGCCTCAAGACCTTGGCAGCCGCGCTCCGGGAGGCAGAGGCTGCGGCCGCAGATGGCGATGCCGACCGCTTTTTCCAGGCCAATTCGGCATTCAGGAATTGTTGGCTTGGCGCGGTCGCGAACGAGCGTCTTTCACAAACGATTGCCCGCTTCGCCGACCATGTACTCGTCGTCCGTTTAAGGACGCTGTCGCACCAGCCGACGCAGGCCGTTATCGTGGCCGGCATGCGCGCCATCTACGAGGCATTCGTCAAGCGCGACGCCGTCGCCGCTTACGACCGCATGACCCACTTCATTCAGAACGCCGAGGAGCGTTTCATGAAGCTGAGCCCACCGTTTCAAAACTCCGACGGCGAGGGCAAGAGCATGTCACGGCGGGGGAAATCATGATCAGGAAACAGCACCCGCTGAAAGGGCCGAACAGGTTCAAGCTCGGCGTCTTTTCCATGAACGCCGATGGCGGCCTGGCAATGACCACCGTCCCCGAGCGCTGGCGTGCCCGCTGGGAAGACAACCTCAATTCCGCCTGCATCGCCGATCGCGCCGGCCTCGAGTTTCTGCTGCCGATCGCCCGCTGGCGCGGATTCGGCGGTTTGACGCATGTGCGGGAATGGTCGTTCGAGACTTTCACCTGGGCGGCGGGTCTTGCTGTCGCCACCGAAAACATCGGCCTGTTCATGACGGTGCATGTGCCGCTTGTTCATCCGCTGCAGGCTGCAAAAGCGCTGGCGACGGTCGACCACATCTCCAACGGGCGTGCCGGCTTGAACATTGTGTGCGGCTGGAACCCGGACGAGTTCGCCATGTTCGGGCAGACGGTCGGCGAGCGGACCTACGATCAGGCCGAGGAATGGATCAACATCATCGTGCGTGCCTATCAATCGAGGGAGCCGTTCGACTTCAGCGGCGAGTTCTACGATCTGAAGGGGGTCGTCAGCCGCCCGCCAAGCCTGCAGGCGCCGCGACCGGTGACCATGAACGCCGCCTTCGGCGCGCCGGGGCGCAACTATGCGGCGCGCCACTGCGACTATCTGTTTTCGACTTTTTCCGAAATCGCCGACGGCCGTGCGCATGTGGTCGACATCACCAACCGAGCTGCCGAAGTCGGACGCGAAGTCGGCGTCTATACGGTTTGTCACGTCGTCTGCCGGGAAACCCAGCAGGAAGCCGAGGATTATTACCGGCACTACGCGCTGGAATGCGCGGACGAGGGTGCCGTCGACGAGCATATGCGCAAGAAGAAGGAATTCGCGAACTCGCACGATGCGAAGGCCTTCACCGAATATCGGCAAAGGTTTGCCGGCGGTGCCGGAACCTTCCCGCTCATCGGCACGCCGGAAAAGATCGTCGACGACCTCACCGCGATCATGGACCAGGGTTATTCCGGCGCCGCCCTCACATTCGTCAACTACACCTACGAACTGCCCTTCTTCTGCGACCGCGTGCTGCCGCTGATGCGCCAGGCCGGGCTTCGAGTAAATTGATGCCGGCGGCCGCCATTCCGACGCCGTGGGTGGATGGGCACGACGCCGTTAATCCGCGCGCATTCAAGCAGGCGATGCGGGCCGTGGCGGGCTCGGTCGCCATCCTCGCCTCGGAACATGACGAGATCGGTTTTTGCGGCATCACGGCTACGGCACTCTGCTCGTTCAGTGCCGAGCCGCCGTCGCTGCTGGCCTGCGTCAACCGCGGCAGCACCTTTGCCTCGGCCATTCGCGAAGGTTTGCCTTTTTCGGTCAATCTTCCCGCCGGCGACCAGGAGAACGTTGTGCGTGCCTTTGGCGGCTTGACCAAAGCCAAGGGCGCCGCGCGGTTCTCGTCCGGATCATGGGTGCGTGGCGAAACCGGCGCGCCCTTGCTTGTCGGCGCGCGGGCAATGTTCGAATGCCGGGTGGCCGAAATCATTGTGCGGGCGTCGCACATGATCGTCATCGGCATCGTCTCAGGCGTCGCGCTGGACCGCGCTGACCGATCGCCGGTCTTCTACGCACATGGACGGTTCCTGACAGTAGGAGATGATGCCAGTTAACCGCCGTTCGCGTGGCGGCGCAGCGATTGTAATTTTCAGATCGGCCCGATCATGGGCGAACTATCAAAGGGAACACGGCAATGCGCATTTGGAAATCCCTTGTTCTGGCTGCACTCCTGTCGGGTGTGGTGGGTATCGCCGCGGCCGAGGAGGTCGTCCTCAACGCCGTGCATTTCACGCCGACGCAGAACGGCTACGCCCAGAGCTTCCTGAAGTTCGTTCAGAAGGTGAACGAAAAGGGAAAGGGCGTGGTCCAGATCAACGTCCGTGGCGGGCCGGAGGTCATTCCGCCGATCCAGCAGGGCGCGGCGCTCAGGAGCGGCCTGATCGACGTGATCGACACGCCGGCAGGGCAGTTCCTCGAGCTCGTGCCCGAAGGCGAGGTGTTCTCCGCATCGACGAAGACGCCGTGGGAAGTTCGCGGCAATGGCGGCTGGGAGTTCATCAGCGGAATTTTCGAGAAGAAGGCCAATGCCCATCTGCTGGCGCATGTCGACGCGGGCTCGGGCTTCAACGTCTTCACCATCGACGAACCCAAGCTCAACAGCGAAGGCAGCATCGACTGGAGCAGCCTGAAGATCCGCTCGTCGCCGCTCTATCGCGATTTCCTTGAATCCCTGGGCGCAACGGTGATCGTGCAAGCGCCAGGGGACGTCTACACCTCGCTCGAGCGCGGCGTCGTCAATGCCAACGCCTATACCGTGTTTGGCTATGCGTCGTTCGGCTGGGACAAGTTCACCAAATACCGTGTCGACCCGCAATTCTTCAAAACCGACGTGCTGATCTCGATCAACAAGGCGAAATGGGACACGCTGTCGCCCGAGGCGCAGAAGCTGCTTGCCGACACGGCCGTCGAATACGAGCGCGCGAGCTATGACGCCAATCTTGCCGAGTCGGAAAAGCAGGCACAGGCGATGATCGACGGCGGGCAGAAGGTGATCAGCTTGACCGGTGCCGGCCGCGACAAATTCCTGGCGGCTGCCACGCAGGCGAGCTGGGCGAGAATGGCCAAACGCGATCCCACCAACATCGATCAGTTGAAGAAATTCTTCCAGTAGCCGAGCGGAGGCTGCCTTGTAAGCCCTCCATCAAAGCTGGGCAAAAGCGGGGCAACGGTGGACATGAGGGTCGTCGGACATGGACAGATTGTTTGCAGCGATTGCGAAGCTGAGCCTTGCGTTGGCGGCGACGGCAAAAGTGGTGCTTGGCCTCATCATCGTCGCGGTGGTTGCTGATGTATGCGTCCGCAATCTGGGCCTGAGGCCGCTTGCCTGGGCAGTATCGGCGACGGAATACGGCCTGCTTTACGCGGCATTTCTGCCGATGCCCTGGCTGGTCCACAGCAAGGGCCATGTCTTCGTCGAGTTCCTGCGCAAGGCGCTGCCGATGCGGGCTCGGGCGGTGCTTGAAAAACTGGTCTATCTCGCCTGCATCGGCGTCAGCCTCTACCTTGGCAGCGTCGCCTTGTTTTCCCTGACAAGCGCCGTGGCGGGCGGCGAATATGAAACGCGCAGTTTCGACATGCCGAAATGGCTGGTCTTTCTGCCCATCATGCTCGCCTTCTACCTCTCTGCGCTGGAATGGCTCAGATATCTCCTCGGCCGTGACACGCTGTACACGCTCGATCCGCTGGAAATGGAAGGGCTCTGACCGGTGGCCTGGCTGTTTCCATTCGCCGTGCTTGTTGGCACCATCCTCGTGTTGATGGGGCTTGGGCTGCCGGTCGCCTTCGCTTTCTTCGTCACCAATGTGATCGGGCTGTACCTGTTCTTCGGCGGTTCGATCGGCGTGACGCAGATGGTCGCCAACTTCTCCGACGCCGTCTCGACCTATGCGCTCGCTCCGCTGCCGATGTTTCTTGTCATGGGCAGCCTGTTCTTCCGCTCCGGCCTCGGCGAGAAGGTCATCTACGCGCTCGACCTGTGCATCGGCAATCTGCGCGGACGCCTCGCTTATGTCGTTCTCGCCGCCGGCACCATCTTTTCCGCGCTGTCGGGCTCGAGCCTCGCCAATACCGGCATGATGGGTTCGCTGATGGTGCCGGAGATGCTGAAGCGGGGCTACAAGCCGCATATGGCCTACGGCCCGGTGCTTGGCGCCGGAAGCCTTGCCGTCATCATCCCGCCATCCTCGCTGGCCGTCTTGCTCGGCTCGCTGGCCCAGATCGACGTAGGCGCGCTGCTCATAGCGGGGGCTTTGCCCGGGCTGCTCCTCGTTGTCATGTACGCGGCGCTGATCTTCGCACAGACGAAGATCGATCCGGACGCCTCTCCGCACTATCCGGTGCCCGCCGTTCCTGCGGCCGAGAAGGTGAGGGCGGTTGCCGTCAACATCATTCCGATGAGCGTCATCGTGTTCATGGTGGTTGGCACGATCATCCTTGGAATAGCGACGCCGACGGAATCGGCGGGGCTCGGCTGTGCCGCCGTGTTCGCATTGTTGTTTGTCTACCGGCGGTTCAGCTGGTCGGTTGTCTGGAAGTCGCTGGACGATGCGATGAAGGTCACCGGCATGACCTTCCTGATCATCTCGGCTTCGACGACGTTTTCGCAGATATTCGCCTTCTCCGGCGCCTCGAACGGCTTTATCCAGTTCATCGTCGGCTATGATCTTGGACCGTATCCCATGCTGCTCATGATGGTGCTCGTCATCCTGCTGCTCGGCATGTTCATGGATCAGGTCTCGATGATGCTGATCACGCTGCCGATCTTCCTGCCGATCGCCCACCAATTCGGCTACGAGCCGGTATGGTTCGGGCTGATCCTGCTGCTCGCCTACGAGGTCGGCTTCACCACGCCGCCGTTTGGTCTGCTGCTGTTCATCATGATCGGTGTTGCGCCGAAAGGCACATCGCTCACGACGGTTGCCATGTCAGCGGCACCCTACATCGCGCTGACGCTTTTGCTGATCCTGCTGATTGTCCTCTTTCCGCAGATCGCTCTCTTTCTTCCGAATTTGATCTAGTCGAACTCGATCCAGCAGGTGTCCAAATGCGCTTTGCCTATCTTGCTTTCTTCCATGATGACCGCGAGGCAAATTTGGCCATCACCGGTGAAGACGTTGATGCCGTGCGGCGGGTGATTGCATCGACGCCGGGCCTTGCGCTTGCAAACATCTATCTGCCTGAAGTGGCGACGGACATGTTCAACAACGATGGCCCACCGCCGGTCTTTGGCTTCCAGCTTTATTTCGACGAATTGGCGGACATGGAGGCGGCGCTGGCGCCGTCCGGCCATCTGCAGGCGCTTGCAGCACCGGGTATGCTGTCGAGCGTCGCCGGTTCGAGGCCGACGCAACAGGCAATGTGCGTGCGTCCGTTTCCCGTCGACGACGCTGGCGTCCAGACGTCGGGACTCCCCTGCAGCTATCTTGTCCACTATCCCGGGCCGGCCGAGGACATGAATGTCTGGCTCTATCACTATGTGACGCATCATCCGCAATTGATGCGGGGCTTCCCCGGCATTCGCCACATCGAGGTTCTGTCGCGACTGGATTGGTGCGGTTCGCTGCCCTGGCCGCGCATCGACCATATGCAGCGCAACCGGGTCATGTTCGACAGCCCCGCGGCATTGACGCACGCCCTGCAGTCGCCGGCGCGGCTGGAGATGCGCGCCGACTACAAGACTTTCCCGCCGTTTTCAGGCGGCAGCCGGCATTTCCCGATGTCGACGGAAGCCGTGCATCCTTTGCCGCGGGCCACATAGCGCAAACAGGTTTTGCCGACGCCGAAAAATCTCTGGAGATTTCATGTACGACTTTCGCAAGAAATGTGTCTCTCTCGATCGCCTCATCGGCACGTTCTGCGCCATCCCGCACCCGGTGGCGGTCGAAGTGGCGGCCGCCAGCGGGGTCGATTTCCTGTGCATCGACTGGGAGCATTCGCAGATCGGCCGCGAACGGCTCGAGGATCTGGTTCGCGCCGCCGATGTCCACAAGGTTCCCGCGATGGTGCGCGTTCCCGGCCACACGCCGGAATGGATGGCGGCCGCGCTCGACGCCGGCGCGTCGGGCGTCCTGGTACCCCGCGTCTCGACGGCCGAGCAAGCCCGCATGGTGGTCATGGCCTGCCGTTACCCGCCGGTCGGCGCACGCGGTGTCGGCCCGGGCCGCGCCGCCGGTTATGGCTACAGGATTCCGGACTACCTCAAATCGGCCAACGAGGTCCTGACGGTCGCCATCCAGGTCGAGACGGCAGAGGGCCTGGCCAACATCGACGACATCGTCCAGGTCGACGGCGTCGACGTGGTCTTCATTGGCCCCGGCGACCTGTCGGTCTCGATCGACGCCATGGGGCCGGCCGGCCAGGACAAGCTCAATGCCGCGATTACCAGGATTGCGGCCGTAGCGCGCGCGGCCGGCAAGGCCGTCGGCATCTTTCGCCCTTCGGCGGATGATATCGGCAAATGGTCGCGGCACGGCATCAGCTTCTACATGCTGGCCAGCGACACGATGTTTCTCGGCGCCGGCCTTGCCGCCGGTGTCGTCTCGGCGCGCAACGCCTCATAGCAAGAGTTTGGCATGAAGATCATCAAGACCGACGGCGTATTGTCAGTCGAGGAAGAGCAGCTGCGCTACCTCGACGGCTTGAACGCCCAGTTTGTCGAAAACACGCTGCTCACGGAAGATGCCCTGATCGAACACTGCCGCGACGCCGACGCATTGATGGTATTGCGGGAGCCGATCACGGCTCGCGTTTTGGCCGAACTGAAGAACCTCAAGGTCATCGGGCGGTTCGGCGTAGGGCTCGACTCGATCGATGTCGAGGCCGCCAGCCGTGCCGGTGTTCAGGTAACCTACGTGCCGGATGCCAATCTGGTGGAAGTCAGCACCCACGCCATGGCCCTGATCCTGGCCTTGACGCGCAGGCTGAAGCAGTTCGACAGCGCGGTGCGCGCCGGCCGCTGGGCGGCGATGACCGACGGTGCCGGCATCATGCGGCCGGACAGGCAGATTCTCGGGCTGATCGGCTTCGGCCAGATCGGGCGCCTGACTGCCGAGCGGGCGCGGGTCTTCGGCTATCATATCATCGCCTACGACCCGCATATGCCGGCAGAGCGCATCACGGCCGGCGGTGCCGAACCGGTCGGCTTCGACGAGCTGCTAGCCAGGGCCGACATCGTCTCGCTGCACGTTCCAGCGACACCGGAGACCAGAAACATCATGTCGGCGGATGCCCTGTCGCGGATGAAGGAAGGAGCGATATTCATTAACGTGTCCCGCGGCGGCCTCGTCGACGAGGTCGCGTTGGCGGATCTGATCCGGCGCGGCCATCTGGCAGGCGCGGGCATCGACACGTTCGAGCAGGAGCCGCCTTCGCCCGACAATCCGCTGCTGGCGCTGGACACCGTCCTGGTCAGTCCACACGCGGCGCACTACTCGACGCAATCTTACGCGGAGGTTCGCAACAAGGTGTTTGCCGACGTCGCAGCGGTCCTGCGCGGCGGCAAGGCGGTATATCCGGTCAACCGGGTGTGACCAATTTCCGATGCCGGCACCATCCGCTGCCTGCCGACAGTTCCACCTTAACGTTCCGGGGCAGGCAGCCTTGAGCGCGATCTCGGCAAGCGGATAAAGGCGGGAACGGGCATTTTTTTGCGGACAGCGCCACATTTTGTTCTTGCTTTGTGCCGGCAGCTATGCTACTAATTTGCGTATGGTGCTGATTCGCACCGAGGACCCGCCGCAAGGCGGTTTTTTTGTTTCAGGTTTCGGGGCCGTCCGTCGAGGCCCTGCTCGGCTTGTCGCGACGCTCGACGATGTAGATGTGGTCGGCGACCAGCACCACGTTGCCATGCTGGTTGATCACCTCGCAGCGCTCGACGACCCGGCCTGAATCGGGCCGCTTCGGGTCGTCTTCCTTGGCCGAGATGGTGGCGCGGGTCTTGATCGTATCGCCGATGAACACCGGCTTGATGAAGCGCAGGCGGTCGTAGCCATAGGAGAAGGCGACCGGGTTGACGACGCTCGCCGTCAGCCCGACGCCGACCGAAAAGACCAGCGTGCCGTGGGCGATGCGCTGGCCGAACGGCGTCGTCTTCATGAACTCGGCGTCCATGTGGTGGGGAAAGAAATCGCCGGTATGGCCGGCATGGACGACGAAGTCGGTCTCGGTGATGGTGCGCCCGCTGGTCATGCGCGACGAGCCGATCTGGTAGTCCTCGAAATAGACAGTCTGCTCCATGTCAGGGCCTCGCCGCTATCGGTGTTGCCGGCGCCGCGCTCGATTGGTAGGCGGCTTCGACCAGCGCCATAGTGTTCCAGCCGTCCTCGACGGAACTGACAAACTCGGCGTCCTCGCCCGATGCGTAGCGCTGGACATTGGCCATGCGGCCGACAAAGGCGTCCGGAAACCATGCGCCGACGAGTGGAACCGCAATCCAGTCCTTGCCGCCTTTGGGGTAGATTTCGAGGATGTCCGGCTCGCCGCGCGGATAGTCGAGGTTGACGCCTAATTTGAGGTAAGCGGCGCCCTCGGTGCCGCAGATGCGGAATTCGCAGGCCTGGTGTTTTCGGCCGAATTTGTGATCGTGGTTGATTGACAGCGCACAGCGCACCGTGTCGCCATAGTCGAGGATCGCGCTGGTGCGCGTTTGCGCAACCTTGTGGCCGGGGTGGCCGAGCGTCTTGGCGTGAACCCCCTTGGGGTCGCCGAGTAATTGCCGGATCAGGTCGAGATAATGGATCGAATGCATGGCTATCTCGACGCGCGGCGCCTGCAACAGGAATTCCCAGAGCTGCCAGGGTGTCGCCAGCGCCAGCCATGCGTCGAAATCGACCACGTCGCCCAACCAGCCCTTGGCGATCGCATCCCTGAGCGCCAGCATCATCGGTGCAAAGCGGAGCTGGAAGTTCACTGCCGCTTTGAGATCTTTGGAGCGGCAGATTTCGAGGATCTCGGTCGCCTCGGTGAGATTGCTGCCCATCGGCTTCTGGATCAGTGCCACCGCACCATCGGGCAGCGCCCTGAGCACGCCGGCATGATAGGCCGGCGGTGTCGCCAGATCGAAGACGGCGTCCTTGATCGCAGCAGCTTCCTCGACCGACCGGTAAGCGGTGACGCCCCATTTCTGCGCCAGTTTTTCGGCCTTGGCCAGGTCGGGGTCGAAAAGCCCGGCAACCGGGAAACCGGCCTTCCCATAGGCCGGGAAATGCGCATCGCCGACGATCGAGCCGGCGCCGAAAATCACGATCGGCCTGGGCTTTGACGGCTGTGCCCAGGCCTGGGAGAGCGAGGCAGGATCGAAAATGTCATCAGTCATAATGGAAGACTTCGTCCATCGACGCCCACCACTCGCCCTCCTTGCGGGTCGGCAGCGGCTCCTGGCATGGCATGCACAGCGCCCACCATTCCTGCGTCGTGGGATCGGCGGCCATCTTGGCCATGTCGGCGGCATAGTCGGTGCCGTGGTACTCGAAGGTGCTGAACAAAAGGTGCTCCGGCTCCCTCAGATAAATCGAATAATTCTTGATGTTGCAGGCGGAAATCATCTTGAGGACGTCCGGCCAGACGGCGGCGTGAAGCCGCACATACTCAGCGACCTTCTCCGGCTTGAGGCCGAGCACCATTCCCATTCGCTGCATGTCCGCCTCCTATTTCACTATCGTCGTGGTGAATTCCGCGATGCTCTTCGCCTTGATCGCATCCCAGTCCCAGTCGATGCCGATGCCGGGCTCGTCCGGCGCCAATGCATGCCCGTCCTCGATACGCATTTTCTTGCCGGTCAGCTCGTCGAGCTGGGGAATATACTCGACATATCTGCCGTTCTGAACGGCGCATGTCAGGCTGACATGCAGTTCCATCAGGAAATGCGGGCAGACGGGGATGTCGAACGCCTCGGCCGCGTGCGCGACCTTCAGCCACGGCGTAATGCCGCCGATGCGGCCGACATCGACCTGCACGATCGAACACGCGCCCTTCTGCATATATTCGCGGAAATGCCGGATCGAATAGAGCGACTCGCCGACCGCAATCGGCGTCGACGTCGCACTCGACAGCCGCACATGGCCGTCAATGTCGTCGGCCGGCAACGGTTCCTCGATCCAGGCGAGGTCGAGGTCGCGAAAGCGTTCGGCCCGGCGGATTGCCTCGTCGACCGAAAAGCCCTGGTTGCAGTCGGTCATGATCTCGTAGGAGTCTCCAACCGCCCGGCGCACCGCCGTCAGCCGAGTAAGATCCTCGGAACCGTGCGGCTTGCCGATCTTGACCTTCGAGCCGCGAAAACCCTTGGCCTTGGCGGCCAGCGCATCCTCGACCAGCGCCTCGGTTTCGATATGCAGCCAGCCGCCTTCGGTCGTGTAGAGCGGGCAGCGGTCCTTGGCGCCGCCGGCCAGCTTCCACAGCGGCAGTCTCTGTTTCTTCGCCCGCAGGTCCCAAAGAGCAGTGTCGATGGCCGCCAGCGCGATTGCCGTGATCGCGCCGATCGTCGTGGCATGGGTGGCGAACTCCAACTCGCGCCAGACCGCCTCGATCATGTCGGCGTCGCGGCCGATCAGCCGCGGCGCAAGGTGGTCGGCCAGCAGTCGCATCACCGACGAGCCGCCGGTGCCGATCGTGTAGCTGTAGCCGGAGCCGACCGCGCCGTCGGCATCGGTGATGGTGACGATCGGTGTTTCCTGGCTGACAAAACTCTGGATGGCATCGGTGCGCTTGACCTTAGGCACCAAGTCGACCATGCGCAGTTCGACTTTCTCGATCTTTGCCATGATTTTAACCTCGCAATGTCTTGCCCGTTTCAGCAGAAAACAGATGGGCCTGCGACAGGTCCAGGCTCATCTTGACCCGGTCGCCGGCTTTGAGCGGCTTTGGATTGAGCATCCGTGATACCCAGTCGCTGCCGTTGAATTCGGCGAACACCAGCGTCTCATTGCCGAGCGGCTCGGTGACGGTCACCGGCAACTCGACCTGGTGGACGTCGACATCTTCGCCGGAGCTGATGCCGTGTCCGGTCGGATAGATGTCGTCGGGCCTGAGGCCGAACACGACCTTGTCGCCGGTTTCGACATTGGCTTTGAACTGGCTGGGCAGAGGCAGCTTCTCGCCGCTGGCGAACAGCAGCTGTCCGTCGTCGACAACCGCCTCATGCAGGTTCATCGGTGGCGAGCCGATGAAGCCCGCGACGAAGCGTGTCTGCGGCCGGCGGAACACCTCGTCGGGTGTGCCGACCTGCTCGATAAAACCGTCACGCATGATGACGATGCGGTCCGCCAATGTCATCGCTTCGACCTGGTCATGGGTGACGTAGATCACCGTCGACTTGACCTTGGCGTGCAGCTTCTTGATCTCGGTGCGCATCTGCGTCCGAAGCTTGGCGTCGAGATTGGAAAGTGGCTCGTCGAACAGGAAGACATCGGGATCGCGCACGATGGCGCGGCCCATGGCCACGCGCTGGCGCTGTCCGCCGGACAGCTGCGACGGCCGGCGGTCGAGCAACTGGTCGAGGCCGAGAATGCCGGACGCTTCGGCGACGCGACGGTCCATTTCTTCTTTCGCGGCGCCGGCGATCTTGAGCGAGAAGCCGAGGTTTTCGCGCACCGTCATATGCGGATAGAGCGCGTAGGACTGGAACACCATCGAGATGTTGCGCGAGCGCGGCGGCAGGTCGTTGACCATGCGGCCGCCGATCTCGATGACGCCGTCGCTGATCGCCTCGAGGCCGGCGATCATGCGCAGGGTTGTCGACTTGCCGCAACCGGACGGCCCGACCAGCGCGATGAACTCGCGGTCGGCGACCTCGAGATCGATGCCGTGCACCACCGCCACCGGGCCGTAGCTTTTGGTGAGATTCTTGAGCGATACGGTTGCCATGTCAGCCTTTCACCGCGCCGGAAGTGAGGCCGCCGACGAGGTGTTTCTGGACGATGAAGGTAAGCGTGAGCGCCGGTATGACCATGACCACGGCGAGCGCGCACATGCCGCGCCAGTCGATGGTGAATTCGGCCGTATAGTCGAGCAGGCCAACCGGCAGGGTCTTGGAGTTAATCGAGCGTGTCAGCTGCGAGGCCAGCGCGAACTCGTTCCACGAGGTGAGGAAGGCAAAGATTCCGGCCGAGGCGATGCCGGGCCCGGCGAGCGGAAACTCGACCTGCCAGAAGGCCTGCCAGCGCGTGCAGCCGTCGATCTGCGCCGCCTCGGCAAGGTCTTTCGGTACCTGGCGGAAAAAGCCGTCGATCAGCCAGATGGTGAAGGGCACATTGAGCGCGACATAGACCAGGATCAGCCCGAAATGCGTGTCGATGATGCCGAGCCGCGCAAAGACGAAGAACAGCGGCAGGGACAGTGCGATGCCGGGCACCGTGCGCGTCAGCATCAGGCCGAGAAACATCGCCGACTTGGCGTGGAAGCGATAGCGCGCAAAGGCATAGCCGCCCGCCATGCCGATGGCGATGGCGATCAGCGTCGAGGTCACCGAGATGATCAGCGAATTGCGGAAATAGTCGAGCACCGGAATGCCGCCCTTGCCGACGCCGCTGAACATGGCGACGTAGGCATCGAGCGAGAGTTGCTGCGGAATCCACACCGGCGGCTTGGCCATGATCTCGACAGTCGGCCGCAGCGACGACAGCACGATCCAGATGCCGGGCAGGCAGATGACCAGCATGGCCAGGAACAGCCCGATGCCATGGACGATCCGAAGCGCTTTGTTGCCGGCGCGATGCAGGCTGTTCTGGTCCATCCTCACCACTCCGCCGCGATCTGCGTGCGCGCCGCGGCGAGCTTGCGGTAGAAATAGACGGTGAACAGGATCGACAGCAGGATCGAGAAATAGGCCATGGCATTGGCCATGCCCATTTTGGCATCGCCATAGGCGGTGCGGGCGACCAGCGTCCAGACCAGCTCGGTGCGGCCGGCAGGGCCGCCGTCGGTCATGATCTTGACGATGTCGTAGGCGCGCGCGACGTCGAGCGAGCGGATGGTCATGGCGATGAAGGCAAACGGCATGATGAACGGCCAGGTGACATAGCGGAATGTCTGCCATGGCGTGCAGCCGTCGACGCGGGCCGCCTCGACCGGTTCGCGCGGCATCGCCAGCAGCCCGGCCAGGATGAGGATCGCGAACACCGAAGTCGACGACCAGATCTCGGCGGTCAGGATGGCGATGAAGGCGAGATTGCCGTCGATCAGCCACGGGATGGCGCGATCGGTCAGGCCGAGCGCCTGCAGGGCGTTGTTCACCAGGCCGATATTGTCGTTGAACATGAACTTGAACTGGAAGCCGACGAGGATCGGCGAAAACATCATCGGAAACATCATGATGGTGCGCAGGAGCCGCTGGCCGCGCGAGGCTTTCTCCACCAGCAGGGCCAGCCCGAGCCCGATCAGCATTTCCAGGTTGAGCGCCACCGTCAGCAGCACCACAGTACGGGCAAAGGCGATCCAGAAATCGCGGCTGGTCAGGATGGTGACGTAGTTGCGGGCGCCGATGAAGACCCAGAACGTCTCAGGCCTGGTCAGCCGGAACGGCGTGAAGCTGGAGTAGAGCGACAGCAGCAACGGCACCACCACCACGGCCGCCAGCACGATCACCGCCGGCAGCAGGAGCAGCAATGGTGGCGAGGGTCTCCAGCCTTTCATGGCGATCCGGTTCTGGTTGGTGCCCGGACACCGAAGCCCGCCATCGGCGAGCTGGGATCAAGACAAAGCGGGTTGCGCATGGTTCGAAAAAAGTTCGGGGGCGCCGCTCTTCAATGAGCGCGGCGCCCCCTTGGGAGAATGGTCAAAGCTTGCCGGCGTCCTCGAGGATCTGGGTGGCCTTGGCGGCAGCGTCGTCCAGCGCCTGCTTGGAGGTCTTGTCGCCAAGGATGGCGGCCTGCAATTCGGGATAGACGGCGTTGGAGATTTCGATCCATTCAGGTGTCTGCGGCACGGCGAAAGCGTGCTTTGCCTCTTCCTGGAAAGCCGCCAGCACTTCCTTCTTGTAAGGATCGTTTGCCGCCTGCTGGATGTCCCAGTCCCACACCGCCGTGCGGGTCGGCAGAGGTCCGCTTGCCGCCTCGAGCTTCTGGCTGTCCTCATTGGTCAGGAACCAGACCAGCGAAGCGGCCGCTTCCTTGCTGGCGCAGTTTTCGGTGACCGAAAACCCGTGGTGCCCCGACCAGCCGGTGCGAATGCCGGCCGATCCCTTCGGCGCCACTTTCACGCCGACATTGCCGGCGACCTTCGACGACTTTGGATCGTTGAAGAAGCCTGCCCAGCCAGGCCAATCGAGGTTGATGGCGACGGTGCCCGAGGCAAAACCCTGGCCGAGATCGTCCCACAGATAGTTGGTGGTGCCGGCCGGCACCGCCTTGGCCTTGTAGAGATTGACGAACCAGTCGAGCGCGTGCACGCCGGCCTCCGAGTTGAAAGCGGGCCTGCCATCCTTGTCGAGGTATTCGCCGCCGTCGGCGATCAGCATCTCGTAAAAACGGCCGTTGATCGCCTCTTCCTTGCCGGCGAACTGGGTGCCATAGAAATCGGGCGGGCTGGCGAAGAATTCCGCCTGCTGGGCGACCTCGTCCCAGGTGTCGGGCGGTGTCAGCTCCTTGCCGTACTTGGCCTTGTAGGCGGCCTTCTTGGCTTCGTCCTGGTAGAGGCTCTTCTGGTAATAGAGCGCCGAGACGTCGAATTGCGCGCGCGGCAGCATGACCAGCTTGCCCTCGAGCGTCGAGGCCTTGATCGTCGACGGCACGAAGGCGTCGATCTCCTCCTTCGGCAGCAGCTTGTTGAGATCGGTGTAGATATCAGGATATTGCGGCGCGAAGGACGAGTGGTTCGAGCCGACGCACCAGTTGATGCTGCCGGAGGCGATGTCCGACTTGATCTCCTTGTCGAGCTCGAAGTGGTTCTTCTTCGAGATCACGTTGACCTTGGCGCCGGTCAGTTTTTCCCATTCGCCGATCCGCGCGTAGAGCCCTTCATATTGCTGGCCGCCGATCAGCTTGGCGTCGATGGTGACGCCGTCGAATTTGCCGGGCAGTTCGGCAGCAAGGGCAGCACTAGCACCAAATGCGAGTAGCGTTACGCCGGCCGACAGGCCGCAAAGCAGTTTCGTCATTGGTATCCTCCCAAAGAGCCTGCATCGATCGCGTAGCGAGGTCGATCAGCAGCTTCATTCATATACAAACAAAATATTCATAGGATCGTCAAGCCGAAAGTTCTTTCGGAAGCAACGCTGTTGCGTATATGAAAAGTGAAATTCACTGGAGAGGCGCAATGGCAGAGGACGAGGAAGACGACCGCTATCGAGCCCCGGCGCTGGACAAGGGGCTCGACATCCTCGAGCTGCTGGCCGGCGTCGACGGCGGCCTGACGCAGGCGGAAATCGCCAAGAAACTCGACCGCAGCCCGAATGAGTTCTATCGCATGCTGGATCGGCTGGTGCGGCGCGGCTACGTCACGCGTCCTGATGGCGACCGTTATTCGCTGACGCTCAAGCTGTTTGGCCTGGCGCAGCTGCACGCGCCGGTGCGCCGGCTGGTTTCCTATGCGACGCCGCTGATGCGCGAGCTGGCCGAAACCTCACAGCAGGCAAACCAGCTCGTCGTCTTCGATCGCGGCTCCGCGGTGGTTATTGCCCAGCAGGAGGCGCCGGATTACTGGGGCATCTCTATCCGCGTCGGCTCGCACATCAGCCTGTTCGACACCGGGTCCGGCCATGTGCTGCTGGCGTTCCGCCCGTCGGAAGAGCGGCAGATGATGATCTCCGAACATCTGCGCAGCACCGACAAGCCACCGCAATCGCCAGAGTTTTTCGCCCGCCTCGACCAGATTCGTGAACGCGGCTACGAGATGATGGCGTCGATGCAGACGGCCGGCGTGTTCAACCTGTCGACGCCCGTTCTCGGCTCGGACGGCAAGGCGATCGCCGCACTGTCGATCCCCTACATTACCCTGGTCAACGCACCCAAGGCGCCCGACATCACCAGGACCATAGAGCTGTTGCTGGCAGCGACCGAAAAGCTGTCGCAACTGGCGGGATCGACTGTCAAGCAATCGCGATGAATTCTTATTTGAATGAAGAATTTCTCCGTGAGATGATCTCGAACTCGCGAAGGAGGAGCGCGCCGCCATGATCTTCGACACCCATCTGCACCTGATCGACCAGTCCGCCCTGCGCTATCCATGGCTGGCCGGCGTGCCGGCGCTCAACCGCGATTTCCCCTACGACGAATATGCAGTCCAGGCCCGTCGCGCTGGCATCGACGGCGCGTTCCATATGGAGGTCGATGTCGATCCAGCCGATATCGAGGCCGAAACCGGCCATGTCAAAGCGCTCTCGCGGCAAAAGGGCAGTTTGCTGAGGGGAGCGATTGCCTCCTGCCGTCCGGAGGAGCCCGGCTTTGCCGCTTATTTGGAAACGCAGCGCGCAGATCCTTTCGTCAAGGGCTTTCGCCGTGTGCTGCACGTCATGCCCGATGAGCTGTCGGAGGGCGCGCTGTTTCGTGAAAACATCAAGCGGCTAGCCGGCAGCGGCCTGACCTTCGATCTTGTCGTTCTGCCGCACCAGATCCCCAAGGCGATCGCACTCGCCGATCTCGCGCCGGATGTGCAGTTCGTGCTCGACCATTGCGGCGTGCCCGACATCAAGGGCGGTGCCGAGCACCCCTGGCGCGAGCATATGGCGGAGATCGCGCGGCGCCCGAACGTCGTCGGCAAAATTTCTGGTGTGGTCGCGTATGCGGATGCCGGATCCTGGACTGTCGAAACGCTGCGTTCCTACGTCGAGCACACCATCGAATGCTTCGGCTGGGACCGCGTCGTGTGGGGCAGCGACTGGCCGGTCTGCACGCTCGGCGGCGGGCTTGCGACCTGGATTGCGGCAACGCACGCGCTGCTCAGCGGTGCCAGCGCCGATGAGCGGCAAAAACTGCTGTCAGGCAACGCCAAGCGGCTGTGGAGGTTGTAAGCGGCTCAGATCGTCGCCGACACGTGCCGCTCGCGGCCGTAGAGCGAAACCAGGAGCACGATGACCAGGCCAAGTGCCGCCTGCACGATCGAGGGTCGGAAGCCGAGGCCGATCAGCAGCGTGTTGATCTCCGTTAGCACCAGCACGCCGGCAATGGTGCCGAAATAGCTGCCGCGGCCGCCGACAAGGGCGGCGCCGCCGACCACCACTGCCGCAATCGTCTGGAACAGATAGGGTTGGCCGACATCACCATAGGCAGAGCCGGTGAAGCCGAGCAGCAGCACGCCGGCCGCGGCGGCGAAGAAGGCGCTCGCGGCATAGGTGACCGTCCACATGCGGACTGGATCGATCAGCGCCAGCGGCGCAGCACCTGGATTGCTGCCGAGGGCGTAGAGACGGCGGCCGTATGGCGTGCGCGCCAGCACCAGCGCCACCAGCAAGGTCAGCACCGCGACGCATGGCACCAGCCCCGGTACCGGCAGCGGTCCGACCGAACCGCCGATCGAAACGAAGGCGGAAACCGTGATTCCGGGCCGGCCCGCGCAACAAAACCACCGTGCGCGCGTTTGCGAGGCATGGAAGCTCACGAGAACGTCGAGAACGCCTGGGCGTATGGTATAGAGACGTGCCCTGCCGGCGTGCTGCCGAGCGTCGAAGCCGTGTTTCTGCTTTATGGCCCCGAGCCCATCCATGAGGGTGAGGCGTTAGCCAAGGCTATCATCGAAACCGTTGAAAGGCTCACTCGCCCTGGCTCTTGAAAATCTCTGCGACGAGACATCCTTGGACACGCTTCCACGCCCGGTCGCTGATCGGGGTTCGAGATGTCAATTTATTTGTGCCGGTTCGGGTCAAATGGCGAACCTGCTAGGCGTCCCCTAGCGAATGGCTGTAGAGCTGGCCGTATTCTGGCTTTCCAGTTTCTTTCGAGCATTTTGTTGTACTCCTGTGCTGGGCCGATCGGGCGAGCTACCAATTCTTGGAACCGCTCTTCCCGCTGCCCAAGGTTGGTGGCGGTTTCGACCACACTATCGGTCATCGACCGGATTGCAATTTGCCTCTCCGTGTCAGAGAGGTCGAACCCCTGCAGATGCGTTGCCACAGTGACAAACATTGTATGAAGACGAGTTTCCAAAGGAGGGTACGGGTGTTGCGCTGCGAGGGCAAAATCGCCCTCCCATCCGGGTTTCCGCCCACCCCTGAACTTCACGAACGTATCAAAATAATGATATATAGCTGCTCCTAGAATGCTCATTTGCTGGGTTTGGTTGCCAAAGCGATTGGATTCTGGCCACCGCCAAATCTGGCTACCGTCCTCTCGTCGTCCCTCGGCTTCAGCACCGGCAATTCGGGAAAAAAGCGCCTGCGCGGCATAGCTGTCAGCATCATATTCGAGCGTTTGGTTATCCAGCCCCGAGAGAGCGTCGCGCCCGACGTGGCTCCGGAGATCTAGGTGCCCATTCACTATGTGAGCAAACTCGTGGAACCTTGCTACCGACACAGCCGCATGTGCTGTTATCGACCATCTTCTCTTGTTTTCTGCTGAAAACGGCCGCTCGGTGAGACCGATAGCTTTGCCGCATTCCCCGTACAAAAATATGATCACCGCGGCGCTGATGCCTACGAAATACTTTCCGTTTAACACACCAGCGTAGGCGTTAATCGCTTCGCTTGCGAGGACAGCAGCTTCTACCACTATGCTGTGCGCACTCGCGCTCCACTGCGCAGCGTCTTTGCGCAGCATTGCGGCTTCGCTCGCAATGATGGCATCGAATGCGTCGGGCTCGTCCCGAGGGATCCAAATGCCCCCCCGTTCACCTGCCCAATGGACGAATTCAGGTGAATATGGGGTCGTTGGTTGTGCGGATAGGCCTTCCAATTTGATTCTTTAAGTCCCTCTTTCAGAGCAGCTTACTGCTCGCACAAGCTCAGGTCCTCGCAATCAAGAGATTATCAGCTCCCGCGCTGGCTGTCCCTTGCCGCCCGAGACCGTGTAGATCAGCTCGACGCCGTCAAATGCAAAACCCCCGAACGTCTCGCGGATCTCCGGCACGTCGTTGATGGACAGGATGAAGCGCCCCTTCAACGTTCGCAGCTTCGTCGCCAATGCATCGAATTGGTCGCGGCCGAACATCTCTTTGCCATAGTCGCTCTCGCTGCCGAAATAGGGCGGATCGAGATAGAACAGCGTCTCCGGCCGGTCGTAGCGGTCGATGAAGGCCGACCAGTCGAGCTGCTCGATCACGACGCCCGCAAGCCGGTCGTGCACGTCGGCCAGGAGCGGCTCAAGGGTCGTCAGGTTGAAGCCCGCCGAGGAGCGCGGGTCGACTCCGAAATTGCGGCCAGTGACCTTGCCGCCGAAGGCCAGGCGCTGGAGGTAGAGGAAGCGGCCGGCGCGCTCCAGATCGGTCAAAGTGAGCGGGTCGCTGCCACCGTCCCGTCGGCGATCAGCCCGTCGACCAGCCGCTTCAACTCCTTGGTGACTGTGACGCGCCACGGATTGCCCTGATAGGACTCGGAGTGGCACCATTTCCACGGCTTTGGCGGCGGCATGAAATTGTCCCAGGCCGACGGCAGCATCTTCTGCGGCGCGCCGTCATATTGCGCCTTCAGTTCGGTCGGCAATCCAGCAATCACGCCCGAAACGTCTTGAGCGCAGGCTATGGTCGTGAGCGATGCAAGTGCGGTTGCGGCCATAAGGCCGCGGATCAGGCTGTTCATGTTCTCCTCCGTTCGGTTGTTTTCAGGCTCCTCCGCCGGCAACGCCGGACACCTGCGTCGAAAGGCTTTCCCGAAACAGGCGATTGAGATCGGCAACGACGCGAGCGGCATTGTGCCTTTCGCTCAGGCCGAGATTGATGCGATCTGACGCCGCCTGCTGGAAGGACATGTAGCCGTCGTGCCGCGGCCTGACCCAGGCACCTTCGAGCGTGGCTCGGGTGTCCTTGTAGAAATTGCCGGTGGCAGCGTTGACGGCGGCATCCTCCCAGGCTGCCGCGTGGCCGGGCTGGCCGCCGGCCGAGGCGTAAGGGCCGCGCTGCACGTCACCGCTGGCGACCCAGGAAGCGAAGTCGATGGCCGCCTGCCTGGCCTTCGAAAAAGCTGACACCGCAATGCCGGTCCCGCCGAGCGCCGAGCCTTTGGGGCCGGCATTGCCCGCGACCGGGATATCCCCGAAAGCCAGGCGGTTGGGTCGAAACCCGGCGATGGCATAGGAGACATAACCATAGATCAGCGGTGCACAGGCGATCCGTGATCCCGATCCGGCCATTTGCTCCAGAACCGCGATCGGATCCATGCCAAGGCATGCCGGATCGACGAGGGCCGCGATCTCGCGCATCATCTCGAAAACCTGCTTGCCGGTTGCCGGGTCCACATGGTCGCCTGGGCCTTCACCGGCGGGCCGGCCGAGATTGCCGGCGAGCGTGTAGAACACCATCAGCGAATGCGGCGGCCTGAGCGGCAACAGCACGTGGCCTTGCCGGGCCAGATCGAGCGCATCGGCCCAGCTCGCCGGCGCAGCCGAAAGCATGTCCGGCCGCCAAGCCTGCACCTGGCTGGCCGCGTCGATCGGAAACGCCCACTGCCGGCCTTGCCAGTTGTAGCTCGGAAAGGACCGGCCGACACTGCCCGCCGCAAGTGCTGCACGTTCGCCTTCCCGACCAGCGACATCGAGCGGCGTCAAACAATTCTCGGCGGTGATCTGGCCGACATGCGGATGGTCGATGACGATCAGGTCGTAGGCACTGGCCAATTCCTCGACCGGGAAGGATTCGAAATCCTGCAGCGAGCGCTTGTCCCATTCGATGGCGACGCCGGTGCGTTCCGTCCACAGCGCCGAACAGGCGACCATCGGATCATAGCCGCGCGGATGGCTCCAGGTCATGCCTTTGAGCGTCACGTCGCTCACAGCCCGAACTCCTCGCGGATTTTTGCGCTGTGCTCGCCGATGCGTGGCGCGGCCCGCTCGACCTTGGCGCGGATGCCGTCGACCCTGAGCGGCGAGCGCGTGGTGAGGATCGAAACGTCATCCTCGCGCGTCACCGTCTGCAGCATGTCGAGAACCTGGAAGCCTTCGCTGGCCATCATTTCCGGCCAGGTCAAAACCTTGGCGCACCAGATGTCGGCGGGCTCGAGGATGCCGAGCCACTCATCCACCGTCCTGGTCGCGATTTTTTGCGCGATGATCGCCTTGATCTCGTCGCGGGCGGTGAACCAGGTCGACGGCTGATCGCGGTAGGGCGCAAGCTCTTCGAGGCCCAGAAGATCGGCCAGCTTCGATATCGGCGTCATGGCGATCGCCAGATAACCGTCCTTGGCCGGATAGACGCCGTAGGGCGCCGACAGATAGGCATGGGCGCTGCGGAAAGATGACCGCCGCGGCAGCCGGCGTCCGTCATTGAGATGCGTCGTCAGCACCTCGAACTGGAAGTCGACCAGTGCTTCGAGCAGGCTGGTCTCGACATGGCTGCCCTTGCCGGTCACGCCGCGCCGCACCAGTGCGGCAAGGATGCCTTGCGCGGCGGCGGAGCCGGCCAGCATGTCGGCAATGGCCAGCCCGAAGGGCACCGGCCCCTGGTCCTCGTCGCCGTTCAGCCACATCACGCCGGAGCGGGCCTGCGCCAGCAGATCCTGACCGGGCCGCTTGACCCAGGGGCCTTCCTCGCCATAGCCGCTGATCGAGGCATAGACCAGGCGCGGATTAATCTTGCGCACCGCCTCGTAATCGAAGCCCAGGCGTTCGATGACGCCGGGCCTGAAATTCTGGATCAGCACGTCGGCCTTGGCCAGCAGGCCGCGCAGCGCCGCAAGATCGGCCTCGTCCTTCAAGTCGATGGCAAGGCTTTCCTTGGCGCGGTTGATGGCATGAAAAATGGTGGAATCGCCACCGATCTCGGTGTCGCTGAGATAAAGCCGGCGCGACAGGTCGCCGCCATCCGGCCGTTCTATCTTGATGACGCGGGCGCCGAGGTCGAGCAGTCTAAGTGAACAGTAAGGCCCGGACAGGAACTGGCTCATATCGACGACGATGAGCCCGGTCAGCGGCAGTTCGGCAATGGCCGCCATTGCCTATCTCTCCGTCTTGCCGGCGAAATCGGCCGGATTGCGGTACTTCACCGTCTGCAGGTGCTCGCAATAAAGCACGAGCTCGCCTTCGCCCTTGAAGACTTCATAGCTGGCGCGGATCAGCCCCATTTCCTTGTATTTCGGCTTCTTGTCGAGGTTGGAGCGGATCGAATAAATCGTGTCGCCGATGAACACCGGCTTGATGAAGCGCAATTTGTCGTAGCCATACGAAAAGGCGTTGATGCAATTGGTGGCGACGAGCCCGAGCCCGGCCGAGAACACGAAGGCGCCGGCGACCAGCCGCTTGCCGAAGATGCCTTCCGTTTCGGCGAACATCTGGTCCTGCACGTATGGATGGATGTCGAGCACCAGCGTATTGAAGAGATGGCTGTCGCCCTCGGCAATGGTCCGGCGCAGCGAACGGATCTTCTGGCCGACCGGCCAGTCTTCGTAGAACCAGTTCTCCGCGTTCCAGACGGGAAGGTCGGCGTGTTCCTTCGGCATGTTGGCGGGGTGTGTCGATGCCACGCCCACGGTTGGCGCGAAACCGCTCATGACGACTTTCCCGGGCAGCGGGAATCGTCCATCAGGGCGCGCCGCAGACCAGCGAAATGCATGATCGATCCTCCCGTCAATCTTCTTTTGTGAATAGTATTTTCACATATGGGGTTGTGTTGCAAGCGAGTCTCGGCGAAATTTTGCTGCGATCCGCGGCGGCCAACGCCGGCGGAACAGGAGGAAATGATGCAGAATGCCTGTCTGGTTTTCGTCGGCAGCCTCAATCGCGACGCCCCATATTTTCAGGGCGCGCGCGGCGTCGGGCTGGGCGTCTATAGTTTCGACGAGGGGGCGCTGGAGACGAAGAAACTGGCCGAGACGGGAGGCATCGACAATCCGACCTTCCTGTCGGTGACGCCGGATGGCTCCTACATCTACGCCAATTCCGAAGTGTTCACCTGGCGCGAAGGCGTGGTCTCGGCCTACCGTTTCGACAGGCAGGCCGCCACGCTGTCCTACATCAATAAGCAGCCGACGCTGGGCAGCATAACGGCGCACAACACCATCACGCGCGACCGGACGAAGCTATTGGTCGCCAATTACGGCATGGGCGAGGGTGGCCCCGATCGCTCGGTCGTGGTCTTCGGGCTGCGCGACGATGGCGGCCTGACCGCGCCATTGTCGAGCGTCGCCCATAGCGGGACCGGACCAGACCTCGCACGCCAGGAGCGGCCGCATGCCCATAGCGTAACCGAGACGATTGCCGGCGGTGTTGCGATCGTCGCCGACCTCGGCATCGACCGGCTGGTGTCCTACCGCATCGGCTCAGACGGCAGCCTGACCAAACTGGCCGAGTCGGCGCTTGCGCCCGGCGCAGGTCCGCGCCATCTCGCGCTGCATCCGGGCGGCCGCTTCGTGTTCGTCATGAACGAACTGGATTCGACGGTCGTCTCGCTGGCGCTGGACGAAGCATCAGGCAAGCTTACAGTGGTCGACAGCAAGCCGGCCGTGCCGGCCGAGGCACGCGACGGCAATCACTGTGCCGACATCCAGATCTCGCCCGACGGCCGCTTTCTCTACGGCTCCAATCGCGGCCATGACAGCATCGCCGTGTTTTCGATCGACCAGCAAACCGGCAGGCTTGCCCTTGTCGACTATACGCCTTGCGGCGGTGCCACGCCGCGCAATCTGGCACTGACGCCCTCGGGCGGCCATCTGTTCTCGGCCAACCAGAATGCCGACCGCATCTCGATTTTCGCCCGTGATGCCGCAACCGGCCGGCTGACCGACACCGGCCGATCCATCGGCATTGGCACGCCGATGTGCGTGAGGATCGTGCGTTGACGCGATCTCAGAACTCGAGCGCCTGCCTGAGTGCCGGGCCGCTCCTGACGCGCAAATCGAGGTCGGCCTCGATATGGTCGATGTGGTGCAGCATCAGCGCGCTGGCGCGTTCGGCATTGCCATTTTCCAGCGCCTCGAGGATCTGCGTGTGCTCGTTGTGGCCGCAGCTCGAGATACCCGAGCGGCCATAGAGCGCGATCACCAGAGATGAACGAGCGACCAATTCCTCCATGAAGCGCTGCAGGATGACGTTTCCCGCGACCGACGCCAGCAGCAGGTGAAAATCCCCCGACGCCTTGATCTCCGATCGCCTTGCGTTCGGTCCGCGTTCGGCGATGAAACGGCCTTCTTCGTCGAGCTGGGCCTTGAACGCGGCGACATGCGCCGGCGTCATCCGCCCGGCGGCGGCAATCGCGATGCCGGGTTCGATCAGCCGGCGCGAAGCAAAGACCTGCCGCGCTTCCTCCGGCGACGGATTGGCGACGAAGGCGCCGCGATTGCGCTCGGTGCGCACCAATCCCTCGAAGGAAAGCATCTGCAGTGCGGCGCGCGCCACGGTGCGGCTGACATCGAACAGCGTGCCGACTTCGCCTTCGGAAAGCTTGGTTCCGGGCGCCAGCCGGCGATCGACGATCGCGTCGCGCAACTGGTCGCGGATCGCCTGCGCGCGATCCTCGTTGGCGGCCTCGATAGCAGGGAAAGTCTGGTCGGCAATGTTCATGGCGGGGATCCTGCGTACTTCTACCCTGAATCGCATCGCTTGGACGAGAGACAAAGTGAATACAGGGATGAAAAAGATTGCATGCGATTTTTGCGAGGATCGGCGGCGATCGCCTATAATTTGTGCATTGCACAAGGATGCCATATCGGCAGCCATGTCGATGCAGCCCTGATTTCTTCGAGGATTCAGTCGGTTGGTGCGGCGGCGCGGAACTGGCACGCATGATGCTTTGGCTAATCCGACCAAAGGGGAAGCTGGATGTCCAAAGCCGCCGAAATCGACATTGTGTCCGTTTCGAAAGTCTATGGCGCGACGACTGCCGTCGAAGGCATCAGCCTGAAAATCCCTGCGGGAACCTATTGCTGCCTGCTCGGTCCGTCCGGCTGTGGCAAGACCTCGACGCTGCGCATGATCGCCGGGCACGAGAGCATATCGAGCGGCGATGTGCGGCTCGGCAACACAGTGGTCACCGACCTGCCGCCGGCCAGGCGCGGCACTGCCATGATGTTCCAATCCTACGCGCTGTTTCCGCATCTCGACCTGATCGACAATGTCGCGTTCAGCCTGAAGATGAAAGGCGTCGGCAAGGAGGAGCGCCGCGCCAAGGCACTCGACATGCTGAAGCTGATGCAGATGGAGGCATATGCCAGCCGCCGTCCGGCGCAGCTTTCGGGCGGCCAGCAGCAGCGCGTTGCTCTTGCGCGCGCACTGATCACCGATCCCGAGGCGCTGTTGCTCGACGAACCGCTTTCGGCGCTCGATCCGTTCCTGAAGATCCGCATGCGGGCCGAACTGAAGAAGCTGCAGACGTCGCTCGGCATCACTTTCGTCCACGTCACCCACAGCCAGGAAGAGGCGATGGCGCTGGCCGACCTGATCGTGGTCATGAACGACGGCCGTATCGAGCAGGCGGCGCACCCTCGCACGGTGTTCGAGCGGCCGGCCACGGCCTTCGTCGCTCGTTTCATGGGCGACCACAATGTCATCTCCGGCCGCGTCACCGGTAGTCGTGACGGCATGGTTGTTTTCGATGTGCCCGGCGGTGTCACGCTCGCCGCCAGCGGGCAGGGCAGGGCGACCGGGGAGCCCATCGACATCGCCATTCGCACCGACCACGTGCGGATCGGCGAGCCGCCGGCGGCGGGGCTCGGCTTCACCGGCATCGTTTCAAACGTCGAGTACCGCGGTTCGACCGTGAAGCTCTCGGTCAATGGCGCGGGCATCGAGGATTTCACGGTGATCGTCGACGACACCAGCTTCTTCGCCAGCCCGGTTGCCGTCGGCGACGCAGTGCCGATCGCCTGGGACGCCGAGGACGCGATCGTCCTTGGCCGTCTCGATTCCTGAAATCCAGCATAACCAACCAAAACAGGGGAACTGAACATGACCAACACCACAGACAAGAAGACTGGAATATCGCGTCGCTCGCTGCTCAAGACAGGCGCCGCCGCCGTCGGTTTTGCCGCCGGTTCCGGCGCCATATCAGGCTTTCCGACCATCTGGGCGCAATCGAACATCACGTTGCGCCAGTTCGGCACCGGCGTGTCCAACCTCAATGCCATCGCCGACAAGTGCAAGGCGGATCTCGGCATCACGCTGGAGATGACGGCAACCGATTCCGATGCCGCCGCCCAGCGCGCGGTAACGCAACCCGACAGCTACGACATCGCCGATATCGAATACTGGATCTGCAAGAAGGTGTTTCCGACAGGCGTCCTGCAGCCGATGGATGTCACCAAGCTGAAATACTACGACGAGCTCGTGCCGCTGTTCAAAACCGGCAAGCTGACGCCGGACAGCGTCATCGCCCAGGGCACCGCGCCGCACACGGTCGGTTACGTCGAGGCGCAGGACAGCAAGGTATTCGCCAAGGCGCCGACCAATTGGTTCACCATGGTGCCGACGATCTACAATGCCGATACGCTCGGCATCCGCCCCGACCTCGTCGGCCGTGACATCACCACCTGGGCCGACATCATGGATCCGGCCTTCAAGGGCAAGACAGCCATCCTCAACATCCCGTCGATCGGCATCATGGATGCGGCGATGATCATGGAAGCCACTGGCAATATCAAATATGCCGACAAGGGCAACATGACCAAGGAGGAGATCGACAAGACGATCGATTTCCTCATCAAGGCCAAGCAGGACGGCCAGTTCCGTGCCTTCTGGAAGTCCTTCGACGAAAGCGTCAACCTGATGGCTTCAGGCGAAGTGGTGATCCAGTCGATGTGGTCGCCGGCCGTGGCCGCGGTCCGCTCCAAGGGCATCGCGTGCCGGTTCCAGCCGCTCAAGGAAGGCTACCGGTCCTGGGGTGGCGGGCTTGGCCTGGCAGCCCATCTCTCCGGCGCCGAACTCGATGCCGCCTATGAATACATCAACTGGTACACGTCCGGTTGGGTGGGCGGCTACCTCAATCGCCAGGGCTACTACTCGGCCAACATGGTGTCGGCCAAGAAGTTCATGTCCGAGGACGAATGGGGCTACTGGATCGAAGGTAAGCCAGCAAAGGGCGATATCCTGTCGCCGGACGGCAAGGTCATGGAAAAGGCAGGCGCCGTGCGTGACGGCGGCTCGTTCGAAGAGCGCATGGGCAAGGTCGCCTGCTGGAACTCGGTCATGGACGAGGACCGCTATATGGTAAAGCGCTGGAACGAGTTCATCGCTGCTTGATGCCCTCTGCCTTCTCCCCTTGTGGGAGAAGGTGGATTGGCGCGCAGCGCCAAGACGGTTGAGGGGTGCTGGACGGAGCACTGTTGGTGCCAAGCTGGAACACCCCTCATCCGACCGAGCTTCGCTCGGCCACCTTCTCCCACACGGGGAGAAGGGAACACCCCTCAGTCGCATCGCCGACTTGGACCGAGAGATAGATGGCAGTAGCGCTCGAACAATCCACGCACGTTACGTCTGCGAAGCCGGCCAGACCTAGGCGCTCCTTTGCCGGCGTCGCACCCTATCTCCAGGCGGCACCGCTGGCGCTGATCCTCGGCGCGTTCCTCCTGTTGCCGATCCTGATGATCGCCGTGGTCTCATTCTGGGACTACGATTTCGCGGCGATGTATCCGGATTTCCTGACCACCAACTATGCCGACTCGCTCGGCTCCTGGGTCACCTGGAAAACCTATCTGAACACGCTGAAATACGCCGCCATCGTTTGGGCGCTGACGCTGTTCATCGGTTTCTGGGTCGCCTATTTCCTCGCCTTCCACATCAGAACCACAGCCATGCAGATGGTGCTGTTCCTCGTCTGCACCGTGCCGTTCCTGACCTCCAACATCATCCGCATGATCTCGTGGATTCCAGTGCTTGGCCGCAATGGCCTGGTCAACTCGACGCTGGTGCAGATGGGGCTGATCCCGAAGCCGATCGAATGGTTGCTCTATTCCGAATTCGCCGTGGTGCTGGCCATGGTGCATCTCTATACGCTGTTCATGGTGACGCCGATCTTCAACACGCTGATGCGCATCGACAAATCGCTGATCGAGGCCGCGCGCGACGCCGGCGCTTCCGGCTGGCAGGTTCTGTGGAACGTCGTCATCCCGCTTGCCAAGCCCGGCATGGCGATCGGCACCATCTTCGTCGTCACCCTGGTGATGGCCGACTTTTCGACGGTGCAGGTGATGTCCGGCGGCCAGAGCGCCTCTGTCGCGCTGATGATGAAAAACCAGATGTCGCTGCTGCAATATCCGGCAGCCGCCGCCAACGCCGTCGTGCTGCTGGTGCTGGTGCTGTTGATGGTCGCGGGCATCCTGCGCATCGTCGATATTCGCAAGGAGCTGTGAGGCGATGAGCCACGACAAGCGCACCTTCGAATTCTACGTGCTGGCGGCCTTCTTCGCGCTTTTCGTGCTATTCCTATACGGCCCGCTTTCGGCGATCCTTATCCTGTCCTTCCAGGGCGAGAATGGCGGTCTGACGTTTCCGTTGAACGGCGTTTCGCTGCACTGGTTCGCCAATCTGTTCGAGCGCCAGGCGGTCGGCGATTTCGGCGGCAGTTTCAAACGCTCGCTCGTCCTTGGCCTGATGGTGATGATCGTCACGGTCGTCGTGTCGCTGCTTGCCGGCCTTGCCTTCCGGCAGAAATTTCGCGGCGCAACTGCCTTGTTCTATCTGGCCGTCGCCAGCCTCGTCGTGCCGTCGATCATTATCAGCCTCGGCATCGGCGTCGTCTTTCAGCAGGTCGGCTTCCCCCCCGCCTGGTACACGTCTGCTTTCGGCGCCCATCTGACCTGGACCTTGCCTTTCGGCGTGCTGATCATGTTCGCGGTCTTCAACCGGTTCTCGCCGGCCTATGAGGAAGCCGCGCGGGATCTCGGAGCATCGTCGTGGCAGACCTTCGCCCATGTCGTTCTGCCGATGATCGCGCCCAGCCTGATCGGTGTCGGCCTGTTCGGCTTCACTCTGTCATATGACGAGTTCGCCCGCACGCTGATGACCTCGGGGACCTTCAACACGCTGCCGCTCGAAATCTACGGCATGACGACGAATGTGACGACGCCGGTGCTCTATGCGCTCGGTACAGTGACGACCGTGTTTTCCTTTCTGGTGATCCTGCTGACGCTCGGCGCAATCGTCTATGTCGGCCGCCGCCGGGAGCGTGCCTGACAGTGCAGATCCTCGTCGTCAATCCAAACACCACCGCCAGCATGACCGAGACTATTGCGGCGGCGGCCCGATCGGTCGCTGGTCAATCGACGAAGATCGTTGCCGTCACCTCGACGATGGGCCCGGTTTCGATCGAAGGCTATTACGATGAAGCGCTTGCCGTACCCGGCCTGCTGGTCGAGATCGCTGCCGGCGAGCGCTCAGGCGCGCAGGCTGCGATCATCGCCTGTTTCGACGACACCGGCCTCGACGCCGCACGCGCCATGGCCAACATTCCGGTCATCGGCATTTGCGAGGCAGCGCTCAGCACGGCCTCGTTCATCGCCCAGCGCTTCACCGTCGTCACCACCACCGGACGCTCGCACGTGCCGGTCGAAGGGTTGGTGCAGCGCTATGGCATGGCGGGGCGCGCGCGCGTGCGCGCTGCCGATATCCCGGTTCTTGCCCTCGAAGATCCGGCATCCGATGCGCTCCTGAAGCTGCGCAACGAGATTGCGCGCGCCATCGACGAGGATCGCGCCGAAGCGATCGTGCTCGGCTGTGCCGGCATGGCCGACTTGGCGGCCGCGCTGCAGCGGGAATTCGGGCTTCCGGTCATCGACGGCGTCGGCGCCGCAGTCAAGCAGGCCGAGGCCTTGATAACGCTTGGCCTGACGACATCTAAGCGCGGCGCCTATGCAAGCCCATTGGCAAAGCCCTATCATGGTGCGTTGAAGTCCTTCGCGCCTGATGCCGCCGAGTGATCGCAATGCCCCGAACGATCCGAACGCTCGCACGTGAAGAAGTGCAAACCCTTGTCGATTGGGCGGCGGCGGAAGGCTGGAACCCCGGCCTCAGCGACGCCGCGCTGTTCCAGGCAGCCGACCCGCAGGGCTTCATCGGCGCCTTTGTCGACGGCGAGATGGCGGCCGGCATTTCAGCCGTTGCCTATGGCGAGGAATTCGGCTTCATCGGCCTGTATATCTGCCGGCCGGACAGGCGTGGCCAAGGCCATGGTAAGGCCGTTTGGGATGCCGGCATGGCGCGGCTCGACAACCGCACGATCGGCCTCGACGGCGTCGTCGAACAACAGGCCAACTACCGCAGCATGGGTTTTGCGCCGGCCTACCGGACGATACGGCTCATGGGGTCGTCGAATGCCCCGGCAGCCGCCGGCAGCGACATTCGCGCCGTAGGGCCGGAACTCGTGCCGGACATACTGGACTATGACCGCCGCTTCTTTCCCGGCCCGAGGCGATCCTTCCTGGAGCAATGGCTGCGCCCGCCGCATATGGCCCATGCGATCGTCAAGCACGGCGCCATTGCAGGATATGGCGTCGCGCGCCAATGCCGGGACGGCTGCAAGATCGGCCCGCTCTTTGCCGACAGCCTGGATGCAGCGAGCCGTCTCTTCGCCGCACTCGCGCACATGTCCGGTCCCGGAAACGTCCATCTCGACGTGCCCGAGACCAGCGGGCAATTTGCAGATTTGCTGTCGTCCGCCGGCCTTCAACCCGGCTTCGAGACAGCTCGGATGTACAAGGGAAGGGCGCCGCAGCTCATGCAGTCCGGGGTTTTTGCGATAACGACGTTGGAGCTTGGCTGAAACGGTGCAAGCCGACGTCTAGCGTAAAGTCGGGCAACACGAATACCTGGTCTATTTTTCCTGAACCGAAATGCCGGAATCGTCGATACGAAGTTCCACGCCTTTCGGCTTAGTCTCCTCGCGATAAACGTAAATGCCCAAGGCAATGACGGCGACGACCAAAGCGCCGATGATGAGATAAAGATAGTTCTGCTTCATCCGCTGTCGTTAACAACATGATGTGGGCGAGTCTAGCAGTTCGGGTATCAGGACGGCGGCCGGAGACGCACGTCGATCAGCCATCCAGCCGGTCGCGCAGCATGCTCCAGGGGAGCACCATGTTTGGTGCATGCCGCACCAGGCTATGGAACGGGATCGGCGACGGCGGCGCAAACGGCAGCGGCAAATCCTGAGGCTTTGTTCCATCAGCCCAGTCGGCAAGCACCTCGCCCATGGCAGTCGTCATGGCGATGCCGCGCCCATTGCAGGCAAAGCCCGCAACCAGGCCGGGGCCGAGATCGACGAGGTGCGGCAGGAAGTCGGGCTCGACCGCAGCCATCCCCGACCAGCTGTAGTCGATCGGCGGCATTCCCGGGAGATCGAGATGCCTGGCAAGCCGTCGCCAGATCGCCCGCGGCACCCGCGTGTCGGCACCGGGGCCAAAAACATGCATGCCGCCGGTTATCAGCCTGTTTTCGCCATCGAAGCGGAAGGTGAAGAGATATCGCCTTGTGTCGCCGACGCCTTGCCCTCCTGGAAGCAGGCGGGTGCGGTATTCGCGCGGCAGCGGCGCCGTCGCGATCTGGAAGATTTTCAGCGGGAAATAGGTTCGCTGCAGCGCGCGATCCAGCGCCCCGCCATAGGCGTTGGTGGCGACCAGCACTTTTTCGGCACGCACCGAACCGGCGGCCGTCTTCAGAGTCCAGCCACCCCCTGTCCGCTCGATCGATTTAACCCGCGTATGTTCGAAGATGCGCGCACCGGCCTTTTCCGCCGCGTCGGCCAGCCCGCGCGCATATTCGACCGGATTGAGGACGCCACCCGACCTGTCCATCCAGCCACCGAGATAACCGCGAACGCCGGTCAGCTCTTCGACCGCCTGTCTGTCCAGCGCGACAGTCTGTCTTCCGCGTTGTGCCCATTGTTCGGCGCGCGATCTGGTCTTTTGCAAAGCGGCCGGTGAATGGGCTGGTTGTATCCAGCCGCTCTGGACGGCATCGCATTCGATGGCATGCCGCTTGATCAGGGCAAAGACGAGGTCGGCGCTGCCGGTGGCGAACCCGACAAGGCGTTCGCCGCGTTCCGGCCCAAGCTGGGCAATGATATCGTCGGGGTCTCTTTTCGCGAAATTCGGCACGACGAAGCCGGCGTTCCTGCCGGTTGCCCCCCAGGCGATGATTTCCGCCTCGAGGACGGCAACCGAGATGCCTTTTTCGGCGGTGTGCAGCGCGGTTGAAAGGCCCGAAAATCCGCCGCCGACAATCGCCAGATCGACATCGAGTGCACCTTCGAGAGCGGGCCGGTCGCGGCGGTTGCGGCCGACCGCATGCCATAGCGACAGGCCGCGTGGCATGGCAACGTTGCTCATGACCGTGCAGCGCTCTCGTCCGGAGCCGCTTTCGCGCCCTTGCCGAAGCTTGCGCGTCGCGGCCTGTCGCCGAACAGGCCGTTCGGCCTGACCAGAAGGATGACGCACAGCATCACGCCGATGGCGACGATCTGCAGTGAGGCGGCGCGGGCCTGCTGTTCGGGCGAGAACAACACACTCGTCAAGGCTCCTGATCCGGCCCAGATCGCCCAGACCAGGATACTGCCGATGACGGCGCCGATATTGCTGCCCGAGCCGCCGACGATCAGCATCACCCAGACCTGGAAAGTCAGCGCCGGCAAATAATTGTCCGGGGCGATGAAGCCGGTGAAATGCGCCTGCAGCGCACCGGCCAGCCCCATGATGGCGCCGCCGACGGCAAAGGCCTGGACCCGGTAGAACCGCGCGCTTTTTCCCAGGGATATCGCGGCCCGCTCATCCTCGCGAAGCGCCTTCAACACGCGCCCCCACGGGCTGCGCGACAGATGCTCCAGCGCGAGGTAGACGATCAGCGTCACCACCGAGACGACGGCAAGATTCGACAGGTTGAACAGTAATGGGGTTTCGGCAAGACCGCCGAACGGACGCGGAATGAAGCCGATGCCGAACGGGCCGCCGGTCAGCGTCTGGGCATTGAGAGCCACCAATTGCACGACGACGGCGACGCCAAAGGTGGTGATCGCCAGATAGTCCGATCTCAGGCGCAGCGTGGCGATGCCGGTGATGGCGGCGGCGACACCGCCCACCAGCATGGCGCCGAGCCAGCCGACAAGGATCGGCAGATCGAAGCCGCCGAGTCGCGCGGCATCGTCGGGCGTGGTCAGCAGTGCCGAGGTGTAGGCGCCGATGGCAACGAAGCCGGCGACCCCGACATTGAAAAGCCCGGTCAGCCCCCATTGCAAATTGAGCCCGAGCGTGACGAGCGAAAAAATCAGCGCGGTGGTCAGGAAGAAAGCGCCGTAGCCGAGCAGATCCATCAGCGTTCCCCCACTCCGAAAAGGCCGATAGGCCGCACGAACAGCACCGCCATCAGGATGATGAAGGAGATGGCCGCCCGCCATTCGGCGCCGATCAATTGCACCGCGCCGGCTTCGGCCAAACCGATGATCAAGCCGCCGAGAACGGCGCCGGGCACACTGCCGATGCCGCCGAGGATGGCGGCCGCGAACATCGGCAGCAGCATCTCGAAACCCATGAACGGGCGGATCTGAATGAGAATGCCGATCATGACGCCGGCGACACAGGCCAGCCCCCCGCCGATGATCCAGGTGACGCGCACGACTTTGGCGACGTCGATACCGACAATGCGGGCAAGTGCCGCGTTCTGGCTCAACGCCTGCATCGAGCGGCCGGTCTGGGTACGCGTCATCAAAAGATGTACGCCGAGCACCAGAACGGCGGTCAGCAGCAGCAGCGCGATTTGGTCCGGGGTGATGCGAATGCCGAAGCCTATCGGCATGGCGATCTGGATCGCCCGGCTGAAATAGGTCGGACGCGAGGTGAAGATGAATTCGAGCAGGCTTCTCAGCGCCATCGAGGCGCCGAAGCTCGCCATCACCACGATGATCGCCTGGCCCTTGGCGCGCAGCCGCGCGAACAGCACCATGTCGAGCGCCAGCGCCAGCAGGCCGGTGGCCGCCATGCCGATGATGAGCGCGACGATCAGCGGCCAGCCGAAGGAGAGGGGTGCGATCGGCGCGATCTTGCCGAACATCGCGCCGATAGCGCCAACCACGGCGAGCGTCGCATAGGCGCCCCAGGCCATGAAGTCGCCATGGGCGAAGTTCGAGAAGCGCAGGATTGAATAGGTGAGCGTCACGCCGATGGCGCCGAGGCCGATCATCGAGCCTGCCAGCAGCCCGTCGGCGACGAATTGCAGGTTCATGCCGCGCCTCCTTTTCCAAGGTCGGGGCGGCGCTGGCCAAGATAGAGCTCGGCGACGACAGGATCGTTCCAGAGCTCGGAGGCGATGCCCTGGTGCCGGTCCTTGCCCTCGACCAGCACGTAGGCGCGATCGCCGATCGCAAGCGCTGCCTTGGCGTTCTGTTCGACCAGCAGAATGGTGACGCCGGATTTGCGGATACCGGCCAGCATCTCGAACACCATCGCCACGAATTTCGGTGACAGGCCGGCCGACGGTTCGTCGAGCACCAGCACCGTGGGATGGACGATCAACGCCCGGGCGACGGCCAGCATCTGCCGCTGTCCGCCCGAGAGATTGCCCGCGGCCGTTCTGCGCTGACGGGCGAGATCGCGAAAGGCCGCATACATTTCCTCGATGCGGGCAGGGATCTCGCGCGGCCTCAGGATGCCGCAGGCGACCTTCAAATTGTCCTCGACCGACATCAGCGGGAAGATGTTTTCGGTCTGCGGCACGAACGCAAGGCCAAGGCGGACCATGGTGTGGGCGGGCGCCGCCGTGATGTCCTTGCCGTCCAGCAGCACGGTGCCGCCGGTGATCGGGACAAGGCCGGCGATGGCCTTGATAAGGCTCGACTTGCCGGCGCCGTTGGGACCGAGGACGACGACGATCTCGCCCTGGTCGACGGTGATCGAAGCGCCGCGCACGATCGGCACGCCGGGCTCATAGCCGGCTTCGAGACCGCGGACGTCGAGTACCGTTTGGCTCATGCAGCGCCTCCGAGATAGGCCTCGATGACGCGCGGGTCGCGCGCAACCTCGTCCGGAGTGCCCTCGCACAGCAGCTGGCCGCTTGCCATGACCAGCACCCGGTGGCAGAGCCGCGTCACCATGTCGATATTGTGCTCGATCAGCAGGAAGGTGATGCCGCTTCTGTTGATATCGCGGATGCGGTCGATGATGACTTCAAGAAGCGTCGCATTGACGCCGGCCGCAGGTTCGTCGAGCAGGATGATTGCCGGATCGGCCATCATGACGCGGGCCAGCTCGAGCAGCTTGCGCTGGCCGCCCGAAAGCACGCGCGCCGGCTCGTGCGCCAGGCGGGCGAGCGTGACGAGCTCAAGCAATTCGATGGCTCTCGTCTCGGCCGCCCGCTCTTCGGTGGCGACCCGCCGCGGCGTCAGGAAATTGGCGAGCAGTCTTTCTCCGGCCTGCCCCTGCGCGGCCAGCATGACGTTTTCGATCAGTGTCAGATTGGGCAAGGGCCGGGGGATCTGGAACGTGCGGCCAAGGCCGCGGCCGATGCGGCGATGGGCAGCTTCCCCCGACACCGATACGCCGTTGAGAAGGATTTCGCCGCTGGTCGGCAGGATGCTGCCGGCCAGCAGGTCGAACATCGTGGTCTTGCCGGCGCCGTTCGGACCGATAAGGCCAAGTATTTCGCCTGGCTGGACGTCGAACGAGACATTGTTGACCGCGACAAGGCCGCCGAAGCGTCTGACGACGTTCCTGGCCGTCAGAACCGGCGTGCGGATCTCCTCCTGCCGTTCCGTCGTGTCGCTCATCAATCCCTCTGGCCGAAAGCGATCTTCGGTTGCCTATGATTTGATTTGTGATCACACTTGCTTTGATCACGCTATTCGGCTTTAATTTCTTCCGCAAGCCGAAAACGGGCCGAATGGCCACCGGGAACGCCATGCAGAAGGCCGCCATCGAACGGAATAACGAAACGATCGCAGCCCAGCTTACGCCGGTCGGCCGCGAAACCGTGCAGGATCGCGTCTATTCGGAGCTGCGCCGTGCCTTGATCGGCGGCCTTTTTGAGCCGAGTCAGGTGCTGACCATCCGTGGCCTCGCCGACGCGCTGATCACCAGTACCATGCCGGTGCGTGAGGCGCTCGGGCGGTTGATCACCGAGAAGGCGCTGGAGGCGCTTCCCAACCGCTCGGTGCGCGTGCCGCCGATCACGCTGGAGCGTATCGACGACCTCTTGCGCGCCCGCTCCCTCATAGAGGGCGAAGCGATAGCACTTGCCGCTACACGCATGAATTCGCGCCAGATAGCCACGGTCGAAGCCATGCTGGGCCAATGGGACGAGATGCGGGCGCTGAAGCACAAGAAGGATATCGACCGCGAGGCGACGCTCAACCAGAGCTTCCACTTCGAGATCTACCGATGCTGTGGCTCCGCCGTGCTGATCCCGATGATCGAGAGCCTGTGGCTGCAATCCGGGCCGTGCATTCGCGTGGCCATTTACGCATTTTCCGATGCCGGTGAAGTCGATACCGCCCACTACCATCGTAGTATCGTCGCAGCGCTTTCCAGGCAGGATGCCCAGGCAGCGCGCGAGGCGCTGGTGGCGGACATCAGCCGGCCCTTCGCCTTCCTGCGCGACAAGCTCCAATCCGCAAGCAAAGAAGGATTGAGGGCATGACGACGCCTGGCATCAGGATCACCGAGCCACGCTCGAAGCTTTCCGTGACCGCGCTGCTGTTGCCTGAAAAGGCGCCCGACAACGCCGCCTTCCTGCTGGCCTATCTCGAGCAGCCGCGCGTCGTTGCCGGCATCCATGCGATGTGGACCGGGCCGGAAATCTCCTGCCCGGTTCCATCAGCCGAACTTGAGGGCCAAACCTATGCCAGGCCCTTGCCGGCGGAGAACGCAACGCTAACGCCGCAGCCGGGTGACATCGTGTTGTCCTACGTGCCGCCGCGCATGTGGGGCGGCAACCCGAATGCCATCTTCGACATCGGCTTGTTTTATGGACCGGGCGCGCGCTTGCTGTTCCCGATCGGCTGGCTTGCCGGAAGCGTCGTCGCGCAGGTGCGTCCCGAAGAGCGCGATCAATTCGCTGCCGCCTGTGGCGCGATCCGCCGCAACGGCGCCTGTGACATCACCTTCACCCGGGTGGAGATCTGAATGGCCGACGACAGTTTCGAACTCTTCGACCTTCGCGTCGAGGCGGTCGTCCCCGAGGGCAAGCCGATCTATTGCGGTGCCAAGGCCGGCGACTATTTCGAGTTGAAGGGCGAGATGCTGTCGATGCCGACGGGGCAGGGCTTCTCGATCTATTCCATTGCGGCAGTGTTGCCGCTTCTGGCCGCAAAGCAACGCCCGACCCACAGGAACGACTGGATGACTTCGGATGCCGAGATCGCCTGTCCAGATCCCAATTGCGCCAGCCGGCTCAGGATCGTCAGGACCGGCAAGCGGTGGTTCAGTCATTCAGAAACCACGGCTGTGCCGCTGCCCAAGGAGACTGACCAGAGATGACCGGCAAGGCGTTCGAGCTCAGCCCCGGCTACACGATCTCGCGCGTCATTCGTGGCGGCTGGCAGCTTGCCGGCGGGCACGGCGCGATCGACCGCCAACAGGCGGTAACCGACCTGATCGCCACGTTCGACGCCGGCATCGGGACCTATGACTGTGCCGACATCTATACCGGCGTCGAGGAACTGATCGGTGCCGCGCGCCTGCGGCTTGCCAATGAGCGCGGCCTCGACGCCGCCGCCAAGATGAAGGTGCACACCAAGCTGGTGCCTGACCTCGAAAGGCTTTCCAGCATCAGCCGCGACTACATCAGCAGCATCGTCGACCAGTCGCTGCGGCGGCTGAAGACCGAGCGGCTCGATCTCGTTCAGTTCCATTGGTGGGACTATGCGCTGCCGGGCTACGTCGATGCGATGGGCTGGCTCAACGACCTGCGTCTCCGAGGCAAGGTGCGCAACATCGGCACCACCAATTTCGACACGCCGCGGCTGGCCGAGATCCTGGCCGCCGGCGTGCCGCTGGTCAGCCAACAGCTGCAATACTCGGTACTCGACCAGCGGCCGGCCAACAGCCTTGCGGCGCTCGCCAGCCAGCACGGCGTCAGTTTCCTCTGCTACGGTTCGGTGGCGGGCGGCTTCCTCAGCGAAAAATGGCTAGGCGTTGCCGAGCCACAAACGCCACTCGAAAACCGGTCGCTGGTCAAATACAAGCTGATCATCGACGACTTTGGCGGTTGGGAGCTTTTCCAGGAGTTGCTTCGCACACTGAAGGCCGTCGCCGACCACCACGGCGTCGACATCGCCACCATCGCCAGCGCCTGGGTGCTGGAGCAGCCGCAAGTGGCGGCCGTCATCGTCGGCGCCCGCAACCAGGCGCACGCCCTTGCCAATGCCAGAATCATGGACATCGCGCTCGATGCCGACGACCGGGCGAGGATCGCTGCCGTGATCGCGCAAAGCCGTGGGCCGCTGGACGACGTCTACACATTGGAACGCGACCGTCACGGCCGCCACGGCTCGATCATGCATTACAATTTGAATGCAGGCAGGAAATGAGCGCGGCCATGGACGAGAAGCCCTCCTTGCTTTCCCGCGCCAGTGCCGAAGTGGTCGATCTCCACCGCTTCTTCGTCGACTGGTTCAATGCGGCGAGTGCGGACAATGCAGATTTCAGCCGCTTCGAACGCGTCATGGGCGAAGGCTTCTGCATGGTTGCGCCGGACGGTCAGGTCCTCGATCGTGACGCGGTGCTCGACCATGTCAGGGCAAGCCGCGCCACCTCTGATGGCGATTTCAGTATCTCGATCGAGGATATCCGGGCCGGCTGGCAGTCAGACGACACGATCGTCGTCTGTTACATCGAAGCACAGCAGCGCGGGGGCAAGCACAGCCGCCGCCGCTCGAGTGCGGTCTTCACCACCAGCTCATCGGCGCCCAACGGCGTCGAATGGCGACATCTGCATGAAACCTGGCTGCAGATGCCGGAAGACTGAACAGGCTCAAGGCGTCAATGAGAGTCGTGTAACGAAAGGGGAACAACAATGAAAAAGACCATACTTCAGATCACCACTGCGCTGGCTCTGGTGACAGCGGCCGGTGCAGCGCAGGCCGCGGATTGCAAGATCACGGTCGGCCTCGTCTTGGAACTGACCGGTCCCGCCGGCGAATACGGCCAGGCCGGCGCAAAATCGGTCGAAATGGCCTTCCGCGATATCAACGAGGCGGGCGGCGTGCGCGGCTGCGACCTAGCAACCGACACCCGCGACAGCCAGAGCCAAGGCAACATCGCGGTCGATGCCGCGACACAACTCGTGCAGGTCAAGAAGGTGCCGGTGATCATCGGCGGCATCATTTCCTCGGTGTCGATCCCGATCCTGACCTCGGTCACCGCTCCGGCCAAGATCGTCCAGGTGTCGCCTGCTTCCTCGTCGCCGACGCTGACGGCGCTTGGGCGCGACGGCAAGACCAACGGCATCTTCTTCCGCACCATCACATCTGATGCGCTGCAGGGTGTCGCTGCCGCCAAATACGCCATCGACAAGGGTTTCAAGAAGCTGTCGGTCATCCACGTCAACAACGACTTCGGCGTTAACATGGTGGCGGAATTCTCACGCGCCTATAAGGCGCTCGGCGGCACCATCGTCTCCGACACGCCCTACAATGAAAAGCAGTCGAGCTATGCCTCGGAAGTGACCGCGGCGATGGCCGGCGAACCGGACGGGCTTTATCTCGTCAGCACGCCTGTCGACGGCGCGACCATCGCCCGCACCTGGATTTCGCAGGGCGGTGTCCAGAAGTTCCTGCTCAATGACGGCATGAACAGCCCGGACTTCATCGAATCCGTTGGCGCGGATTACCTGAAGGATGCGTACGGCACTTCCTCCGGCACCAGCCCGACCGCATCGACCGAGTATTTCACCAAAAACTACAAGGAATTTTCGGGCATCGAACCCTCGAACCCGGCGGCCGATCGATCCTATGATGCCGGCGCCATCGTCGGCTTGGCCATCGCCATTGCCGGCTCTGAGGATCCGGCCAAGATCAAGGACGCGATGTACAAGGCGGTCGACCCGGCCGGCACGCCGATCTATGCCGGCAAGGACGAGTTCGCCAAGGCGCTCGGCCTGATCAAGGAGGGCAAGCCGATCCGCTACGAAGGCGTCATCGGTCCGGTCGCCTTCGATAAGTATGGCGACATCACCGGCCCGTTCCGGCTCTGGAAGATCGTCGACGGCAAGGTGACGACCGACGGCGAAATGACGACGGATGACGTCAACGCCTTGCAGGCGAAACTTCAGTAAGCGCCTATGCCCCGTCCGGCATCGATCCCATTTTGAGGTCGATGCCGGACACTTGCAGGTCCTGCTGCCGGTTAGGCCGGCCCGGAAACGACCACCGCACCAGCGGCCGGCATGATCCAGGGGCAGGCATAGTAATCGGTGACGCGATTTATGATCCCGCCAGCGGCTTCGATCCGAACCGGATGGGCCGGCTTCCAACCGTCTTCGCCATGGTGAAGCACGAGCAGCACCGCCTCGCTATCGATTATGCCAATCGCCATTTTCCAGGTCGTCGAGGCTCTTTCGTATTCAACGAAGTAAGGTGAGTCCGATAGCCTTCCCTTGAAGCAATCCGCGACTTGCAATTGGGCATCCGCGCTGGTCAGCGCCCGTACCCCGTCCCAGTCGCGGCGATTGAACAGTTCGACATAGCGGCTGAGCAATTCCAGAAGTTCCGGATCGCGCTGGGGCTCCGAACGGACGATTGGCTCGCCTGACAAGGCGGCCAATTTGGAGCGGCCACGGCTCAACGCGGCCTTGACGCCACCCACGGTCGAGCCGACGAGATCGGCGATCTCTTCCAGCGAATAGTCGAAGACATCCTTGAGCAGGACGCAGGCGCGTTCCTTGGGCGGCAGGTGGATAACCAGCCGTTCGATCGCGCGATCCGCGCCGTTGCCCACCGGCTCGACCGGCAGGATGATCTCGTCTTCGACGAAATTGGCCTCCGCATGCTGACGCACCTGCCGGCTTCGCAGGAAATCGATGCAGCGATTATGTGCAATGCGAAACAGCCAGGGGCGAAGAGCACTCGCATCGTCCAGCTTCTCGATCTTCCGATAGGCCTCGAACAGCGCCTCTTGCATCACGTCTTCGGCGTCGAGCGTCGAACCGGTCATGCGTGCACAGTAGCGGTGCAGCCGCCCACGCAAATGCGCGACTGTCTCCAGGAAGCCGGCGTAGCGGACGTCGAAAAGCCCGGTCGGGTCAAGTCTTGGCTGCATCTTCATGGGCATTCAATTCGGCGGCGGATCACAGCGGGACATAGGTCAGCGTAATGACGCCGTTCTTGAAACGGTGCGTATCTATAAGCTCCAGCTTGACCAGGGATGGGTCGACATCCTGGAAAGCGCGTTTGCCATGCCCGACGCGGGTCGGCACGATCGAGAGTTGATACTCGTCGACAAGCCTGTTGGCGAGCAGCGTCTGGTCGAGATTGCTCACTCCATACTTCAGTATGTTGCCGCCGGCCTGTTGCTTGATCCTGGCAATTTCGGCAGCGACGTCGCCTTCGATCAGCGATGCGTTCCAGCTCACCTCCTTGAGGCCGCGCGACGCAACGAGCTTCTTCAGTCCGTTCATGCGGTCCATGTACTTGCTGCCTTTGACCTGCGGCCAGCGCGCCGAAAACATTTCATAGGTGATGCGGCCGAGCAGGAAAAAATCGGCCTCGCCGGCCTTTTCATAGGAGTGCTCCTTCATCTCCTCGTCGAAGAAGGGCGAGGCCCATTCCATTGGCGCTTCGATGACGCCGTCCAGCGAAATGAAGCTGCCCACGATCAATTTTCTCATCGCATATCTCCGGTTGCGCACAGGCGTCCCGTGAGACCCAAGAACCGGCGAAAACGAAACGGCCCGATGGATAACCACAGGATGCAGTCTCTAGGACGTTCCCGGTTCGACTTTGGATACGCGTGAGGATCGTTTGAGTTAATAGAGCGGCTTGGCCATGTGCCGGGGCGTCGGCCACTCCGTCGTAATCCCCGGCTGCACTGGCCGCTCCAGATAGGTCGATAGCACCACGTAACTTCGCGTCGAGGTGACGCCGGGTGTTTCGTAGAGGCGCGACAGCAGGCCTTCGAGCGCCCGCGTGTCCTCGGTGCGGACCTTGATCAGCATGCATGTGTCGCCGGCCACCGAATGGATCTCCTCGACTTCGGGATGTTCGGAAATCGCCATCAGCTCCGGCGTCTTTCCCCACCCCTTGGTATCGATATGGACGAAGGCGAGCAGCGGCTTGTGTACCGCCTTGGGATCGATGATGGCCGCGGTGTTGCGGATGGCGCCACTCCGCCGCAGGCGCTTGACGCGTTCATGGACTGCCGGCGGCGAAAGGCCGACGCGGTCGCCGAGCTCGGCATAGCTGATCGTCGCGTCGTCGACCAGGACGCCTAATATTTTTCGGTCGATTGCATCGATATCGCGGGCGGCAGGCCTGTTCTGCGGAATGCCATCTGTTTCTTCATCCATATTAAAATTCCCGATTGATGCAGAATTTAATACGGCCATTATTGCCATATGTCGAACAGTGATCAAGTCGCCACATTCGCAGCGGCCCCCAAGCCGCCAATCCCGGCACTCGCTTACCTGCTGACCGGGTGCATTGCCGTGATCGGCTCGAACTCGCTTGTGCTCGGTCCGATTGCACCGGCGGTGGCCGCGTCGTTCGGCACAAGCGTGCCGGCGGTCATGATCGCGTCCGCCGCGTTCGGGCTCGGTACGTCGGCAAGCGCCTTGTTCCTAGCGCGCTACATCGACCGGCTCGGCGCCCGCCGCATGCTGCAGGGAGCGTTGCTGCTGCTGGCAATAGCGCTCGTCGCCAGCGCTGCGGCGCCGACGGTGACGGCGCTGGTCGCGGCCCAGCTTCTCGCCGGCATTGCTGCGGGTGTCGCCATGCCGGCAATCTATGCCAGCTCCGCCGCGATTGCGCCGCCCGGTCGTGAAAGCGGGACCATCGGCGTCGTGCTGACCGGCTGGACGCTGAGCATGGTCGCCGGCGTTTCGCTGTCGGCCGTACTTGCCGACCTGGTGCATTGGCGCGCCGTGTTCGCGGCGGTCGCGGTGCTCGCAACACTCGCATTGGCCAGCCTCACGTTGACGTTGCTCAGCGACGTCAGGAAGAGCGGTCCGGCACCGACGCCGCTGGGCGCCTTGGGTGTTCCCGGCATAGTGCCGCTTCTGGTCGCCTGCGCCGCCTTCATGACGGCGTTTTATGGCGTCTATGGCTATCTCGGCGATCACCTTCACAACGGCCTGGGACGGCCGGTCAGTGCCAACGGGCTGGCCGCGCTCGCCTATGGCGCCGGCTTTGGCACGGCGGCACTTCTTGACGGCGTCATCGATCGTCTGGGCGCGCGGCGGGTCATGCCGTTTGCCTATCTGCTCGTCGCGCTCGTCTATGTCGCGATTGCTGCGGCAAGTGGCAGCTTCGGCCTGACCATAGCGATGATAGCCGTCTGGGGCCTTGCCAATCATTTCGGGCTGAACGTCCTGGTGATGCGCCTATCGGCGCTCGACCCTGCGCGCCGCGGCACGATCATGGGTTTGAACAGCGCGGTGACCTATCTCGCGGTGTTCGTCGGCACCACGGCGTTCGGGCCGCTTTATTCCACGTTCGGGTTTGCGGCATCGGCGGTGGTTGCAGCCTTGCTCATGCTGATCGCTGCTGCGGCAGCGGCGTGGCGTTCGCCGAAGCTATAGCGCAGCAAGGCTTGCGTCTCGGCCCGGTCCTTCGATAGATGCTCGTTGGATGTACAATACAACGCTTGAGACAACCGCCAATCCCTTGCCGCACGAGCTGGCTTTTCTTGGAGAGCGGCTTGCGGCGTTCAACGACAGCGATGTCGGCGCCTCCGGCAGGAAGACATTGGCCGTGTTCGTGCGCGATGAGCACGGCGCGATTGTCGCCGGCATCTCGGGATACACCGCCTGGGGCTGGCTCTATGTGCAATGGCTCTGGGTCGATGAAAAGCTGCGCGGCCAGCGCATGGCCGGCCGGATGCTCGAGGCAGCCGAGAGGGAGGCGATGGCGCGCGGCTGTCACGGCGCCTGGATCGACACGTTCAATCCCAAGGCCGCCAAGGCCTATGAGCGCCAAGGTTATCGACCGTTCGGTGCGCTCGCCGACTTTCCCATTGGCCGAAGCCGTATCTTCCTGCAGAAGAAATTGGTGGCTTAACTAGCCGGCAAGGCGTCCGCCGCACATCGGCTGTGGCACGCCGGTCGTGCTGGGGAAGCTGATCGGCAAGCCCCTAAGCACGCGCACAGCCAGGAAGGCAAAACACTCCGCCTCCACCGCGTCGCCCTTCCAGCCAAGCGCCTCCGCCGGCACGGCTTCGACGCCGGCGCGGCTGGCAAGCATGGCCATGATCGTTGGGTTGTGGCGACCGCCACCGCTGACCACCAGCCGCTTCGGCCGGCGCGGCAGAAGATCGAGCGCCTTGCCGACCGCGGCCGCGGTGAAGGCCGTCAGCAGGGCAGCGCCATCCTCGGCATTCATCCCTTCCGCCATCGAGGCGCCGAAATCGAAACGGTCCAGCGATTTCGGGTATGGCTTGGTCAAGTACGGGTGCTGCAGGAGCTTGGCCAACCGTGCCTCATCGACCGTCCCGACGCGAGCCAGCGCGCCGTCGCGGTCCATTTCGCCAAGCCCCTTCGACTTGATGAAGTCGTTCAGCGGCGCGTTGGCGGGTCCGGTATCGAAAGCGATGACATTGTCCTTGCCGTCCCACCAGGTGATGTTGGCGACGCCGCCGAGATTGAGCACCGCCGTGTCGCCGCTGGCGTCGGCTTCGCGCAGCAGCGCGGCGTGATAGGCCGCCGACAGCGGCGCGCCCTGGCCGCCGGCGCGCATGTCGGCCGAGCGGAAGTCATAGGCGACCTTGGTGCCCAGCATGGCATGCATCAGCTCGCCATCACCGAGCTGGCGACTCTGGCCCAGTCGGCCTACTTGCGGGGCACGGTGCAGCACGGTCTGGCCATGAAAGCCGACGACGCCGATGTCGGCCATGGTCAGGCCGTGGCTTTCGACAAGATCCTTGACCGCCGCAGACTGGGCGCGCGTCAGCGCCTCCTCTGCCTCGTGGAAGATTGCCGGTTCCGGCCCGGTGAAATTCCAGTTCCTTGCCTGCCTAAGCGTCTCTTCCAGCAAGGTCCGGATCGACTGCGGGTAGGGGGCCAGCGTGTAGGTGCCGAAATCCGCGATCCGCTCGCCGTCGGTCTTGATCAGCGCGACGTCGATATTGCCGTCCAGCACGGTGCCGGTCATCAAGCCGACGGCCCACATTGGTTCGCCATTTTTCATGATTGTCAGGCTCCGTTGACGAGATCGCCGACCGCTTGGCGAAGCGCTGCGATCCCGCTGTTGAAATGACGTGTCGGATGGATCCGGTTGGTGAGCAAGGTCCACGCTCTGCTTTTGTCGAAGTCGACCCAAAGCCCGGTGCCGGTGAAGCCGGTATGCCCGATGGTTTCGGGGCTGCACAGCCGGCCGCCGGACCAGCCTTCGTAGGGTCGCTCCCAGCCATGGGTGCGGGTTGCCGACAAGGGCGTGCGCATCAGCGCTATCGAACGCTGCGACGCGCCGGTCCCGTCCAGCAGCCCTCGCGCAAAGTCGAGGACCGAAGCTGCCGTTCCGAACAGCCCGGCGTGACCGGCCCCTTGCAATGCCGAGCAATTGTCGTCGTGGACCTCGCCTGACAGCACGCGATGGCGCCATGTGCAATCTTCTGTGGCCGCCGCTTGACCCGGTTCGGCGGAGAACGCGAAGCCCGGACCGGGATCCATGTCGCGAATGGTCTTGCCGGACAGGCGCTCCAGGACGAAGCCGAGCAGAATGAAGTTGATATCGGAATAGACCGGCTCCCCGACCTGCCACTCGCGCTGCAAGACAAAGGCGCGCAACAGCTCGGGGTCACGCCCATAGGTGTAGATCGGCGCGACGGCGGGAAACGGTGTCTGATGGCCGAGGCACTGGCGAAACGTCACCGTCCGCTCCCAGGCCTTTTCGTCATATTGGCGAAGATCGGTCAGGACCGAAATCAGCGGCGCGTCGAGGTCGATGACCCCCTCTTCCGCCAGCGCCAAAATGCGCGGTGTGGTGAAGATGATTTTTGTCAGGGATGCCAGATCGAACCATGTCCCGACATGCATCGGCCTTATCTTCGGCACGACTTGGGCTGAGCCGATTGCCCGGACGATGCGTTCGCCGTCCCGGTCGACCATGCCGAGCACGCCGCCCGGAATGCGCGCCGCAGCCACTGCCGCTTCGAGAGGGGCGAATGCGCGGGAGAAGAGATCGGGATCGATCAATTGCGGCGTCCGTCTGAAAGGCAGCGAGGGAGCTGTCCGTCTGCCTCTGCATGCTTTCGGGCGACAATCATCACACTTCCACCCGTACTCTATGATCCGGCCCGAACTGCTGCCATTTTGCCGGGCCCGGCTCAAATCCCAGCGGACGCACGAGCGAGGGAACCTGGCGCGTGTCCAGCTCGAAACGTTCATGCCGCCGGTCTATGGTGGGAACGGCCGCGATAAGCTGTTTGGTATAGGAGTGCTTCGGCTCCGAGAGCACCAATCTGGCATCGCCGATCTCGACGATCTGGCCGGCATAGATGACCGCGATGCGATGGGCGATCCGCTCGACCACAGCCATGTCATGCGAGATGAACAGATAGGCCAGCCCGAATTCACTCTGCAGCTCGATCAAAAGCTCCAGCACTCTGGCCTGCACCGATACGTCGAGCGCCGAAACCGCTTCGTCGAGGACGACAACGGAGGGATTGAGCATCAGCGCACGGGCAATGCACAGCCGTTGGCGTTGGCCGCCGGAGAATTCGTGCGGATAACGCTGCAGGCTGTTTTCCGGCAGGCCGACGCGGTTCAGCAGCGCGGCCATTTTCGCTCGCGTCTCAGCAGTTATCCGCCCGCCCGTGGCGATCACCGGTTCCGCAAGAATGCTTTCGATGGCGAGCCTGGGATTAAGCGAGCCATAGGGATTCTGGAACACCATCTGCACGGGAAGGGCGCTCTGCCCGGCGGCGGCCTTGCGCGTGCTGGCCAAGATTGTGCCGCGCGTCGAGCGCACCAGCCCCAGAATCGCACGGGCGGCGGTGGATTTTCCGGAACCGCTCTCGCCGACGACGGCCAATGTTTCGCCCGGCATCAAGTCGAAATCCACACCGTCCACCGCATGCACGGCACCGCTGGCGCGGCTGAAAAAGCCACCCTTGACGGGAAATCGCACCACGAGGCCATCGACCTTCAGCGCCGGCTCGGTAGCTTTTTGCTTTTCGCGTTGCATGTCTTTGCGTGTCGCACTGCCGCCGGCGAAATGCGGCACCGCATGAAGCAGATGCCGCGTATAGGGATGCTGCGGATCGTCCAATATCTGGTTCAGCGCGCCTTGCTCGACAGCTTCTCCGCTTTGCATCACCATCACCTTGTCGGCGATACCTGCAACCAAGCCGATATCGTGGGTGATGAAGATCATCGACATCCCGGTTTCCTGCTTCAACTCGGCGAGCAACGCCATGATCTGCGCCTGCACCGTAACATCCAGCGCCGTCGTTGGCTCGTCGGCAATGAGCAGGCGCGGGTTGCAGGCGAGCGCCATGGCGATCATCACCCGCTGCAGCATGCCGCCCGAAAGCTGGTTGGGCGTGTATTTCAGCCGCCGTGCTGCGTCGGGAATGCGCACACGGTCGAGCGCGTCCTTGGCCGCCGCCGTCGCTTGCCGGCCGGTCAGGCCGCGATGCAGGCGAAACGACTCCTCGATCTGCCTGCCGATGGTCAGCACCGGATTGAGCGAGGTCATCGGCTCCTGGAAGATCATGCCGATTTCGCCGCCGCGGATCTTCGTCAGCTGCGGCTCGGCCGCGGCGGTCAGGTCGAACATGCTGCCGTCGGCCCGCTTCAGCTTGATCGAGCCCGCGGTGATGCGGCCGCCGCCATAATCGACAAGGCGATTGATCGAGAGCGCCGTCACCGATTTGCCCGAGCCGCTTTCGCCGACGATGGCCAGCGTTTCGCCGTCAGCGAGATCGAAGCTGACGCCGCGCACGACCTCATTGGCTGACGGCTTTCGGCCGAAGCCGACGCGCAAACCGCTGACGGACAGCAGCGGGATCATGCGATCGATCTCCGCGTCTTCGGGTCGAGCACATCGCGCAACGCATCGCCGAGCAGGTTGAAACCGAGGATGCTGATCATGATCGCCACCCCCGGGAAGATCATCAACCAGGGAGCTGTCTCCATCAGGTTGCGGCTGTCGCTCAGCATCAGGCCGAGCGACGCGGCGGGCGGCTGCGTGCCGAGCCCGAGGAAGCTCAAGCCGGCTTCGGTGAGCAGTGCCCAGGCCAGCGCCAGCGTCACCTGAACGGTCAACGGCGCGACCAGATTGAGCAGCAGATGCCGTGTCACGATGTAGCTCGAGCTGCTGCCGAACGTGCGGGCCGCGTCGACGAACTCACGCGCCTTGAGCGACAGAGCCGGGCCGCGCACCACGCGCGTGAAGATCGGCGTGTAGACGATGGCAATGGCGACGACACTGGTCCAGGTTCCCGGTCCCGCAACCGCGACGATCAGCAGCGCCAGCAGGATCGCCGGGAATGCCAGCAGCACATCCATGATGCGCATCACCAGGCCGTCCCAGCGGCGCCCGAACCAGGCTGCCGCCAGCCCGAGCACGGTGCCGGCCAGTGTCGCGAAGGCGACCGAAAAGAAGGCCACGAGGAAGGACTGGCCGATCCCGGTCATCAGCCGGCTTGCGACATCGCGGCCGAACAGGTCCGTGCCCATCCAGTAAGTGCTGTCAGGCGCATGCAGCCGCTCGACCCGGTGCTGCGTCAGCGGATTGTCCGGCGTCAGCCCCAGCATGCCAAGTACGGCAAGCAGCAGATAAAGCGCAACGATGGCACCGCCGATGCGGCCGCTGGTGTGCGCAAGTATGGCCCGCAATGTCGCCATCAGTGCTCGCTTAGCCGAATACGCGGGTCGAGCGCGACATAGGCGAGGTCGACGAGGAGATTGACGATCATGAAGTTGAAGGCGATGAACAGCACGCTTCCCTGCACCAGCGCATAGTCGCGCTGCAGGATGGCGTCCAGCACCATGCGGCCGAGACCGGGCAGCGCATAGATCTGCTCGACGATGACTGCCCCGCCCAGGAGATAGCCGAACTCTATGCCGCTCAGCGTCACGACCGGGATGAGCGCATTGGGCAAAGCATGCCGCCAGATGACGCCGCGCGCCGAGACGCCCTTGCTGCGCGCGGTCCTGACGTAATCGTCGCTCAGCACGTCGAGCATCGCCGAACGCGATATACGGGTGACCGACGCCGCGAAGGCGAAACCGAGCGTGACGGCCGGCAGCAACAGCTGGCTGAGATTGCGCAGCGGATCCCGCCACAGCGGCGAAAACTCGCCCATCGCCGGCAAAACGCCAAACCCCGCCGACAGCGTGTAGATGATCAGCAGTGCAAGGACGAAGTTCGGCGTCGATTGTCCGATCATTGCGACAACGCGCACGCCGAGATCGGAAAGCTTCTCATTGTGGGTGGCGGCAAAGATCCCGGCCGGCATGCCGACGACAAGGGCGATGATCATCGACAGCAGCGCAAGCTCCAGCGTCAGCGGGAAGCGTTCGAGAATAACGCCGAGCACCGGCCTGCCATAGGTGGACGAAATGCCGAGATTGCCTTGGAAAAGACCAAGCAGCCAACGCCAGTACTGGATGAACCAGGGCTGGTCGATGCCGAAATAGGCCGCAAGCGCGTCGCGCTGAGGAGGCGTCAGCAGGCCGGCTTCGCTTCCCAGCATCGCCGTGATCGAATCGCCCGGAACCATCCGGATTGCCAGGAACACCACGATGGACACGCCAAGCAGGACGAGAGGGAAGGTCGCCAGTCGCCGCATCAGATAGTTCACGCGAAGAATATCCTCTCGTCCGGCATCGAAGCAGCTACTGGATCGTCACCTTGGCGAGGCTGAACAGCGAACCTGTCGGCACCGGTTCGAATCCCGCGATATTCTTCTGCTGGGCCGTGTAGCTGTAGGACGTGTAGAGCCATATCCAGGGCGACATCTCAGTGATGTGCTTCTCGAAGTCGGCGAAGATCGCTTTGCGCGCCGCCGGGTCGGTCTCGGTGCGGCCCTTCTGCATCAGGCCGTCCAGCGTATCGTCGATATAGTTCGCCACCTTCTGCAGATTGCCGGTCTTGGTCCAGTAGCGATTATACATAGTGTAGGGATCGGCCCTGCCGCCGTTCAGCGCGACGGCCATGTCGAAATCGCCCTTCAGCCATGCATCGACATAGACGTTGAGCTCCATCATTTTGATGTCGAGCTTGACGCCGATTTCGGCGAGCTGCGACTGGATGACCTGGGCTTCCGCCGCTGCTGTCGGCGGCTCGCCGGTGGCGCCGATCACGGTCGCCGAAAAGCCGTCGGCATAGCCGGCTTCAGTCATCAGTTGCTTGGCCTTCTCGACGTCGCGCTTGTAGCAGAACAACTGGTTCGGATCGGTCGCCAGCGCCGGGATGGTCAGCGGGCCGGTGACCTTGCCTTCGCCGAGCGAGGCGGTGTCCAGCACTTCCTGCCGGTCGATGGCGCAGGAGATCGCCTGACGCACCTTGAGTTCGGTCATCGGCTTGCGGGACGGATTGAGCTGCAGCACGTGATAGGCAAGCACCGGCACGCGGTTCAACTGCAGGCTGGCCTCCTTGGGCACCAGCGTGGCGACAAGCGGATCGTTGAGCAGGGCAAAATCGATCTGCTTGGTGCGCATCGCCGCCAGGATCGCCGTCTCGTCCGGCAGCACGCTGATCTCGATGCCGTCGACACCGGTCGCGCCGCCCGCCCAATCCTTGTTGGCGACAAGCACTTCCTTGGAATTCGGATCCCACTTTTCGAGCTTGAACGGACCCGAGCCGACCGTCGTCGTGCCGATCGAGCCGGCCTTGATTTCGCTTGCCGGGACGATCGCGGCATTGACGTCGCTCATCGCCGTCAGGATCGGCACATCCGGCTGCGAGAGATGGAACACAACGGTGGCTGGATCGGGTGTGTCGATGCTGGCGATCGAAAGAAAGTTGGCGCGGGCGGCCGCACCGGTCTTCTCGTCGAGTATGCGCTCGAAGGATGCCTTGACGTCGGCCGAGGTCACGGCGGCGCCGTTCTGGAATTTTGCTTTCGGATTGAGCCTGAAGCTCAGCTCCTTGCCGTCCGCCGAGAACTGCCAGGAGTCGGCAATCGCGGGCGTGATCTGCAGATTGGCGTCGAGCCGTACCAGCGGTTCATAGATCAGCTCCAGCAACCGCAGCGAGGAGAATGCCGTCTGCTTGTGCGGATCAAGACCGGTGGCGTCCTGCGACCAGGCCATGTGCAGCGTCGCCGCACTCGCCTGCACCGGTGCCGCGGCAATGGCCAGCATTGCCGCAAGCGTCATCCCGGAAAGCAGTTTCTTGCCAATGTGCCGTACCATTGTCGTCTCCCATTATTGTTAAACCTGATGCCTTGCAGTTCCCCGGACCGCTTCAAAGGGACACACGCCCCGGAACATCGGCCCAGCATCCATGCGGTCTTACACCGTCTTTTCGCCTATCGCCTTGCGCAGGAAACCTCCCGCATTGGCAAGCGCCTTACGTGCTTCTTCGACGCCCATGCCGGTGATCGTCACCAGGATTGCCAGTTTTACGTCATTGCCGGTCTGGTCGAGTGCCTGTCGTGCCTGCTGCGCCGCGCAGCCGGTCGTCTGCATCACGATCCTGACCGCCCTGGCGATCAGCTTCTTGTTGCTTGGATTGAGGTCAACCATCAGGTTCTGATAGCTCTTGCCGATGCGGATCATGCTGGCGGTCGACAGCATGTTGAGCACCAGCTTTTGCGCGGTTCCCGATTTCAGTCGGGTCGAGCCGGTGAGGACCTCCGGTCCAACCACCGGAGAGATGGCAATATCGGCAATTCCGGCAATGGTCGATCGCGGATTGCAGGACAGCGCCACGGTGGTGGCTCCCACCTGCTTGGCATAGGTCAAGCCGCTGATGACATAGGGTGTGCGTCCGCTGACAGCGATGCCGACCACCACGTCGCCGGCGGTCAGCTTGATGTCCTGCAGCGCCTTTATTCCCTGCTTCGGATCGTCCTCCGCGCCTTCCGCGGAGTGCACCAGCGCGTCGACGCCGCCGGCGATCAGGCCCATCACCATGTCCTCGGGCACGCCGAAGGTCGGCGGACATTCCGAGGCGTCGAGGACGCCAAGCCGGCCGCTCGTGCCCGCGCCCATATAGACAAGGCGTGCACCTTTCTGGAACGCGCTCACGATCCGGTCCACGGCCGCAGCAATGTCGGGAATGACCTTCTCGACGGCTGCCGCAACGCCTTTGTCCTCGTCATTGATCTTGCGCAGCACCTCGAGGGTCGGCAACAGATCGATGTCTATCGTCTTCGGATTCCGGTCCTCGGAAACCAATCGCTCCAGCTCCGACATCAACCCGTGTTCGACCACTTGCTTGCTTTCAATCTGCTGTGAGCAGGAATGTGATGCGGTGCCAGCCGACGTCCAGTGCCCGCAGCCGGCGACCGGCAACTTGCTTCTGCTTGGTTAACTTTTTAGAATTCGATATTCCTCGTGTCAACGGATTCTAGGAATATAATATTCCTTCAGGCAGGAGCACTATCGCTGACACAGGGATTTCCTAGCCAGGATTATGGCTCCCGAAACCGCATCGCCATCGGCCGGCTTCAGACGTCGGCGGACGTCGGGAGCGAGCCATGGCTCTAGCGGGCTGGACAGACCGCCGAGCAGCGTAACCCGCGGCGCGCCCTTTTCGAACAGCACCCGCACGAACGTGTCGACCTGCTCGGCAGCACCTTGCACGATGCGCCGTCCGGCCGGATCGCCCTGGTCGGCGTGGCGGATCACCATCGGCGCCAAGGCGGCATAGTCGGTCGCGCTGGCGCGGTCCATCCAGGCCACCGCCTCGAACGGATCGTCCCTGAAGCGCTGCATCACCTCGGTCAGCAGCGCCGTCCGCTCATGCCGGCCGTCATGGGCACGCAAGGCAAGCTGCACTGCCTTTAGTCCGAGATCGGCGCCGCTGCCCTCGTCGGAAATCGGAAAACCGTAGCCGCCGACGCGCAGGTCGCGCCCTTCGACAAAGCCGAGCCCGATCGAACCGGTCCCGGCTATGACGATGGCGCCGTCTTGACCCGAATGAGCGCCAAGGCAAGCCGCGACTCCGTCGCTGACGAAGTCGATGCTCGCAAAGCGATGTTCGATGCCACGAAACGCCTCGAGCGCACCCTTGCGGCCGATGCCGGCAAGACCGATGCCGGCGCGGATCCTGGCGATTTCCACCGCCGCGAACCCTGCCTCTTCGATCGCCGCGCCAAAGGCTTTGGCAATCGAGGCCCAGGCCGCCTCTATACCGAGCCGCGTTGTCGCCGGGCCCGACAGGCCTTGCCCGAGCACAGTTCCTGCCTCGTCTTCGATACGCGCCCGGCAGCCGGTTCCGCCGCCATCGACGCCCAGGAAATAATGCGGAGACACCGCGCCGGCACTCATCCACTTATCCGCTCGATCTGGGCGCCACACAGGCGGAGCTTGCGGTCCAGCTGCTCATAGCCACGGTCGAGGTGGTACACCCGGTTGATCGTTGTCTCGCCTTCGGACACCAGCGCCGCCAGCACCAGCGAGACGGAGGCGCGCAGGTCGGTCGCCATCACTTGCGCGCCCTTCAGCTTCTCGCCTCCGCGCACCAGCGCCATGGTGCCTTGCAGCTTGATATTGGCGCCGAGCCGCATCAGTTCGGGCACATGCATGAAACGGTTCTCGAAGATCGTCTCGCGCAACAGCGAAGCGCCCTCGGCACAGCACATTAACGCCATGAACTGCGCCTGAAGATCGGTCGGAAAGCCCGGATAGGGCTCCGTCGTCACGTCGACCGCCTCGAGTGGCCCGTCTCTCGACACGATCAGCCCGCGGTCGCCCGGCCATATTTTCACACCGGCTGCTTCGAGCAGCTGGACGACGGATGCCATGTGCTCGAGCCGCGCGTGGGTCAGCTCGAGCTGACCGCCGGTGATAGCCGCTGCGACGGCATAGGTGCCGGCCTCTATCCGGTCCGGGATGATGTCGTGCGTGGCGGCGCGCCAGTCTGTGCTGCCCGCGATCAGGATGCGGTGCGTGCCGGCGCCCTCGATCCGCGCGCCCATGGCGTTCAGGCAGGCGGCAAGATCGGCCACCTCCGGCTCGCGGGCCGCGTTGAGGATCTCGGTCTCGCCGTGTGCAGTCGTCGCCGCCATCATCGCAGTTTCGGTCGCGCCGACCGACGGCGAGCTCAAAACGATGCGCGCGCCTTTCAGTCCGCCCGGCGCAGACGCGACGATCAGCCCGTTTTCGATGGCAATGTCGGCGCCAAGTGCCGCAAGCGCGGCGACATGCATGTCGACCGGCCGTGCGCCGATCGCGCATCCGCCAGGCAGCGAGACCCGGGCATGGCCGAAGCGGGCAAGCAGCGGACCGAGAACCAGCACCGTCGCGCGCATGCGCCTGACTGTGTCGTAGCTTGTCTCCCTAGAGACGGCAGCACTGGCATCGATTGTGGCGGCATGCGCCGATCTGGTGACTTCAGCCCCATGAAGCCCGACGACGCCAAGCATGTTGTCGACATCGGTCACCTCAGGCAGGTTGGTCAGCTGCAGCGGGTGGGGGCTGAGCAAAGCTGCCGCTATTTGCGGCAAGGCCGCGTTCTTGGCGCCGGAGATCGTCACCGCGCCCTCAAGCCTGTGCCCGCCGACGATCCGCAATCTATCCATGGCTCTGCCCTAATCCAAGGTGTCGGCGAGTCTACGCGCTTGCAGGCGATCTTTCATGTCCGAATTCCCGTGCATGTCCGAATCGTTGGTGTGGGCGAAAGGCCAGGCCGAAACCGCACGGGTCGAGATTTGATAGATCATTCTTGGCTGTCAATCAGGAACGGAATAATTTATTCCTTGGCTTGGCATTGTCGATGACTGGCAACAGGGGAACGCATGTCCGTCCTGAAGAAGATCGAGGCCAAGCTCGAGATCATGGCGCCCGGCGATCGCGAGATCGGGCGGTACATCGTCGACAATCCCGACCAGATGCTGCGCCTGTCGACGGCGGCGCTCGCCGCCGAAATCGGCCGCAGTCAGTCGAGCGTCGTCAAGTTCAGCCAGAAGCTCGGCTATGCCAGCTATCAGGAGCTCAAGCTCGCCGTCAGCGAGGCCAAGTCGCAGGAATGGCACGTGCCGGCCGGCATGATCCACGGTTCGATCGAGGTCGGCGACAGCTATCTGGTCATCTTGCGCAAGCTGATCGGCAGCAAGCTCTTGTCGATGCAACAGACCGTCGCAGCCAACACCGAGCAGGAAATCGGCAAAGCCCTCGAAGCGTTGAACGGGGCGCGCCGCATTCATCTGGCCGGCGTCGGCGCATCCTCGCTCGTGGCGCGCGATTTCTCCTACAAGCTGATGAAGCTCGGCCGCAACGTGCTGCACGACAGCGACAGCCATGTGCAAATGGCCAATGTCTCGACGCTTGGACGAGGCGACGTGCTGTTCGCGCTCTCCTATTCCGGGGCGAGCATCGAAACCCTGCGGATAGCCGAACTGGCTCGCAAACGTGGCACCACCGTGATCGCCGTCACTGGACTTCGCGACAATCCGCTGAGCCGCGTTGCCGACATTCGCCTCCACACGATCGCCGATGAAGAGCGCGCGCGCTCTTCGTCGATAACCGCGCGCGACGCACAACTGACGCTCACCGACCTGCTGTTCATCCTGCTCGTGCAGAAGCAGCCTGACGCCAACGAATACGTCCACAACAGCGAACTGGCCGTCTCGGTACTGAAGGCTTAGTCGTTGGACGCATCTCACCCGCTCTCCTTGAGCCGCGCGTCTATTAGCGGCCCAGAAGGTTGCGCTCGACTGTCTTGAGATGGGCGAGCATCGCCTGGTTGGCGCTTTCCGGGTCGCGGCGCAGCAATGCGTCCAATATTGTCTGATGCTCGTCGCAATAAACGCGCCTGCGCTCCTCCGAGAATGAGCGCTTTTTCATTTCGAACCACGGCGATTGGTTGCGGATCGTGCGCATGAGATTGTGAATCTCTTTCAGGAAGTCATTGCGGCAGCAGGCGAAGACGCAGTGATGGAACTCGGCGTCCCAATGCTCGAAGTCCGGCATGTCCTCGGCAGCGCATGCGGTCTGATGCGCTTCGCGAACCGCGTTTAGTTCCGCCATGCTGGCATTTGTGGCGGCGAAGGCCGCCGCCGCTGGCTCCAGCAACTGCCTGATCTCCATCATGTCGGCGGGGCTGGTGCCTTCCATCCGCGTGACCGTCGCCGCGATGGAATCGGGATTGGTCGCAGTCAGAAAAGTGCCGCGCCCGACATGCCGGACAACCGTTCCGTCCTCCTCCAGGAAGCCGACGGCACGACGCACCGTATTGCGCGCCACGCCAAACTCGGCCGCAAGGTCGCGCTCGGGCGGCATCCGCCCGTCCTGAAGCCACTCGCCGGCCGAAATCCGTTTTTTCAGCACAGTGGCGATGTCGTTGGCGACGAGCTTGGGCATTTGTTGAGAGCTTTTAATCTGATCCAATGTTGAACCAATACTATCAGCCGGCGCCCTGCCGGTCCAGTACCTGATGAGGTCAAGGCCCGATTTACCGCGACAAGTGACGAAAACCCTCTTGCAGCCTAAACCAATCGGCGATAGCGTGTAACGAAAGAGCTTATATTGGCTCATAAAAGGTTCAGGGAGGAACGAATGAAGGTCGCGACGTTTTCGATTGCAGGCGAACGTCGCGTCGGCGTTGTCGATGTCGACAATCAGTCGGTCGCCCCCTTCGATATCCCTGTTGACCAGGCGCTGTCTGGCGTGCTGGCGCTGTTGCGGCGCAACGGCGCCGGGATGCCGCGCACGCTGTCGCCGGTTCCGCTGGCGCAGGTCGAGCTCGAGGCGCCGATACCTTTGCCTGCCCGCAACATCTTTTGCGTCGGCAAGAATTATTATGAACACGCCCACGAGTTTGCCCGCAGCGGCTTCGATTCGAGCGCCGGTGCCGGCGCCATTCCGCAACATCCGATCATTTTCTCGAAGGTCCCCGAATCGGTCGTTGCAACACATTCGAACGTGCTGATCGACCCTTCCATATCGATTGCGATCGATTATGAGGCGGAACTGGCGGTCATTATCGGCAAGGGCGGACGCGGCATTTCGAAAGCCGAGGCTTACGATCACGTCTGGGGTTATACGATTGTCAACGACGTCACTGCCCGCGACCTGCAGGGAAAATATAGCCAATGGCTAATCGGTAAGTCGCAGGATACGTTTTGCCCGATGGGGCCATGGGCGATCACCAAGGATGAGCTCGACCTGGAAAACGCTTCGGTACGTTGTTTCGTCAATGACGACCTCCGCCAGAATTCCAAAATATCGCTGCTCATCTTCGATATTCCGACGATCATATCGACGCTTTCGCAAGGCATCACCTTGAAGCCGGGCGACATCATCGCCACCGGCACGCCGGTCGGTGTCGGCATCGGCTTTGATCCGCCGAAATATCTCAAAGCCGGCGACATTGTGCGGGTCGAGATCGACGGCATCGGGACGCTGGAGAACCGGATCGTGGAGCGGGTGCAATGACAACTGTCACCGTCGGTCCGATTGTCGCGGAAGTCGCCGGCGAGGGCGAGCCGGTGGTGATGATCCACGGTCTCGGCGGAACCTCGAACATGTTCCAGCCGCAGCTGGAGGCGCTCTCGGCCTACCGGGTCATCCGCCTCGACCTGCCTGGATCCGGCCGCTCGCCGCGGCCGCTCGATCCATTGACGATCGAGCTAATGAGCGACGCCGTCATCCGCGCCATGGCGGGCATGGGCGTCACCCGGGCGCATTTCGTCGGCCACTCCATGGGCACGATCGTCTGTCAGTTGGTCGCAGCGATGCAGCCGTCGCTGGTCAGGTCGCTGGTTTTGTTCGGTGCTCTCGCCGAGCCGGCCGAGGCGACGCGGCAAGGCCTTGCCAACCGGGCGCGATTGGCGCGATCGGGCGGTATCGCCGACATCGCCGACCAGATCGTCACCAATGCGCTGTCGGCACATACCAGGGAAACCTCGCCGGCCGCCGTCGCCTTCGTGCGCGAATCCATCACCAGGCAGGACCCGGAAGCCTATGCCCGCAGCTGCGAAGCTCTGGCCAAGGCGACGGCTGTGGATACGCGCCGGATTTCAGCGCCGACCCTTTTGGTTACCGGCGACGCCGATACGGTCAATCCGATGAGCGTCGGCCAGGCGCTTGCCGACAGGATAAAGGGAGCGATATTCTTGTCTCTCGATCGGTGCGGACATTGGGCCACGGTGGAGTGCCCCCGCGAAAGCAGCCAAAGGCTCGCCGATTTTTTGAGACGCGTTGATAGGTGAGGATCGGAATTCGGGCGTAAAAACAGTGCGCCCGACAGTTTGGGAGGTTTTCTGATGGCAGACGACGGCTGGAACGGAAACGGTCCGGGCAGCACGCTCTTTACCAATGTGCGCGTGCTCGATGCGACCGGCGAATACCCCTACACCGGCGAAGTGCTGGTTCAGGGCAACCGTATCAAGCAGATCACCAAGGGCTCGTCGCGTTTCGGCTCGCCGGCTGTGTCGTCCTCCTACAGCGGCTTGTCAGGCGGTGTCACAACGATCGACGGCATGGGCGCGACGCTGATGCCGGGCATGATCGACGCGCATCTGCATCTCTCCTGGAACAACGCGCCCGGCATCGACCCGATCCAGATGATGGAGGTGGAAGAGCACATGCTGGTCACCATGGAGATGGCCAAGCTGGTACTCGACGCCGGCTTCACTGCCGGCCGCGGCGCCGCAGCCGCCAAGCCGCGGCTCGACGTGGTGTGCAAGAAATTCATCAATCAGGGGCGTTTTCCCGGGCCGCGTTACCTCGCCGCCGGTCCCGAGATCACGACGGTCGGCGGCCTCGGCGATTCCGCGCCTTCGCACATTCCGCATGAAGGCCTCAATCTCGGCATCGTCGTCTCAGGTCCCGAGGAAATCCGCCGCACGGTGCGCCAGCTGATCAAATACGGTGTCGATTCCATCAAGCTCAATCTGTCAGGCGAAAGCATCACCGGCATGGGCGCCGAAGAAACGCCAATGTCGGAGGAAGAGGTCGCCATGGCCGCCTCCGAGGCGCGCTGCCGCAACAAGGTGCTGTCGGCACATGCGCGCTCATCCGGCTCGGTCAAGCAGTGCGTCCGTCATGGCATCCAGAACATCTACCACGCTTCGTTTGCCGACGAGGAAGCGCTCGACATGCTCGAGGCGGCCAAGGACAAGCATTTCGTGGCCCCCGGCATCGCCTGGCTGATCAACACCGCGCGCCATGCCGAGCAATGGGGCATCAAGCCCGGCTCGCCGCTCTCGCTCGAATATGAGCGCGAGCTCGAAATGTGCATCGAGACGATGAAAAAGATGCATCGACGCGGCATCCGCGTCTGCATCGGCGGCGACTACGGTTTTGCCTGGACGCCGCAAGGCACCAACGCCAAGGACATCCAGACCTTCGTCGAGATGCTTGGCTTCTCGCCGATGGAGGCAATCCAGGCCGGGACCAAATATGGCGGACAGATCATGGGGATGGCCGACGAGCTCGGCATGATCAAGGAAGGTTATCTCGCCGATCTGCTGTTGATCGACGGCGACCCGATATCGGACGTGCGCATCCTGCAGGACAAGAACCGCATCCTCGCCATCATGAAGGACGGCAAGTTCCACAAGGCGCCGCGCTTGAATGAGCAGCGCCGCCGGCTGACCGCATGAGCATTCTGGACCGGCCATCTTCGCCCGATATTTCGCGGCCTAAGACTTCGGGGCTCGAGATTTCTGGCGGCGGCATGACGCGCAGACAGGCGTGGGGTCTTTTCTGGCTCCTCGCAGCTGCCGTCATTGCATGGCTGGTCTTTGCCGTCTGGCCGGACTGGCTGAACGCCATCCTGATTTCCAAGAAGGCATTCGTCAGCGCCATCCTCAACGGCATCACCCTGGCTGGCCTTTATTTCCTGGTCGCCAGCGGCTTTACCCTGATCTTCGGCCTGATGCGCAACGTCAACCTGGCGCATGGCTCGCTCTATCTGCTTGGCGCCTATATCGGCTATGAGGTGGCGAACCGCACCGGCTACTGGCTGCTGGGTGTCGCCGCGGGCTTCATCGTTCTGGCCCTTGTCGGCGTCGTCATGCAGATCTTCGTCTTCCGGCGACTGGAAGGCGACGACCTTCGCCAGACCCTGGTCAGCATCGGTATCTCGATCGTCGCCGCCGACCTGATGCTGGCGGTCTGGGCCGGCGGCACCTATCAGATCCCGGTGCCGGAATGGCTCGACGGTGCACTGACCTTACCGGTGGTCACGGCCGTGCGGTCTAACGGCGTCTCGGTGTTTCTCACCTACCCGCTTTATCGCGTCGTCGTGCTGGCGGCTGCGATCGTTATCGGCATCGGCCTTTGGCTGATGCTGCACAAGACGCGCGTCGGCATGATGGTCCGCGCCGGCGTCGACGACCGCGCCATGCTGTCGGCCTCGGGCGTCAACGTACACGCGGTCTTTGCTATCGTCTTTGCCGTCGGCGCCGGGCTTGCCGGCTTTGCCGGCGTCGTCGGCGGCTCGGCATTGTCGGTTGCGCCCGGCGAGGACGTCCGCTATCTCCTGGCCTCGCTCGTCGTCGTCATCGTCGGCGGCATGGGTTCGATTACCGGTGCTGCAATCGGCGCGCTGCTGATCGGCCTCGCCGAACAGATCGGCCTCGTCTATTTCCCGACCTACGGCATCGTGCTCACCTTCGTCATCATGGTGGTAGTGCTGTCGGTGCGGCCGCAAGGCATCATGGGGAAAGCGCGATGAGCCTGACCGTCGCCGTAGGCGCCGCGCCTCGACAGAACTGGCTGGAGAAGCTCGGCGCCGGTCACATCATCCTTGGCGTAGCATTGGTTCTCTACCCGCTGGTGGCATCCGATTTCTTCCTGACGCAGATCGGCGGTTATTCGCTGATCTTCGGCATGCTCGCACTGTCGCTGATGATGCTGGCCGGCTATGGCGGTATGGTCAGCCTTGCCCAGATCACTGTCGCCGGCATCGCCGCCTATGCCATCGCCATCCTCGGCGAGAACAATTCGAACGTGCTCGGCCTCGGCTGGCCGTGGTGGATCGCAGCACCCTTCGCCATTCTGGCAGCTGCGGTGGCATCGGCGCTGATCGGCTGGATCTCGGTGCGCACCGAAGGCATCTATACCATCATGATCACGTTGGCGATCGCCACCGCGACCTTCTATTTCGCCCAGCAAAACTACGCGATCTTCAACGGCCATTCCGGCTATGCCGGCATTCGCGCGCCGGTGTTCTGGGGCGTCAACTGGCGCGACCCGAAGGCCTTCTATTATCTCTGCCTGGGTTCGGCGGTGCTGTCCTACGCGGGGATACTCTACGGCGCCCGCTCGACCTTCGGCATGACCGTGCAGGCAATCCGCGACAATCCGCGTCGCATGCGCGCGCTCGGCTATCACGTCACCGCACACAAGGTCTTCGCATGGTTCCTGGCCGGCATCATTGCCGGTGTCGCAGGCGTGCTTTTGGTCTGGTTCAATGGGCGCGTTTCACCCGGCACGATCGGCGTCGATGCAGCCATCGACGTGCTGATCATCGCCGTCATCGGCGGTTTGCGCCACCCGATCGGGCCTTTTCTCGGCGCGCTCGTCGTTGTCCTGATGCAGACCTTTGCCATCGACCTTGTCGGAGCCGAGCGTTTCAACACGCTGATCGGGCTGATGTTCCTGGTGATCGTCTTCATCTCGCCGGATGGAATTCTTGGGTTGTGGGGGAGGATCAGACCGCAGCTAGCTCAGGAGTCCTTGCGTTCCGGTCCGTGACGCCGGAGCGGAATGAACTGCATCAATCAATCAAAGGGAGGAAAAAATGAGAATACATCGACGCACACTGCTTGCGCTGGCGCTTGCCACCGGGCTGACAGCTCCGTCTCTGGCGCTAGCCGCCGACGACACGATCAAGATCGGCCTGCTCGCCACTTTCGAGGGACCGTTCACGGTGCTCGGCGAAGACGGCGAGCGCGGCGCGAAGACGGCGCTCGACGAGGTCAGCGGCATGGTTGCCGGCAAGAAGATCGAAATCGTCAAAGGCTCGTCCGACGCTTCACCTGATACCGCCGTGCGCGCTGCGCGCAAGCTGGTCGAGCAGGATGGTGTCAAGGTTTTGGTCGGCCCGCTTTCGGGCGATGAGGGCCTCGCCGTCAAGGACTATGCCAAGACCCAGCCGACCGTGACCTTCATCAATGGCACCTCGGCGGCGCAGGACACGACGCTGCGCAATCCGGCGGAAAACTTCTTCCGCTTCTCGACCGACGGCGCGCAGTGGATGGCGGGTCTCGGCACCTATGCCTTCAACGACAAAGGCTACAAGCGGGTCGCTACGGTCGCCGAGGACTATTCTTTCCCGTATACGCAGGTCTTCGGCTTCATGGCCGAGTTCTGCAAGGCAGGCGGCAAGGTGCCGTCCAAATCCTGGGTGCCGATCGGCAACAAGGATTTTTCTTCGGTTATCGCGGCCATTCCCGATGACGTCGATGCAATCTACGTCGCGCTTGGCGGCGCCGACGCCGTGAACTTCCTGACCCAGTATCAGCAGGGCGGCGGCGCGGCCCCCTTGATTGGTGGCTCGATCACCGTCGACCAGACGGTGCTGACCTCGAAGGGCAAGCTGCGCGACGTGCTGGTCGGCACGCCTTCCGCCGGACCAACCGCCGACACCAACGACGCGCCTAGTTGGAAAACTTTCGTCGAAGCCTACAAGAAGCAGCCAGGTGCCTTTCCCTCGCCGTCGCTCTTCGCCCACGGCTATTACGTCAACATGAAGGCGACATTGCTCGGTCTCGAACAGGTCGGCGGCGATGTCTCCGATGGCGGCGCCAAACTGCGTGACGCACTCTCGAAACTGTCTTTCGACACGCCGACCGGCAAGGTGTCACTGGACAAGAACCGCAACGCGATTGCCGACATCTACCTGACCGAGGTGACCGAGGGGCCGGACGGCAATCTTTTGAACAAGCTCGTCAAAGTCGTGTCGCAGGTCAACCAGACGCTGGGCATTCCCGAAGACGAGTTCACCAAGCTTGGGGCTGTCAGCCGCGACAATCCGAGCTGCCCGTAACCGCGTGGCTTGCGAGTATATCCGCCCGTGACCGAAACTCTTGCCGCGAACCGTCTCCAAAGCTCCGGCGCCTTTGCGCTGGAACTCGATGGCGTTGCGCGGCATTTCGGCGCTTTGGTGGCGCTCTCCGGCATTGATATGAGGATCGCGGCTGGCGAGCGGCGCGCGGTTCTCGGGTCTAACGGCGCCGGCAAGACCACGCTGTTCAATGCAGTGACCGGCGATTTCCTGCCGACGGCTGGCCGCATCCGCTTCTTCGGCGAGGACATCACCGACTTGCCGCCGCATGAACGCATCCGGCGGGGCTTGCGGCGGACCTACCAGATCTCGCAGCTGTTCAAAGGCTTGTCGGTTCTCGACTCGATCTTTCTCGCTTGCCGCGGCGTCTCACGCCGACGGTTCTCGCTGCTCCGCCCAAAGGCCACCGACGTCAACATGGTGCAGGCGGAATCGATCCTCAATGCCGTGCATCTCGAGGCCTATCGCGACCTGCTGGTGGCGACACTCAGCCATGGCCAGCAGCGGCAGTTGGAGATCGCGCTGGCGCTGGCCGGCGCGCCACGCTTCATCCTGTTCGACGAGCCGGCGGCCGGCCTGTCGCCGACCGAGCGCCGCGACTTGGTGGCGATCCTCAATGCGCTGCCCAAGCATATCGGCTATATTATCATCGAGCACGATCTGGATGTCGCGCTGCGCGTTTCGGAATATGTGTCGATGATGCACAACGGCCGTCTGTTCAAGGAAGGCACGCCGCAAGAGATCGAGGCCGACCCGGAGGTCCAGGAGATCTATCTCGGGGGCAAGCATGGCTGAGCGCCCCGTTCCCCTCGGCCGAACGCTCCCTTCTGGCCCAGCCTCTTCCGGCAAAATAGGCAAGGCGATCCTCAAAATAGAGGATCTGCAGGTCTATTACGGCGAAAGCCATGCCCTTCAGGGCGTCTCGCTGGCGCTGGAAAGCGGCGTGCTGTCGGTGGTCGGCCGCAACGGCATGGGCAAGTCGACGCTCTGCAACACCATCGTCGGCCTGAAGCGCGCGCGCTCCGGCTCGATCCGCGTCGACGGCCGCGAGATCACTGCGCTCGAACCGCACGAGATCCATCGCCTCGGCGTCGGTTATGTGCCGCAAGGGCGGCGCGTCTGGCCAAGCCTGAGCGTTGATGAGCATCTCCGTCTCGCTGCCGGCAATCGGCGCGATGCGAGTTGGACCGTCGAACGCATCTACCAGACATTTCCGCGCCTCGCCGAGCGCCGCACCAATGGCGGCTCGCAGCTCTCCGGCGGCGAACAGCAGATGCTGGCGATCTCGCGTGCCCTGCTCAGCGACCCGAAGCTGCTGGTCATGGACGAGCCGACCGAAGGCCTTGCGCCGATCATTGTCGACCAGGTTGAGCGGATGCTGGTCACCTTGGCCGAGGAAGGTGAGATGGCGATCCTCGTCATCGAGCAGAATATCGGCGTGGCGACCGCGGTTTCCAACCAGGTCGCCATCATGGTCAACGGCCGCATCAATCGGCTGATGGACGCGGCAGCGCTCGCGGCAGACCGGGAATTGCAGCAACGGCTGCTTGGTGTCGGACGCCATGCCGACGAGACGTCCGTCACGCCGGCAGCCGCGGCACAGGCGAAGGACCAGTTGGCTGAAGTCTACCGCATCGACCGGACGGCTACCGGTTCCGAACCGATGACCCAGAATGGAACCTACCTTCCGGTCACCGAACTGCCCAACCGCTGGAACGTGCCGGTCACGGCCATGCGGCAAGCGGCTATCGAGAGGGCCGCGCCACAGGACGATTTGAAGAAGGTCTTTGCAATTCCTTTCGCCGAACGCATTGGAAGAACAGTGCTCGTCGCCGGCACTTTCGATACCAAGGGCAAGGAATTGCGGTTCGTCGCCGACCGGCTGAAGTCCCTCGGCATTCCGGTTCGCACCGTCGACCTCTCCACCTCCGGAAAACCGTCGAGCGCCGACGTTCCTGCCATGCAGGTAGCCGGAATGCATATGCGGGGATCGGCGGCCGTTTTCACCAATGATCGCGGCGGCTCGGTGAGCGCTATGGCGGAAGCCTTCGCGCGCTGGATCGAGCGCGAGCCGCGCATTGGCGGCGTCATCTCGGCCGGCGGCTCCGGCGGCACCACGCTGGCAACAGCAGGCATGCGCGTGCTGCCCGTCGGCATCCCTAAACTGATGGTGTCGACCGTGGCAGCCGGCGACGTCGCCAAATATGTCGGCGGTGCCGATATCATGATGTTCCATTCGGTCGCCGACGTTCAGGGGTTGAATTCGATCACCGAACAGGTGCTGTCGAACGCCGCGCATGCGATGGCGGGCATGGTCGCGCAGCTGCCCAATGCCGAAGCCTGGGAGGCCAGGCGCAAGCTGGCGCGCCCCGCAGTCGGCATCACCATGTTCGGCGTAACAACGCCAGCAGTGCAGGTGGTGACCAGACTGCTCGAGGCCGACTACGACTGTCTCGTTTTCCACGCCACCGGCATCGGCGGGCGGGCAATGGAGAAGCTCGGCGATTCGCGGCTGCTCTCGGCCTTCCTCGACCTGACCACGACGGAAGTGGCCGACATGATCGTCGGCGGTGTTTTTCCGGCGACTGAAGACCGCTTTGGCGCCGCAATCCGCACCGGCTTGCCCTATGTCGGCTCGACCGGCGCGCTTGACATGGTCAATTTCGGCCCGCGCGACAGCGTGCCGGAGAAATTTCGAAGCCGCAAATTCGTCATCCATAATCCGAACGTCACGCTGATGCGGACAACCCGCGACGAGAACCGCGCCTTTGGCGAATGGATCGGTGCGCGGCTCAATGCCATGAATGGCCCGGTGCGGTTCCTGTTGCCGGAGGGCGGTGTCTCGACGCTCGATGCACCAGGCCAGCCGTTTCACGATCCGGAGGCCGACCACGCCCTGTTCGAGGCGATCGAGAAGACCGTTCGCCAGACGCCGCAGCGCCATCTCGAGCGTGTGGGTGCGAACATCAATGACGCGCTCTTCGTCGATGCGGCGGTCAATGCGTTCCGCGCGATCACGCCGAAACTGCAGAGGCGAGCATAATGGCTTCGAGCACGCGCAATTGTAAAATCGGTGCCGGTAGCCTGTGGCTGACCGCATTCTATTTGGGAGGGTAGAAAAGATGGCCGCGCAGACCTTGGGCGCTTTCCTTTTGTGGCTAATCATTGCCGCGATCGTCGTGGTGATCGCCGTCTACATACTGCGATGGCTTTATCGCCGGTCGACCAAGGAGACGGCATTCGTGCGCACCGGCTTCATGGGCGAGAAGGTGGTGGTGAACGGCGGCGCTTTCGTCATTCCGGTGCTGCACGAGATCACGCCGGTCAACATGAACGTCCTGCGCATCGAAGTGCGCCGCGAGGATGCCCTTGCGCTGATCACCAAGAACCGCATGCGCGTTGATCTGGTCGCAGAGTTCTTCGTCCGTGTCGGCGCCGGCCGCGATCTGGTCGCCGCCGCAGCCCAGACGCTCGGGCGCCGCACGCTGCAGCCCGACAGCCTGCGCGAATTGCTGGAGGGCAAGTTCGCCGGTGCCATGCGCACCGTTGCCGCCCAGATGACGCTGGAAGAGATGCACGAGCTGCGCGGCGACTATGCGGCCAGGGTCCGGCAGCTTGCCTCGGAATCGCTCGCCGCCAACGGGCTGGAGCTGGAAAGCGTCGCCATCGTCGACCTCGACCAGACCAGCCTCGAATATTTCGATCCGTCCAATGCCTTCGACGCCGAAGGCCTCACCCAACTGACGGAATCGATCGAGACGCGCCGCAGGATGCGCAACGAGATCGAGCAGCGCACGCTGGTCGACATCCGCAACCAGAACCTCGACACCCAGCGCAAGGTGCTGGAGATCGACCGCGACACCGAATACGCCCGCCTCGAGCAGGAGCGCGAGGTCGAGATACGTCGCGCCTCGCAGCGCTCCGAACTCGCCAGGGAGCGGGCGATCCGCGACCAGGAGGCCGAGCAGGCGCAACTGTCGGCGCGCGAGGCCGTCGAGAAATCGCGCCTCAACCAGGAGCGCAACATTACCGAGGAGCGCATCAAGAGCGAGGAAGACACGCAGCGCCGCGAGATTGCGCGCCGCCGCGCCCTCGATGAGACGGAAATGAAAATGCGCGAACTGACCGAGCGCGAGCAGATCGCGCTAGAGCTCGCCCTGGAAAAGGCCAGGATCGAACGCGAAGGCACGCAGAGCGAGCTCGAGATCGAGCGCAGGAAAGCCCTCGAAATCGCCGAGCTCGAACGCCAGATCGCGCTGGCGGAAAAGGCATTGGAGGTTACCAGGGCCGAGGCGGAAAAGCGCCGCGCCGAAATTGTCGAGAACCAGGCGACCGAAACAGCGCGGATCGGGCAGGAGCGTGCCATCGACGAGGTCAGGATTGCACGCGAGCGTCACCTCGAGGCGCTGCAGATCGCCAAGCGCCAGGCTTTCGAGGAAGCCGAAATATCGGCCGGCGAAGAGGTCGAGCGCGCTCGCATCACCACCGAGCGCGGCATCGAGGAGGCGCGGCTGATCAAGGACCGCGACATCCGCCAGCTCGGCGTCGAGCGCGACCAGAAGATCGAGATAGCCGAAATCCAGAAGGCCATCGACATCGCCAAAAAGACGCAGGAGCGTTCCTCCGCTATCGCGGCATCCGAGGCGGTGCGCGCCAAGGCCATCCAGGCTGAGGAGCAGGCCTTCACGGCGCGCGAGCGCGAGATCGCCGAGCGCCGCAAGCTGACCGACTTGATCGGTGCGGCTCGCGAGGCCGAGCGCGAGGCCTTGCGCATAACCGCGGCCGCAGATGCCGAGATGAAGGCGGCCAAGAGCCTGGCCGAAGCGCAGAAGATCGCCGCTGTTGCCGCAGCCGAGGCGGAGAAGATCCACGCCCTTGCGGCGGCCCAGCGCTACGAGGTTGATGCCGCCGGCCATCGTCAGCTCAACGAGGCCGACAATCTGCTCTCCAACGAGGCTCGTGCCGGTCGCCTGCGCGGCAAGTTGCTCGACCACATGGAAGGCATCATCCGCGAAAGCGTCAAGCCGATGGAGAAAATCGACGGCATCAAGATCCTGCACGTCGACGGCATCAATGGCGGGCAGGGCGGCAACCGCAACGTCACCGACGAGGTGATCGATTCGGCGCTGCGCTACCGGGTCCAGGCGCCGATGATCGATAATCTGATGAAGGAGATCGGCATCGAGGGCGGCTCGCTCGGCCGCATGACCGACGTGCTGCGCGATGCCAAGGACATATCGAGCCTGACCCGCGACAAGAAAGGCAAAGGCAAGGTCAGCAAGGACGACGATGACGACCGCGACCGCTGACCAGGTCCGGTGGGCGGTGTGCTGTGCGAATGAGTGGCGATGCCTCGGCACCGGCCGCTCGTTCGATGCGGGCGGTGGGGCATGACCAAGGTCTATGTGTCCTCGGTCATCCCTGCGCCGGCTGCGGAAGTCTGGAAGCTCGTGCGCAACTTCAACGGCCTTCCCGCCTGGGCGCCATTCGTTGCGGAGAGCCGCGTCGAACAGAACGCACTGGCCGACCAGATCGGCTGCATCCGCAACTTTGTGCTCAGGGATGGCGGGCGGATTCGCGAAAAATTGCTGGCACTGTCCGACTACGATCTGTCGTGCAGTTACGCTATCCTGGAAAGCCCGATGGCGGTGGAGAATTATATCGCCACGCTGTCGCTGACGCCGATCACCGACGGCAATCTCACTCTGGCCGAATGGGAGGCGGAGTTCGACTGTGCGCCTGAGCGCGAAGCAGCACTTATGCATCAGATCGGCACCGGCGTCTTCCAGGCGGCGTTGAGCGCACTCAAGCAGCGCTTCGGGCGCTGACATTCCCGCGATGGTTCAAGTCCGCCAGAGCACCATCATCGATGCGCCGATCGATGATGTCTGGTCGATTCTGCGCGATTTCAACGGCCATGAACGCTGGCACCCGGCGATCTCGTTCAGCGAAATCGAAGGTGGCGACCCGGTCGACGCGGTCGGTTCGGTTCGTCGTTTCCGCCTGGCCGATGGCGGCGAGTTGCGCGAACAGCTGCTGGCGCTGTCCGACAAGGACTTTCGGCTCGCCTATTGCCTGCTCGAAGCGCCGCTGCCGCTGATGGGTTATGTCGCATCGATCCAGCTGAAGCCGGTGACCGACGGCAACGCGACCTTCTGGGAATGGCGTTCCGAATTCCATCCACCTACGCACCGCCGCGACGAACTGGTCAAGCTCGTCTCCGAAGGCATTTATCAGGCCGGCTTCGCGGCGATCCGTAGCCTTTTGCGAGGAAGGGTTCTGACTGCCAAGGCAAGAGCGCCAACGCCGGCACCTCCGTCAGCCCCGCCGCTGATCGCTTCGCCGGTCTCTTCCGCAACAACATCGTTCGGCCAGTCAGCAACAACCAGGGCTATTGTGGTCGAGCGCTATGGCGGTCCGGAGGTGCTGCAACTCAAGGAGATCGGCTTGCCGCCGCCGGCGCCGAACGAGGTGCGGATCCGCCATACTGTGATCGGCGTCAACTTCATCGACGTCTATTGCCGCACCGGCTATTTCGACCTTTTGCAACCACCGGGCGTGCCTGGCATGGAGGCAGCCGGCGTCGTCGAAGCGGTCGGTTTGGAGATTGCCGGTTTCTCGGTCGGCGACCGCATCGCCTATGCCTGCCCGCCGGTCGGCGCTTATACCGAGCGGCGCAACGTGGCGCCCGATCTGCTGGTTCGCCTGTCCGACGATATTCCCGACGAGATTGCGGCCGCGGGTCTGCTCAAGGGCGTCAGTGCGAGTTTTTTGCTGCATGATGTCCATGCGGTGCAGCCGGGCTCCGTCGTTCTCGTCCATGCCGGCGCCGGCGGCATCGGCCAGCTTCTGGTGCAATGGGCACGCCATCTCGGCGCAACGGTCATTGCAACGGTGTCGAGCGACGACAAGGCGCGCATCGTCGAACGCCTCGGTGCCCATCATGTCATCGTCTACTCGCGTGAGAATTTCACTGAGGCCGTCATGCGGCTGACGGGAGGCGTCGGCGCCGATGTGGTCTACGATGCGGTCGGCCAGGATACGTTCGGCGGCTCGCTGGCGGCGCTCCGCATTCGCGGTCACCTCGTCAGTTTCGGTCAGGCGTCAGGGCCGATCGGCAATTGGGACATCGGCCGCTTTGCATCGAAGTCGATCACCGTATCGCGTCCCAACTATGCGCATTACACCGACACGCCGGAAAAACTAGCCCCGCACGTCGAGCGTTTCTTTGCCGCGCTGCGACAGCGCGTCGTCAGGATCGAACCGCCCAAGCGCTATAACCTATCCGACGCCGGCGATGCTCACCGCGACCTTGAGGCCAGGCGGACAATAGGCGCATTGGTGCTGGTGCCATAGCCGACACTCGTCGAAACAGATGTTGACAATGTCATCTGTTGTTGCGAAAGCGTTCAGCCTCGAATTTGACGGCCGGGCGGGACAATGGACGACCTTGGAGCACAGGAACAAGCGGTTCTCGACCTCATTGCGGCGAACCCGTTCGCCGGCCAGCAGGACATAGCAACGGCGCTCGGCATCGCCCGCTCGACGGTCGCGGCCCACATCGTGCAACTCGTCAACAAGGGCTATATTCTCGGCCGTGGTTACGTCTTGCCGACGTCCAAGCGCATGGTCTGCGTCGGCGGCGCGGTGCTCGACCGCAAATACCACGCCAAGAAGGATCTGATTTTCGAGACGTCGAACCCGGTCGACGGTTATCGCAGCTTCGGAGGGGTCGCCCGCAACGTAGCCGAAAACCTTGCCCGCCTCGGCGTCGACATAAGCTTCGTCTCGATCGTCGGCGACGATGAAACCGGCCGCTCGCTGGTGCGGCACCTGCGCGATCTTGGCGCCGATGTCAGCCAGGTCATCACCACCACGGAACGGCCGACGGCGGAATATGCCGCCATCCTCGACCGCAACAATGATCTGGTGCTCGGCATTGCCGACATGGAGATCTTCGATCTGTTTTCGTCGTCCTATCTCGACCGCTTCTGGCCGCATCTGGCTTCGGCGACATGGGTGTTCATCGACTGCAATCTGCCGGCTTCGACCATCGCAGCACTGATCTCGCGCAAGCAGGGCGCGCGCTTCAAGCTCGCCGTCGACACAGTCTCGTCGCCGAAATCAGCGCGCCTGCCTAAGGATCTGACCGGCATCGACCTTCTGTTCACCAACCATGACGAGGCCAATACGATGCTCGGCATGACGGATGCCGACAAGCGGCTAACGCCGAAGGAAGCAGCAGCAGCGCTGCGCGCGGCCGGCGCCAGCACGGTGATCGTAACCGCAGGCGCGCATGGATTTGCCGTTGCGACCGAGAGCGGTGTTACGACGATGCGCTCCGTCCCGGCGCAGGCCGTCGACATCACCGGCGCCGGTGACGCGATGATCGCTGGCACTTTGTACAAGGTGCTTTCGGATGATCCGGTAGCTCATGCCGTCCGCACCGGCGCACTGCTCGCCACGCTGACCACGGAGAGCGAATCCAGCGTCCACCCCGATCTATCGCCGCGCTTCCTTGCCGCCGGCATGTACCGCATTCCTGCCTGAAAGCGAGATGATGAAACCTTCCCTTGTCCACCTGAACGATGAAGTCGCTACCGCGCTTGATGAAGGCCGCGCGGTGGTGGCACTGGAATCGACGATCATCACCCACGGCATGCCCTATCCGGCCAATCTGGAGACGGCCCGCGACGTCGAAACCGTGGTACGCGAGAACGGCGCCGTGCCCGCCACGATCGCAGTGGTCGCCGGCAAGATCAAGGTTGGCCTCGACGACCGTGAACTGGAAGAGTTGGCAGCGGCAAAGGGCGTGGTCAAGGCTTCCGGGCGCGATCTCGCCGCCATCATGGTGCACGGCGGCTCGGCCGGAACCACCGTCTCGGCGACGATGCGGATCGCGGCACTCGCCGGCATCGGCATTTTTGCGACCGGCGGCGTCGGCGGCGTGCATCGCGGCGCCGAAGCGACTTTCGACATCTCGGCCGACCTGACGGAACTCAGCCAAACCGGCACGACTGTCGTCTGCGCCGGAGTCAAGTCGATCCTCGATATTGCGAAGACGCTGGAATATCTGGAAACCCAGCGTGTGCCGGTGATCGCCTATGGGAGTGATGATTTTCCGGCTTTCTACACCCGCTCCAGCGGGCTCAAGGCCGATCATCGCCTCGATACCCCCGACGAGATCGCGCGAGCCATGCTGCTGCATGACGAGATGGAATCAGGCACCGGCATTCTCGTCGCCAACCCTATCCCCGAAGCGGACGCGCTCGATCCGGCATTCATCGACGGCACGATCGCAGCGGCGGTAGCCGAAGCGGAGCAGCGCGGCATCGGGCGCAAGGAACTGACGCCGTTTCTGCTCGCCCGCATCAACGAGCTTTCGCAAGGCCGCAGCCTGAAGGCCAACATCGCGCTGGTCCGCAACAACGCCGCGCTCGCCGCCCGCATCGCGGTGGTGCATGCGAAATTGAAGGGCGTGACCAGATAGAGGCAGCACCCGGCCAGCGCTACCGGCCTTCGATTTCAGCCCGTCGCAAGGTCGAAGATGCGCCCGGCATTGAGGATGTTGTTCGGGTCGAAGGCTGCTTTCAGGCGCCGCATGGCCGCAATCTCTGCATCGCTGCGCACCAGATGCAGCCACTCCTTCTTGTCAAGGCCGATGCCATGTTCGGCCGAAACGCCGCCGCCGGCGGCGGCCACACCGCGGTAGACGGTGCCGTATGCGGCTGCCGGATCCACCGTGCGGATCTGGTAATGCAGATTGCCATCGCCGAGATGGCCGAAGACGTAGATGTCGGCGCCGGGGTCGACGGCCTTGATGGCGGCTTCTGTTTCGTCCAGGAAAGTCGCCATTCTCGCCAGTGGGATGCTGATATCGACGCCAATCAGGCCTGCCATCGAAAACAGGAAACGGTTGGCCTCCTCCCGCACCGCCCAGAGCGCCCGGAATTCGCGCGGCGATTGCGAGACGACCACGTCGTCGATCACGCCCTCCTCGACCGCCTGCATCAGCGTCGCGGCAAAGCGTTCGCCGTCGCGGTCGGGCTCGCTGCCCTGTATCTCGGCAAGCACATAGACGGGCGAGCCCGCGGGCAGCGGCGCCGGCGCGTCCATGCCGGCGATCATGGCGCCATAGAGCGGGGCGAAATTCACCTCATAGGCCGAGAGCGAGGGCCCGAGTTTCTGCCTGAGCAGCGCCAGCAGCGCGATTGCAGCGTCGAGCGAAGCAAGCGCGCAGAAGGCGTTGATCTCGGTGGCCGGCTTCGGGTGCAGCCGCAGGCATGCGCGGGTGACCACGCCGAGCGTGCCCTCACTGCCGATGAACAATTGGCTGAGGTCATAGCCGGAATTGTCCTTCGCCAAACCCTTGAGCGAGGTCAGGATGCCGCCGTCGGCAAGCACCGCTTCCAGGCCAAGCACCTGCGCCCGGTACATGCCGTAGCGCAGCACGCGGATGCCGCCGGCATTGGTGGCGACATTACCGCCGATGGTCGCCGCGCCGCGCGCTCCGATGTCGACGCCGAACAGCAAGCCGGCCGCATCGGCGGCTTCCTGCACCGTTTGCAGCGGCGCGCCGGCCTCGGCGATGATGGTCGCCGCTTCACGGTCGAGGGCTTCAACGGAAGTCATACACTCCAGCGACAGCACCGCTTCGCCGGGTTGGACGCGAGCGCCGCCGGCGAGCCCGGTCCGGCCACCCTGGATGACAAGCCTCTGTCCGGCCTCGTTGCACAGGCGAAGTATGTCCGACACCTCGCCGGCCGTACGTGGACGCAGCACGAACTCCGGCGATACGCCGGCTTTGCCGTCGGGGTCTTCCCTGTAACGCGGCCCGGCCTCATCGGCCGAAACGATCGCCGACCGGTCCAGCCGCTTCTCCAGCCGCGACAGGAGTTCGCCGGTCAGTGGGGACAGAGCGCTCACGGATGGTGTCGTCATGCGCCGCTCCTGTAACAGGCAGACGATAGACACGGACTGCTGTTTGTCAAACCCACGCGGGACTGCCAGTCGTGGCCGGCCTTCAGCCTCGACCCTTCAAAAACTCGATCACCATTGCCGCGGTCCAGGTGAAACGGTTACCGCCGAGCGGCTCGCCGCTGAGGGGATCGTAATATTCGGCAAAGCCGCTCTCGGCGATCAGGTCGAGACTGGACTGGGTGATCCGTTGTGCGATTTGGCTGTGGCCGGCGGCGGCAAGGCCATTAGCGATCATGTAGTTGACCACCAGCCAGACCGGGCCGCGCCAGTAGCGCTTGGCGTCGAAGCGCGCATCGCCAGGATCGTGCGAGGGGACGATGTAACGCGCTTTGCCGGCGATGCGCTCGATCGTTGCGGCGATGGCCGCTGCCCGGCTTTCCGGAATAGCCGAAAACACCGGCAGAATGCCGCCGACCGACGCGCTGTCAACGTGCTTTCCGGCCACTCGGTCGAAACAAATGTACTGGCTATGTGTGTCGCTCCACAGCCGTTCCATCGTTGAAAGCCCGTTTTCGGCACGGGCGCGGTTGGCTTTTGCGATTTCGGTTTCGCCAAGTGCCTCGGCGAGATCGGCAAGATCGGCGGCGGAACGGATCAGAATGGCATTGAAGCCGGGATCGACGACCTGGAACGGCGAGGCATCGTGCAGCCTGGCATTATCCCAGCCAAGCCCGCGGAAATGCTGCAGCAGCCAGATATAGCGGTCATACTGTGCCTTGGTTGGACGATGCGCCGGATCGGCGTGCAGGATGTCGCGGCGGGTGTAGGGCTCGACGCCTTCGGTCGGCACGTGCTCAAACGCCTCGTCCCAGTCGATCGAGTTGTCGCGACCGGACTCCCATGGGTGGATTATGGCGACCAGCCCTTCGCCGTTCGGGTCGCGGTTTTCGTAGAACCAGCGGTGCCAGGCATCGATTTTCGGCAGCAACACCCGGGCACGCTCGGCCGCCAGCGTCTTGTCCTTGGCCTGGTCAAACAAGCGGCGCACGGCAAAGCCGGCGACCGCCGGCTGGGTGATGCCCGAGGTGGCGGTCGGGCGGTCCGTCCGCCAGACCTCCGGTCCCGGGAAATAGCCGTCGCTCCAGACATGGAAGACGATGTGCGGTACCATGCCGTCCGGCCACTGGTGGGCGAACAGCGTGTCGATCTCGGTCCAGGCTCGAGCCTCATCGTAGTGGGCAAGACCGAGCGCGGTCAGGCAGGAATCCCAGTTCCACTGGAACGGGTAGAGGCCCTTGGTCGGTATGGTGTAGGTGCCTTGGTCGTTTTCCCTGAGCACCTCTACGGCGCGGGCGATGGTTTCGTCGACAGCAAGAGATATCATGGGGGCGGTCGTACTTTCAGGATCGAAGGGCGTTTGGATCAAAGCGCGTTGGTGGTTTCGGGGTCGAACCAGCGGATGCGGTCGGGTTTGGGCAAGAGCCGCAGGTGATCGCCGACGGCGACCGTGGCATTCGATTCGAGGATGGCGCGGAACAGGCCGCCCTCGACATCGCAGGTGACCAGCGTGTGCGGTCCGAGCGGCTCGACAACGCGCACGGTGGCGTGCAGCCCTTCGGTGCCGGTGTCGACATCCTCGGGGCGAATGGCGAATTCTATCGTCTGCTTGTCCGATTTGGGGCCGGGCAGCGTCAGCCCGGCGACGGTCCAGCTGCCGTCTGCCGCCTTCGTCGCCAGGATGAAATTCATCGGCGGGTTGCCGATGAAGGAGCCGACGAAGCGTGCGGCCGGATTGCGATAGACCTCTACCGGCGAGGCGGCCTGGACGATATGGCCCTGATGCATGACGGCGATGCGGTCGGCGAGGCTCATCGCCTCGACCTGATCGTGAGTGACATAGATGGTGGTGGTCTTGGACGCGGCGAGCACGCCCTTGAGCTCGGCGCGCATTTCGAGCCGCAGCAGCGCATCGAGGTTCGACAGCGGCTCGTCCATCAGGATCACGTCCGGCTCCATCGCAAGTGCCCGAGCGACTGCCACGCGCTGGCGCTGGCCGCCGGAAAGCTGGCCCGAATAGCGCTTCAAAAGCTGCTCGATGTGCATGAGCTCCGCGGTGCGGTTGACGCGCCCCTCGACCTCCTGCTGCGGCAGCTTCTTCATGCGCAGGCCGAAGGCGATGTTCTCGAACACGGTCAGGTGCGGAAACACGGCGTAATTCTGGAACACCATGGCGATGCCGCGTTCGCGCGGCGGCAGATGGTCGACGCGACGGCCGCCGATCCAGACCTCGCCCTGGCTTGGCGTTTCCAGCCCGGCGACCATCCTCAGCAGCGTGGTCTTGCCGCAACCCGAGGCGCCAAGCAGCACCATGAATTCCTGGTCGGCGATGGTCAGGTCGATCGAATGCAGCGCGGTGAAGCCACCGAAACGTTTTGCGACCTGCTTGATGGCGATCTCAGCCATCGGCGTTCTCTTTTGTGCGCGTCATCGGTTGGCGATCCCCCACATGGCGAACAGATATTTGCGAACGGCGAAGATGAAGATCAGCGCCGGGATGACCAGTGCCGCGCCACCGGCGAATTTGAGGTAGAGCGGCGATTCGCCGAGGCTCTGCAGCAGGAAGGCGGTCAGCGTCCGGTTCTCGATGGTGACCACGGCGGCGGCAAACACTTCGTTCCAGGAGATGGTGAAGGCAAATACCGCCGACGCCGCGATGCCCGGCAGCGCCAGCGGTAGAATGATTTTTCGGAATGCCTGCAATCTCGTGCAGCCGAGCGTCCAGGCCGCTTCCTCCAGCTCGACTGGAATGCCGGAGAAGAGCGAGAACGTGATCAGCACCGCGAATGGCAGCGCCAGCGTGGTGTGGACCAGCGCCAGCCCGATCGCGGTGTCGTCGAGGCCGGTGCGGATGAACATCACCGCCAGCGGTAGCGCCAGCAGCGGCAGTGGGAAGGCGCGGGTCATCAGCACGAGGAAACGGAACGTTTCCTTGCCCGGGAATTCGAAGCGCGACAGCGCGTAGCCCGCGGGTGCGCCGAAGCCGATCGAGAGGAGCATCGTCAGCGTGGCGACGAGAACGGAGTTCCACAGCGCCCTGGCGACGCCGGCGAAATTGATGAAGAAAGAAAGGCTGCCGAAATCGAATGACGGGAAGAAGCGCTTGGGAAAGGCGGTCACCTCTTCCGGCGACGACAGCGCGTTGACGATCAACAGATAGATCGGCAGCAGCACCCAGATGCAAAGCAGGATGACGGTGGCGACCAGCAACCAGTTGCCGGCTTTGCGGGCCTCAGGCGCGGCGATCGACAGCTCCACCGTGCTCATATCCGCGCCTCCTTCGGCACACGCAGCACCCGCAGGAAGAACAGCGTGAAACCGATCGATATGGCGAGGATGAACAGCGCCATGGCGGCGGCGACATTGCGGTCCTGCAGCGTGAACTGCCAATTGTAGGTCTCGCCCATCAGCACCGGCAGATTGGTGCCGCCGAGTGCTGCAACCACCGCAAAGACCTCAAAGGCAAGGATGACGCGCAGGATGATCGCCGTCTGCAGGCTGGGGCGCAGCAGAGGCAGCGTGATCTTGATGAAGCGCTTCCACGGACTAGCGCCAAAAACCTCCGCCGCCTCGTAATATTCCCGGGGGATGAGCCCCATGCCGGCGACCAGAATGACCATCATGATGGCGGTCGCACGCCAGATCTCGGCCAGCGCCACGGCGATGAAGATCGTCAGCTTGCTCTGGTAGCCGAGGAACATGACCGGCCTGTCGATGACGCCGAGATTGGAGAGCAAGGTGTTGAGGAAGCCGGACTGGTCGAAGATGGCGAGCCAGATCAGCCCAGCGGCGAGATCGGAGATGCCGAGCGGAATAGCGAAGATATAAAGCGCGGCGCTGCGCCCGGCCGCAAGTCGCGACACCATCGTTGCCATCAGCAGCGCCATGACCAGCTGGATGGGCACGACGACGGCGCTGAGAAGCAGCGTGTTGCGAACCGTGACCGGAAATTTCCAGCTGCTGGTCATGGTGCGGAAATTGTCGAGCGTAAAGCCGCCGTCGCGGGTGAACGCCTCGAAGGCGACCAGCGCAAACGGATAGAGGAAGAAGACGCAAAGGAACAGCGTCGCCGGCGTCAGCAGCAGATAGGGCAGGGCCTTGCCGTGCATGGAGCTCTCTCTATTCGAAGCTTCAAAAGGGGTGGGCGCCCGGCGCGCTGGAAATCCGGACGCCCGGGGAGGATTCTTAATCGACGGGACAGGCGCCTTGCGATGGTTTGTCGGGCGCCCAGCACGGCGCTTTCGCCTGGTCGATGATCGCCTTCAGCGCCGTCGCCTGTTCGTCGAGCACGCCGTGCACATCCTCGCCGCCGAGCACGATGCGCTCGAAGCTGTCGGTGTAGATCTGATTGAACTTGCCGCCGAGGCCGCCAAGTCCCATCGGCAGCAGCGCCGGCAGCGCATCCGGGGCTCCGGTCATGGTGGCGATCACTGGGCTGAAGGCCTTCACCGAGGCCGGCATGTCGTCGGGCAGCTTGACGTCGACGATGGGGAAGAAGTTTGTCGCCTTGAGCGTCGCGATCTGGGTTTCCGGTTTCAGCATATAGGCGACCAGTGCCTTGGCCTTGTCCATGTCGGGCGAGGTCTTCGGGATAGCGACGCCGGCGACCACCGGCATGTAGCCGCGGCCTGCCGGGCCGGCCGGCGCCGGGAAGGCGACGAAGTCATCGGGTTTCTGGTTGAAGGCGTCGGCGAGGCGCGCCACGTGATCGAATGCCACCCAGACTTCGCCGGTCAACAGCGGCTCCTGCATGAAGGCATAGTTGGTCGAATTCGGGTTGGTGTATTGCCACAATTCCTTGAACTTGTTCCACGCCGTCTCGGCCTCCGCCGAGCGGAACTTGGTCACCATCGAGCCGGTATACGATGGAAGGAGAAAACCCTCGAAGAAACGGTGCTTCAGCCCTTTCGGGCCGGCCGGAAAACCGAATTTGGGCGAACCGGTCTTTTCAGCGATGTTTTTCGCCCACTCGATCAGTTGGTCATAAGTGATGGTGTTGAGATCGGTGCCGGCCGGCAGATATTGCAGCGCCTGCTTGCTGGCCGCCATCAGAAAGGTGGCCTGCATCCATGGCAGGTACTTCTGCTCGCCGGTGCCGAGCATGCCGAGCTTCTTGTAGGTCTCGTTGACCTTGACGCCACCGAGATCGACGCCAGAGAGATCGACAAGGTCCGCGCCGACGGTGGAGAAGTCTCCGTGCAGGCCGCCGAGCACGCCTATGGTGCCGGAGCCGGCCTGCAGTTCGGCCTGAAGGCGGGTGAGCCAGGGCCCGTCCTCGGCGACCTGATAGTCGACCTGGCCGTCAAACCCCTTCAGCACTTCGCTGCGCATCTTCTGTGTCTCTTCCACTGGTCGCGCCTGTGTCGACCAGAACAACACCTGCTGGGCTTGCGCTGCGCCGGCAGCGAGCGACAGCGCCAGCACGGCGCCGGCCAATATCCGCAAAGCATTCATCGTCATCTTCCTCCCTGGGTTGCGCCGCGAAGCGGGCGTCAGTTCTGTCTTGTGGGTGCCGGGCCATGGCTTGCCCGCGAGACAAGTGTCGGCCGGACCAGCCGCGTCAGTGGCGCGTCCGGCCTGTTGCCGATGACGGTCAGCAGCATCTCGCCGATCTCGCGCGCGCACTGGCGGATCGAGGCGTCGAAAGTGGTTAGCCCCGGCGGCGCATAGGCTGAGGCGGCTATGTTGTCGAAGCCGATCACCGAAAGGTCGCGAGGAATGGCAAGGCCGGCTCGGGCAGCCTCTTCCATCACCGTCAGCGCCAGCTCGTCGAACAGCGCGACAATGGCCGTCGGCCGCTCGGTGGCGTGCAGTAGCCGGTTGATTGCATGGATGCGGGCACCGCGATCGAACCGCGGTGCCGTCGCCACATCGAGCCTGACCGTCGGATCGCCTCGGCGGGCGATCGCGGCAGCGAGCCCATCCTGCCTGAGATGGCGAAACGTCATCGGCTCGGAAATCGTCACCAGGCCGAAATGGCGGTGTCCGAGATCGTAGAGCATGTCGAAGGCCTCGCCGAATGCGTGCGCGCCATCGGTATCGAGCCAATGATAGGCAAAGTCACCGTCGAGCAGCCGGCCATGCGCGACGAACGGAAAATTGCGTTGACGCAGATAGGTAAGCCGCTCGTCGACCTCGGCGATGCGGGTGACGACGACCCCATCGGCGCGTCCGGATTCGACAACATGGCGAAGCACGGAAAGTTCCGACTGGCCCTGCGCCGCTGCGGCCAGGATCAGGTCGGAACCGTGCGAAACCAACCCTTCGCCGAGCCCGGTGACGAATTCGCCGAGGAAGGAATCGACCAGATTGGGGCCGCGGATCGGCAGCACCATGCCGACAAAACCGCTGCGGCCGGAGACTAGCGTGCGGGCTGCCGTGTTCGGCACATAGCCGGCCCGGCGCGCGGCCTCGGTGACACGTTGGCGCGTTTTCAATGCGATCTGCTCGTGGCCGGCAAGGGCGCGCGAAACGGTGGTGATCGACAGGCCGAGCTGTGCGGCTAGTTCCTTGAGGGTGGTAACGCGGCCCGGCATCGTTCCTCCCGAACGAAGTTTGAAACGTTTGTAATCAGTCCAAGCGAAATTGCAAACGTTTTAAATGCGCGCGATCGGTGTTGCTTCTTGCCCGTTGGTTCGCGCGGCCCTGTTCGGCCCCGGGCCGGCAAGCTCCCGGACGGAGATTTAAACGCAGCGGTTGCTTGACTCGGGCGACGCCTTGTGAAAAATTTTGCAGCAACTGATAAAAATATCAAGGGCGGAAATGGTTGGTTTTGGCAACGGCCTGCTGCGCGACGACGAGACCGGGATGGCAGCCCGCGCTGCCTGGCTTCACTATGCCGGCGGCCTGACCCAGTCGGAAGTCGCCAAGCGGCTCGGCCTGACCAGCCTCAAGGCGCATCGCCTCATCACCAAGGCCAATCAGGAAGGCCTGGTCAAAGTCTATATCGACGGCGAAGTCTCAGAATGCGTGGAGCTCGAGGACGAGTTGTCCGGCCGTTACGGCCTCGACTATTGCGAGGTGGTCCCGGACTTCGATGCCGAGGACCTGCCGCTCAAGGCGCTCGGCATTGCCGGCGCGCAGTTTCTCAAGCGCGAGATCGAACGCGGCGAAGAGGCGCTGATCGGCGTCGGCCACGGCCGCACGCTTGCCGCCTGCGTGGAATATCTGCCGCGCATATCGGCCGGCAGGATCCGTTTCGTCTCGCTGCTTGGCGGCCTGACGCGCAAGTTCTCGGCCAATCCGCATGACGTCATCCACCGCGTCGCCGAGCGGACTGGTGCGGAAGCCTATGTGATGCCCGTACCGATGTTCGCCAACACGGTCGAGGATCGAACCGTGTTGCTCGGGCAGAAGGGCGTCAGCGATGTCTTCGACCTCGCCAAGTCCGCCGACTTGCTCATCGCCGGCATCGGCACCGCCGAACGTGAGGCCTCGCTTGTCGCTACCGGTATGATCGAGAAGGGCGAGATGGAGGAGATCCGCCGCAATGGCGGCGTCGGCGAACTGCTCGGCCATTTCTTCGACGATGCCGGAAAGGCCGTTGCGACGACGCTTTCCGACCGGGCGCTGGCACTGGCGCGCGAAGACATCAGCAACCGCAGGATTGTCGCCGTCGCCGGCGGCAAGGTGAAGGTTCGCGCCATCAAGTCAGTGCTGGAGGGCCGCTATCTCAAAGGCTTGATAACCGACGAGCGGACGGCGCGATCGCTCGTGGAACAGACGCCGGTCGGGTAGCCGGCAACCATTTCGTTGAAACTACCCTGTGGAGGAGAAGAGAAATGCATGAGAAAGAGAAAGACCTCATCGACGCATTCCTGCGTGGACAAGTCGACCGCCGTGGGCTGATCAAGGGCCTCGGTGCAATGGGCCTTGCCGCCAGCACCGCCGGTACACTGCTCAATTTCGGGCAGACCCGTGCCCTCGCAGCTGATTTCGACTGGCAGGCGCATAAGGGCAAGACCATCAAGCTGTTGCTCAACAAGCATCCTTACGCCGATGCGATGATTGCCAACCTCGACAATTTCAAGAAGCTGACCGGCATGGAAGTCGTCTATGACGTGTTCCCCGAAGACGTCTATTTCGACAAGGTTACCGCCGCGCTGTCGGCCAGCTCGCCCGAATACGATGCCTTCATGACCGGCGCCTACATGACTTGGACCTACGGCCCGGCCGGCTGGATCACCGATCTCAACGAATGGATCAAGGATCCGGCCAAGACCAACCCGAAATATGCCTGGGACGACTTCCTGCCCGGCGTCAAGAATTCTTGCGCCTGGAACGGCCAGCCGGGCGGCGCGCTCGGTTCGGAAGACGCCAAGCAATGGTGCATTCCGTGGGGCTTCGAGCAGAACAACATCACCTGCAACAAGGGCATGTTCGACAAGGTCGGCGTCAGCGTTCCCGGCAATATGGATGAAATGGTCGCTACGGCGGCGAAGCTTACCAAGGATGTTGGTGGCGGCGTCTACGGCATCGGCGTGCGCGGCTCGCGCTCCTGGGCAACGATCCACCCGGGCTTCCTGTCGGCTTACGCTAATTTCGACCAGAAGGACCTGAACGTCTCGGCTGACGGCAAGCTGTCGGCCGCGATGAGCACCGCCGAATCCAAGGCTTTCCACAAGCAGTGGGTGCAGATGATCCAGGAGAGCGGCCCCAAGGACTGGTCGACCTACACCTGGTATCAGGTCGGCACCGATCTCGGTGCAGGTGCGTCGGCGATGATTTTCGACGCCGATATCCTCGGCTATTTCATGAATGGCGGCGACAACAAGATGGCCGGCAAGCTCGCCTTTTCGGCGTTCAAGGCCAACCCGGCCGCCAAGGCGCCGACGCCCAATATCTGGATCTGGTCGCTGTCGATGTCCAACTTCTCGAAGGACAAGGACGCCACCTGGTACTTCATGCAATGGGCATCCGGACCCGAGCATGCATTGTTCGGTGCGACCAAGATGGACTTCGTCAATCCGGTTCGTCAGTCGGTCTGGAACGACGAGATGTTCCGCGAGAAGCTGAACAAGAGCTATCCGGGCTACGTCGAGATGTTCGACGTCTCGGCGCCGGGCGCCAGCATCAAGTTCACACCGCAGCCGCTGTTCTTCGATCTCACCACCGAATGGGCGGCGACGCTGCAGAAGATGGTGGCCAAGGAAGTGCCGGTCGACGAAGGCCTCGACAAGTTGGCCGAGAGCATCAACAGCCAGCTCAAGGAAGCCGGGCTCGGCTAAAGCCGCGGCCAAGGCTGGCCCGTCCGCGGGTCAGCCTTTGAGATGTGATACGTTTGCGACGCGGTGCCGAGCGGTACCGCCTGCTCGCCCGACCGGCCGCCTTGCTCCCTTGGGCGGCCGGGACGGCGAAGCAACAGAATGACGGAGCAGCAGATGACTGCGGCGACAATACAAAGAAACAGGCCGTCGGGCTTCAGGATCAGCAAGCGGGTGCTGCCCTATCTCCTTAGCTTGCCGGCCTTGCTGGTCTGCATCGGCATCCTGATCCCGTTCTTCACATCGGTGGTCTATTCTTTCCAGCGCTACCGATTGAGCCAGCCTTGGGCGCGGCAATTCAACTGGGGCGACAACTATATCTCGTTCTTCACCGACCCGAAGTTCTGGAACACGCTGCAGGTGTCGCTGCTCTACGCCGGCATCACCGTCGTGCTCGAGTTGCTTCTCGGTCTCGGCATCGCCATGCTGCTGCAAAAGCGCTCGACGCTGAACAACTTCATCTCGATCATGCTGTTGATGCCGCTGATGACGGCGCCAGCGCTCGCCGCGCTGATGTGGAAGCTGATGACCAATCCCGGCTTTGGCGTGCTCAGCTATCTCGCCAGCCTGATCGGGCTGCAGGATTTCCGCTGGGCCTCGTCGCCCTCGACGGCACTGCTCACCGTCGTGCTTGTCGACATCTGGGTCTACACGCCCTTCATCATGATCCTGCTGCTTGCCGGTCTGCGCAGCCTGCCGACGCAGCCCTTCGAGGCGGCAGCACTCGACGGCGTGCCGCGCAGCTTCGTGTTCTTCCGCATCACCCTGCCGATGCTAACCCCCTATATCCTGACGGCGACATTGTTCCGCCTGCTCGATTCCATCCAGCAGTTCGACATCATCTACGCCATGACCCAGGGTGGTCCGGGCGACACGCTGACCGTGTTCCAGGTCGAGGCCTATCTCAACTTCTTCCAGTCGACCAATGTCGGCCGCTCGGCGGCGCTGATGATCATCCTGTGGGCGATCACCTATTTCCTCTCGAACATCTTCATCAAGAACTGGCTGCGGCTGCGCGAACGCGCCCGCGGCCAGGCATAGGAGGCTGGCATGGAACATACCTCCCTTCTCGAACGCATCCTGCGCGGCATAGCCCTGGCGCTGGTCGTGATCTTCTTCATGTTCCCGATCGTCTGGATCCTGATGATGTCATTCCAGACCAACGAGACAATCCTGCGGATTCCGCCACAGCTTGTCTTCGAGCCGACGCTCGCCAACTACACCGCCTTGATCACCGGCAAGCTGATGACGGCGGCCGGCACGCTCGACATCGCCTTCATGCGCAATCTCTGGAATTCCGTCTTCCTGTCGGTCATCTCGGTTGCCGTCGCGTTGCTGCTCGGCGTGCCGGCCGCCTATGCGTTTGCGCGGCATAAGTTTCGCGGCTCGGAGGACATTGCCTTCACGCTGCTGTCGTTCCGTTTCGCGCCGGCGCTGCTGGTGCTTTTGCCGCTCACCCTCTATTTCCAGAAGCTCGGGCTGGCCAATACCTATATCGGGCTGATCTGGGTCTACCAGCTGATCTGCCTGCCGCTGATCCTGTGGATCGTGCGCGGCTATTTCGAGGATATACCGGCCGACATCGAATACGCCTACCGCATTGCCGGACATTCCTGGTTTGCTACCTTCCGCAAGATCGCGCTGCCGCTCGCCGGCCCAGGCATTGCCGCTGCCGGCCTGCTCGCCTTTATCTTTGCCTGGAACAATTTCGTTTTTGCGCTGGTGCTCGCCTCGGCCGACAAGCAGCCGGTGACGGTCGGCGCGCTCGCCTTCATCACGTCCTCCGGCATCCAGTATGGCCAGATTTCGGCGGCGATCGTGCTGTCGATCACGCCGACCCTGGCGCTCGCTCTCTATGCGCAACGCTATCTGGTCGAAGGCCTGTCGCTTGGCGCGGTGAAAGGATAGTCCGATGGCAAGCCTCGAACTGCGAAACATCGTCAAGCGCTATAAAAGCCAGACCGTTCTCGACAATCTGTCGCTGACCGTCGCCGACGGCGAAACGCTGGTCCTGTTCGGACCGTCCGGCGCCGGCAAGACGGTGCTGTTGCGGCTGGTGGCCGGGGTCATCGACCCCGACGAGGGAAAGATCCTCATCGGCGGCGAGGACATGACCGATCTCGACGCCGAGTTCCGCGGCGTCGGCATGGCATTCCAGAACTTCGCGCTGTTCCCGCATATGACGGCGTTCGACAACATAGCCACGCCTCTGCAGGCGAAGCACTCATCGCAGGGCACGATAAAGACCGGCGTCGAGAGCGTCGCTAAGCTGTTGAAAATCGGCCATGTGCTCAGCCACAAGCCGCGGGCGCTGTCCAACGGCCAGAAGCAACGCACCGCGCTTGCCCGCGCGTTGGTCGGCTCGCCGCCGCTGCTGCTGCTCGATGATCCCTTGCGCAACGTCGATGCCAAATTGCGCTTCGAAATGCGCCTCGAGCTGCCAAGGCTGCTCGCCGATCGTGGCGCGACCGTCATCTACGTCACCCAAGACTACAAGGAAGCGATGGCGCTCGGCGACCGCATCGCGGTGATGTCGCAAGGCGTCGTCAAACAGCTCGGCACGCCCGAGCAGATCTATCGCGAGCCGGCCAATGTCGAGATTGCCCGGCTGTTCGGCGACCCGACCATCAACCTTCTGGACGTCAAGCCGTCGCGGGACGCCAAGGGCATCTATGTCGGCCTGTCCAACGTCCAGGTCCATCTTGCCGGCGCGCATGAGGCGGCGGTCGGCCGTGATTGCGTGATCGGCCTGCGGCCGGAGGCTCTGGCGTTTGTTGATGAAGGCACGCCCGGCGCCATCCCGGTGACGGTCGAGGCTGAGACGCCGCTCAACGAGAAGATCGTCACCCTGGCGCGAACCGTGCGCGGCCGTGAAATCTTGGTCTCGCGTCCGTCCGGGACACCTGGCCAATCCGAGGGCAGGGCGCATATAGCCGTCGACAGCAAAAGCGCCCTGCTGTTCGATCGCGCGAGCGGCGAGCGCATTGGCTCGAAAAACGTCGTCAATTTGCGCAGTGGAGAAGCGGCATGAGCCCAAGCGCAATCACCCTCTCAGGCGTCGACAAGTTCTACGGTCCGATCGACCGCGGTGTGCATGCGGTCAAGAACCTGACGATGGAAATCGCCAAGGGCGAGATCGTGGCGCTGCTCGGCTCGTCCGGTTGCGGCAAGACCTCGACATTGCGTATGATCGCAGGCTTCGAAGAGGTCTCGCGTGGCACCATCGCGGTTGCCGGCCGCAAGGTGCACACGTTGCCGCCGGTCAGGCGCAACGTCGCAATGGCCTTCGAGGGCTATTCGCTCTATCCGCCCCTGACCGTGCGCGAGAACATGGCCTTCGCCCTCAAGGCGGCCAGGCTGGCGAAGAGTGCGGTCGATGCAAAGGTTGCCAACATCGCCAAGCTGCTCGAGATCGAGGACATTCTCGAGCGCTATCCGAGCTCGATCTCCGGTGGCCAGCAGCAGCGCGCCAGCCTCGGCCGGGCGCTGATCCGCGAGGCCGACCTGCATCTGCTGGACGAGCCGATGGGCCAGCTCGAGCCGCAGCTTCGCGCCGTGCTGCGCGGCCGCATCAAGCATTTCATCAAGGAGCGTGGCCTGACCGCGATCCTGGTCACGCACGACCAGACCGAGGCCAATGCGCTGGCCGATCGCATCGCCGTCATGGAGGGCGGCGTGCTGCAGCAGTTCGATACGCCTGACAGGCTCAAGGAACGGCCGGCAAACCTGTTCACCGGCACCTTCGTCGGCGAGCCGCCGATGAATGTCTTCGAGGCCTATGTCGGCACGGCTGCCGACAAGATCAGTCTCAAGCTGCCCGACGGGCTTTCGCTCGACTACGACAAGGACGCGTTCAGCGGCCCAGTTCGCGATGAATTGCTCAACCGGCAACGCGTCGTCATCGGTGTCAGGCCCTATGCCGTCCGCCGCTCCAAGGACGGTGTGCCGGCCACGGTTTCGGCCAATCAATGGCTCGGCGACCAGACCCATATCGCCGCCGACTTCGCCGGCGGCTCGCTGGTTCTGGTCGAACATGACCGGACTCGCCTGGAACTCGGGGCGCCTATCAAGGTCAGCATCGATCCAAAAAACCTGCACGTCTTCGATCAGGCGAGCGGCGACGCCATTTCGCACGGCACGGAGCTTGCCTGATGCGGGATGTGCTGATCGGCATCGACGCCGGCACGTCTGTTATCAAATCCGTCGCCTTCGACACGGCGGGCAGGCAGATCGCGGCAGCCGCGCTGCCGAACAGATACGAGACACTGCCGGGTGGCGGCGCCGAGCAGGACCTAGTCCGCACCTGGGCCGATACCGCGACGACCTTGCGCCAACTGGCCGACAAGGTGCCGGATCTCGCCAGCCGGACCATTGCCATCGCCGTGACCGGGCAGGGCGACGGCACCTGGCTGATCGACAAGGATGGCGAGCCGGTGGCCAAGGGCTGGCTGTGGCTCGACGCGCGCGCTGCCGCCGTCGTCGAGGAGATCCGCGCGCGGCCCGAAGACCGGCTGCGCTTCGAAAAGACCGGCAGCGGGCTCGCTGCCTGCCAGCAGGGGTCGCAATTCGTCTTCATGAAGCGCCACATGCCCGCGATGCTTGCCAATGCAGCGACGGCGTTCCACTGCAAGGACTGGCTTTATTTCAAGTTGACCGGCCAACGCGCCACCGACCCGTCCGAAGGCACCTTCACCTTCGGCGACTTCCGCACGCGCAGCTATTGCGACGATGTTCTTGAGGTGCTCGGCGTCACCGATCTCAGGCATCTGCTGCCGCCCATCGTCGATGGCACCAGGCAAAGCACCGCACTGTCGGCGACAGCAGCCGATGCGACCGGCCTGCTTGCCGGCACGCCGGTCGTTCTGGCCTATGTCGATGTCGCCTGCACGGCGCTCGGCGCCGGCCTGTTCGATCGCGAGCGCAAGCCGGGATGCTCGATAATCGGCTCCACCGGAATGCATATGCGGCTTGCCGAGACGCCGGACGAGGTTCTGCTCAACGAAGCTGCAACCGGCTACACGATGACCATGCCGGCACCGGGCGTCTTTGCGCAGATGCAGTCGAACATGGCGGCAACGCTCAACATCGACTGGGTCCTCGGCCTCGCCTCCGGCATTCTCGCCTCGCAAGGTATCACGCGGACCAATGGCGAGATGATCGCGCTGGTCGACCAGTGGATATCGTCGTCCGAGCCAGGCTCGCTGCTCTACCAGCCCTATGTCTCCGAGGCGGGCGAGCGCGGCCCGTTCGTCGATGCCAATGCCAGGGCCGGTTTCGTCGGCATTTCGTCCAGGCACGGCTATGCCGACATGGTTCGTGCGGTGTTCGAAGGGCTGGCTTTCGCGGCACGCGATTGCTACGCCGCCATGGGGCCGCTGCCCAAGGAAATCCGCCTGACTGGTGGAGCGGCCAGGAGCCCGGCTCTGCGCAAGATCCTGGGTGCTGCGATCGGCGCCGACATTCGCACCAGCGAGCGCGAGGAGGCCGGTGCTGCGGGCGCCGCGATGATTGCTGCGGTTTGCGTTGGCCAGTACGCATCGATGGACGATTGCGTCAGTGAATGGGTCACACCTTTGCTCCGTGCGGCCGAGCCAAGCGATCGAAAACTTGCCGCTGCCTACGAGGCGATTGTTCCGTCCTACACATTGGCGCATGAGGCGCTGCGGCCGGTCTGGCGTTCGCTGGCCGCATCCAGACAAACTGACGTGAATTGAGAAGAGCATGCCCAACAAAATTGCGATCATCGGCGACCGCTTCATGCTTCCGGAAGTGTTTCGCGAGAAAATCGAAGCGGCCTGCGGCGATAATCTCGACATCCGCACCATTGAGACCGCATGGCCCGACGAGCCGATGGAATTCGGCAATGCGGCGCTCGGCCTCGACAAGGTCAAGGAATATTTCGGTGATCCGGACGAGGTGGTCGATTTTATCGGCGATGCCGAAATCTTCGTCACCCAGCTTGCGCCGCTTTCCGAAACCATGATGCAGCGCTTGCCGGCGCTCAGGCTGGTTGCGGTGTCGCGCGGCGGGCCGATCAACATCGACATGGCTGCCGCCAACGCCCATGGCATCACCGTGGTCAATGTGCCCGGCCGCAACGCCAGCGCGGTGGCCGAGTTCACCATCGGCGCCATTCTCGCCGAGACGCGGCTGATCCGCGTCGGCCACGAAGCCTTGCGCAAGGGCGAGTGGCGCGGCGATCTCTACCGCGCCGACCGCACCGGCCGCGAGCTCAACGAAATGACCGTTGGCGTCATCGGCTATGGCAATATCGGCACCAGGCTGGTTCGGCTGCTGCGCGCATTCGGCTGCCGCATCCTGGTCTCCGATCCCTATGTGCAATTGAGCGTCGAGGACCGCAATGCCGGCGTCGAGCTGGTTGCGCTGGACGATCTCCTGTCGCGCTCCGACGTGGTCACGCTGCATTCCCGGGTCACCGAGGAGACGCGCGGCCTGATCGGCAAGGACGCCATCGCCCGGATGAAGCCCGGCGTGATCTTCGTCAATACCGCGCGCGGACCGCTGGTCGACTACGATGCGCTCTACGAGGCGCTCGTCTCGGGGCAGATCGGCAGTGCCATGCTGGAGACGTTCGCCGTCGAGCCGGTGCCCGTCGACTGGCCGCTGCTGCAGCTCCCGAATGTGACGCTGACGCCGCATATCGCCGGCGCGTCGGTACGCACCGTGACCTACGCAGCCGAGCAGGCGGCCGAGGAAGTGCGCCGCTTCATCGCCGGTCTGCCGCCGGCCAATCCATGCTGACGACAGGGCATAGAGCGAGATGAGCGGTGACAGCGAAATCGTCGACCTCTTCGTCATCGGCGGCGGCGTCAATGGCGCCGGCATCGCGCGCGATGCGGCAGGCCGGGGGCTGTCGGTCATTCTTTGCGAAAAAGACGATCTCGCCGAAGGCACCAGTTCTAGATCAGGAAAGCTCGTCCATGGCGGTTTGCGCTATCTCGAATATTACGAGTTCCGCCTGGTGCGCGAGGCGCTGATCGAGCGCGAGGTACTGCTGGAATCCGCACCGCACATCATCTGGCCGATGCGCTTCGTGCTGCCGCACAGCCCGGATGATCGGCCGGCCTGGCTGGTCCGGCTCGGCCTGTTCCTCTACGACCATCTTGGCGGCCGCAAGCGGCTGCCGGCCACTCGCACGCTTGACCTGCGCACCGCACCCGAGGGCGCGCCGATCAAGGACAGCTTCAAACGCGGCTTCGAATATTCCGACTGCTGGGTCGACGACGCCCGCCTGGTCGTCATCAACGCGCTCGACGCCGCGGAGCGTGGGACCAGGATATTCACCCGCACTGCCTGCACCGCCGCCCGCCGCGAAAACGGCCTGTGGTCGGTGGAGATGCGCGACGGTCGAACCGGCGTCAGGACCACGGTTCGGGCACGGGCGCTGGTCAACGGCGCCGGCCCCTGGGTCAATGACATCATCAATCGCGTCGCTGGCCAGAATTCCAGGCGCAACGTGCGCCTGGTCAAGGGCAGCCACATCGTCGTGCCGAAATTCTGGGAAGGCCGGCAAGCCTATCTCGTCCAGAACAGCGACAAGCGCGTGATCTTCATCAATCCCTACCAGAACGATCTGGCGCTGATCGGCACCACCGACATTCCTTATGACGGGCGGCCGGAAGACGTGACCGCCGACGCCAGCGAGGTCGACTACCTGATTAAGGTGGTCAACCGCTACTTCAAGCGCCAGCTTGCGCGCAGCGACGTCGTCTACTCGTTTTCCGGCGTCAGGCCGCTTTATGACGACAATGCCGACAATCCGAGCGCGGTCACCCGCGACTATATTTTCGAGCTCGACGTGGCGGCGGGACAGGCGCCGCTGCTTTCCGTCTTCGGTGGCAAGATCACCACCTTCCGCAAGCTGGCCGAGCACGCGCTCGACCGCATCGCCCCGTTCTTCCCGAAGATGGGCAAGCCGTGGACCTCGAAAGGACATCTGCCAGGCGGCGATATCGCCAATGCCGATTTCGAGCAGTTCCTCGGTGACCTCGGCCACGAATATCCCTGGATGCCGGCCTCGCTGGTCAAGCATTATGGCCGGCTCTACGGCACAAGGACGCGTGATCTGGTCGGCGCGGCCGGTTCGCTCGCTGAACTGGGGCGGCGCTTCGGCAAGGATTTGTTCGAGCGCGAAGCCAATTACCTGTTCGAGCATGAATGGGCCGAGACGGCCGCCGATATTCTCGAACGGCGCACCAAACACGGACTGCATCTGTCCGCCGCAGAAAGAACCGCCTTCGAAGACTGGTGCTCGAGCCGGCTGGCGAAGGCAGGCTGATGGCCTTTACGCTGTCCCTCAACACCAACCCGCTGGTCAATCGTTTCGCCGAACCGGACGATCTGATCGATGCGATCGCCTACGACATCGGCATCCGCGACGTGCAGCTCACGCATGAATTCGTCAATCCCGGTTGGCCGGCGGCGACGATCGCCAAATTCATCCGCCTGTTCCGCTCCGCTCTCAACCGCACCGGCGTGCGTGTGACCTCCGCGATGACCGGCCCCTACGGCCGGCTCAATCATTTCGGCCATCCCGATGCCGACGTGCGGCGCTATTATGTCGACTGGTTCAAGACCTTTGCCGAAATTTCGGCCGAGCTCGGCGCCCGCGGCATGGGCACGCAATTCGCGATCTTCACTCATCGTGACTATGACGATCCCGAGCGTCGCGCGCGGCTTTTCGAGATCGCGCTGGAATGCTGGCGCGCGGTCGCCGAGCACGCCAAAGCGGCCGGCTTGACCTACCTGTTCTGGGAGCCGATGTCGGTCGGCCGCGAGTTCGGCCATACGATCGAAAGCTGCCGGACGCTGCAGAGCGAGATCGATGCGGCCGGCATGGCGATCCCGCTCAAGATGATGGTCGATATCGACCATGGCGACGTGACGTCGAGCAATCCGGACGACATCGACCCCTATGCCTGGGCCGAAGCCTTTCCAAAGGAATCGCCGATCATCCACGTCAAGCAATCCTCAATGAACAAGGGTGGCCATTGGCCGTTCATTGCCGCCTACAACAAGGACGGCCGCATCACGCCGGAAAAGCTGCTGGACACTGTTCGCCGTGGCGGCGGCGTCGACAATGAGATCTGCCTCGAATTGTCGTTCCGCGAACGCGAGCCCGTCGACCACCAGGTCGTCGCCATGATCCGCGAATCGGTCGACTATTGGGCGCCCTTCATCGAGGCCGGCAGGGCCGGTCTTTTGCCGAAAGCATGATGGATGAGCAGGTGCCGACGCGGCTCCTGCTCAGAACCGGAATATGTCAGCCGAATTTCGGATCGAGACTGCCCGACTTGTAGCGCTTGGCCATTTCCGAGACCGGCAGCGGCTTGATCCTCGGTGCGTTGCCGGCAGTGCCGAACTGCTCGAAACGCTCCTTGCACAGCTTCCGCATGGCGGCCATCGCCGGCGTCAGATATTTGCGCGGATCGAATTCGCTCGGGTTCTCGGTCAGCACCTTGCGGATCGCGCCGGTCAGCGCCATGCGGTTGTCGGTATCGATATTGATCTTGCGCACGCCATGCTTGATGCCGCGCTGGATTTCCTCGACCGGCACCCCCCATGTCGGCTTCATCTGGCCGCCATATTTGTTGATGATCTCCTGCAGCTCCTCCGGCACCGAGGACGAGCCGTGCATGACGAGGTGCATGTTCGGCAAGCGGCGGTGGATTTCCTCGATGACGTTCATGGCAAGCACCGCGCCGTCCGGCTTGCGGCTGAACTTGTAGGCGCCGTGGCTGGTGCCCATGGCGACGGCCAGCGCATCGACACGGGTGTCGCGCACGAACTGTTCGGCCTGAACCGGGTCGGTCAGCAGCTGATCGTGGCTGATGACGCCCTCGACGCCATGGCCGTCCTCCTGTTCGCCGCCGCCCATCTCCAGCGATCCGAGAACGCCGATCTCGCCCTCCACCGACACGCCGCCCCAATGCGCCATATCGACGACGCGGCGGGTGATATCGGAATTATAGCCGTAGTCGGCCGGCGTCTTGCCGTCTTCCTTCAGCGATCCGTCCATCATCACCGAGGTGAAGCCGTACTGGATTGCGGTAACGCAGGTCGCTTCGTTGTTGCCATGGTCGAGATGCATGCAGACCGGGATATCAGGATGGATTTCGACCAGCGCGTCGATCAGCTTGGCCAGCACGACATCGTTGGCGTAGGCCCGCGCGCCGCGGCTCGCCTGCAGGATGACCGGCGATTTGGTCTCCTCGGCTGCCTCCATGATGGCGAGGCCCTGTTCCATATTGTTCATGTTGAAGGCAGGCACGCCATAACCGTATTCGGCGGCATGATCGAGCAATTGTCTCAGTGTGATGCGAGCCACTCAGTAGTCTCCCGTATCCGGTTTCGAGCCAGTGTTTGCGGGCTGTTCGGCTATTGTCGAGCCCGCTAAAGCTTCTGGCCGGATTTCCGCTGCACCGCAACCGCTGGACGCCCGGCCGACAGCAATTCTTGTTACGGCACGCCGTCAGAAACGTCATGATATCCCAGGCAGATATAACATTATCACAAAAATACTGGTGGCTATGCGACGTTTCCTGTTATATCTCGGAACGTGGTTCGGATTGCACGAGGAAGCCGCGGAAATGAAGAGCGACGGCCGTCGGCAAGGCATCATGGATTTTCTGATGGACACCGGCACCGCCAGTGTCGACGATCTTGCCTCGCGCTTCGGCGTCTCCAAGATGACCGTCCACCGCGACCTCGACGAGCTCGAGGAGGGCGGCTTCCTGCGCAAGGTACGCGGCGGCGCCTCGATTCAGCCGAGCAGCCTTTTCGAGAGCGATTTCCGCTACCGCCAGAGACTGGCCGGCGACGAGAAAAAGCGCATCGCCGCCGCTGCCGTGACGATGATCGAACCGGGTCAGACGGTGATCATCGACGACGGCTCGACCGCGGGCGGCGTTGCTCGGCATCTCGTCGATCTGCGTCCGCTGACGGTGATCTCGAACAATCTGGCTGTCATCCAGGATTTGGCGGGCGTTGCCGGCATCAACCTGATTGCGCTCGGCGGCCAGTACAGCAAGAAGTTTCACGGCTTCTTCGGCCTGCTCGCCGAAGATACACTGAAATCATTGCGCGCCGATGTCGCCTTCCTGTCGTCATCGGCTATCCACGGCGCTTCCGCCTTTCACCAGGATCAGGAAGTGGTCCAGACCAAACGGCTGATGATGGCCGCTGCGGCGCGCAAATATCTGCTGGTCGATCACGGCAAGTTCGGCCGCACAGCCTTGCATTTCCTGACCGATCTCAAGGCTTTCGATACCGTCTTCACCGGCCGCGAGCCGCAGCCGCAGATGCGTGCGGCGCTGGATGGTGACGGCGTGTCGCTGACAGTGGTCGCAGAGTAGGAGGAGCACGCATGGTTTACTGGGTCGGCACCAGCTGGAAAATGAACAAGACGCTCGCCGAGGCGATGGCTTTCACGAGGGCATTGGCCGAGTTCGTCCCCGGTTTCGACGAGCGCATCCAGCCCTTCGTCATCCCACCCTTCACGGCGGTCCGCGAGGTCAAGAAAGCGCTGTCGCCGACGCGCATCAAGGTCGGCGCGCAGAACATGCATTGGGCTGACGCCGGCGCCTGGACCGGCGAGATCTCGCCGGTAATGCTGAAAGACTGCGAACTTGATATGGTAGAGTTGGGCCACAGCGAACGGCGCGAGTATTTCGGCGAGACCGACAAGGCTGTCGGGCTGAAGACCGCAGCGGCGGTGAAGCACGGTCTCGTGCCACTGATCTGCGTCGGCGAGACTTTGGCTCAACGCGACAGCGGGCAGGCGGATACGGTGCTGGCCTTGCAGGTGCACGGCGCGCTGCAGTTTCTCGAAGGCGCGGCCAGGGCGGCGACGATCCTGTTTGCCTATGAGCCGGTCTGGGCGATCGGCGACAAGGGCGTGCCGGCAAGCTCGGACTATGCCGGCAGACAGCAGGCGCTGATCAAGAAAATCGCGCGCGACCTGCTGCCGGCCGTGCCGCCGGTGCTTTATGGCGGCAGCGTCAATCCGCAAAATGCCGCCGAACTGATCGGACAGTCTCATATAGACGGCTTGTTCATCGGCCGTTCCGCCTGGCAGGCGGACGGCTATATAGACATCCTCAAACGCGCCTCAGCGGCGATCTGAACCATCGAACAGGAAGGAAACCGAACATGAAAATAGCCATTGGAGCCGACAGCGCCGGCAAACCGCTGCTCGATGTCATCGCCGCTCACCTCGCCACCAAGCCCGGCCTCACGGTCAGCGATCTCAGCCAGACGGGCTTCTACGCCGACCTGTCACAGAAGCTCGCCCAGACCATCCTGGACGGCGAGAACGATCGCGGCATCCTGTTTTGCGGCACCGGCATCGGCGTATCCATTTCCGCCAACAAGGTTCCCGGCATTCGCGCCGCACTCACCCACGACACCTATTCGGCCGAGCGCGCTGCAAAATCCAACAACGCCCAGATCATCACCATGGGCGCGCGCGTCATCGGCCCGGAATTGGCCAAGTCGATCGTCGATGCATGGCTTGCCTCGGAATTCGATGAGATGGGACCGTCGGCCGGCAATGTCCAGGCGATCGACAAGCTCGATGCAGCGAAGGTCCGTTAAGCCAGACTGTCCCGTATCGCTTTGATGATCGTGACGGCCGAGGCAGCGCCGGGATCCATATGCCCGAGCGATCGTTCGCCGAGCCGCGAGGAGCGGCCCTTCGCGGCGATCATATCCTTGGTTGCCTCGGCGCCCCGTTCGGCTGCGGCGAGTGCAGTTTCCAAGCTCTCCAACAGGGTCTTGCCGGCTTCCTGCGCGGCGCCCGCTGCCTGTGCTGCCGGCAGCCAGGCGTCGACCATGGTCTTTTCGCCGAGCTCGGCCTTGCCGCGATCCTGGATGCCTTGCGCCATCGCCCGGAGCATGGCGATGATGTCAGCATCCTCCAGAATTGCCTTGCCTTTGACGGCGGCGGCAGCGCGCATGAAGGCGGTCGCATAGAGTGGGCCTGACGACGCGCCGACGGCGTTGAGGAACGACTTTGCCGCGGTATTGAGCAGCGCCGTCGGTCCGGTCGCCGCGAGGTCGAGTTGCGCCAGCGCCTCGCGTACCGCGCCGAAGCCAAGCGCCATGGCGATGCCGTGGTCGGCGTCGCCGATGACGCCGTCGAGTTGGCAGAGCCTGTCCTTGTCGGCGTCGATCGCCGCCGCGATCTCATCGAACATTCTTTTCAAGCCGGCTGAGTCGATCGAGGTCATGATGCTTTCTCAGCCGGCGCGGAACATGGCGCAGTCGCAGGGATGGTCGAGCATCTCCTGCAATTCGCCGTCGAGATGCATCAGCGTCACTGAGGCGCCGGCCATTTCGAGCGAGGTGCAATAATTGCCGACCCAGGTCGCGTGGACGGAAACGCCGATGTCGTCGAGCCTCTGCTTGACCCGCCGGTTCATGATGTAGAGCTCCATCAGCGGCGTCGAACCGAGCGAATTGACCAGCACGGCGACCTTGTCGCTGCGCGTCGGCGCCATTTCGTCGAGGATCTTGTCCAGCATCTCGTCGGTGATCTCGTCGGCCGTCTTTAGTTTTCCGCGTGCGATGCCCGGCTCGCCATGGATGCCCATGCCGATCTCCATCTCGTCCGGTCCGATTTCGAAATTCGGCCGGCGGGTCTGCGGCAGCGAACAGGGCGAAAGCGCCACGCCCATAGTGAAGGTCTGATCGTTGGCCTTCCTGGCGATACGCTCGCATTCATCGAATGTCAGCATCCGGTCGCATGCGGCACCGACAGCCTTGAAGATGAAGAAATTGCCGGCGACGCCGCGCCGCTTCTGTCTCTGGTCGCGCGGCGCCGAGGCGACATCGTCGGTGGTCAGAACGGTGCGCACTTCGATGTTGTCCATTGCCGCTATTTCGGCGGCCATGTCGAAATTCATCACGTCGCCGGCATAGTTGCCGTACATGAATAGCACGCCAGCACCGCCGCTGGCCGCCTTGGCGCATTCAAGAATCGGGTCCGGCGGCGGCGAGGCAAAAACGTTGCCGATCGCGGCCGCGTCGGCAAGCCCCTTGCCGACGAAGCCGAGGAAGGTCGGCTCGTGGCCCGAGCCACCACCGATGACGAGGCCGACCTTGCCGGGGCGTGGCCCGTCGCGGGCGACGATGGAGCGGGGGCTGCCGTCCGCACGTCTGAGATGGCGCGGATGCGCGGCCAGAATGCCCTCCAGCATCTCGTCGACGGAGCGGTTGCCGTCATTGATGATCTTCTTGGTCTGCACCGGCATCCTCCCTGGTTTTCGTGAGATACTACAGCGCCTTACCGGGATTTCCACCCGGCGGCGGAGATTTCACGCCGCGATGCGTTCGCGTGTCGCCAGCAGTTGCACGCAGGCGCTGGCCGCCTCTTTGCCCTTGACCCTGAAATGCTCGAAAAAGAAGCGGTGATGGTCAGCGCTGTCATGGTAGTTGTGCGGCGTCAGCACCGCCGACAGCACCGGCACGCCAGTCGACAATTGCACGTTCATCATGCCGTCGATGACCGCGCTCGCCACGAACTCATGCCGGTAGATGCCGCCATTGACGACGAACGCGGCGCCGAGGATAGCGGCATAGCGGCCGGTCTCGGCAAGCGTTTTTGCATGCAGGGGAATCTCAAAGGCGCCCGGCACATCGAAGACATCGACGGCAAAGCGTTTCTCCCCGACAACCGCCAGTTCCGCCTCGAATGCTTCAACGCATTGGTCGACGATATCGGCGTGCCAGCGCGCCCGAATGACGGCAACGCGGATCGTTTCATAGTCGTTCTGGGAATGCTGATTCATGGGTCCATCCTTCCGTTTCGAACCAGAATCAGGACGCACGATACGGAGTCCGAACCGCGAAGGCGGACCGTCTTCCATTCGTTCTCTTTCATCCGGACTGTAACCGTCGGCTCCGGAATCACACCGAATCTGCTGACCTTTCCGGTAGTCCGGAAAGCGCTCGCGGGCTTGGCCGAGACCCTTACCGCCGGTGGGGACTTTCACCCCGCCCTGAGAACATTGACGGCGTTTGTATGGAAGGGCCGGATAACGCTGTCAACCACCGACGTCGTCGCGGATGGCGCAGAAATGGCCATCCGTTCCGACTTGGTCACCCTTGAGGGCGAGGGAGGCGCTGATACGTCGCAGCGTCAAATGGCGATCACGGGCAAGGCAGGCAGCACCTTGTCCAAGGTGATGGGAAATTCACGCACACGCACTCCGGTCGCGTTGTAAATGGCGTTGGCGACGGCAGCCCCCGCACCGCAGACGCCGAGCTCGCCGAGACCCTTCGCGCCAAGTGGATTGGCCTTGTCGTCATCTTCCTCGAGGAAGACGACTTCCATCTCGGGGACGTCGCCATTGACCGGGACGTGATATTCGGCAAGATCGTGATTGACGAAGTGGCCATAGCGCGGATCGAGCACCGTCTGCTCCATCAGCGCCGCACCGATCCCCCAGGTCATGCCGCCGATGATTTGCGAGCGTGCAGTCTTGGGGTTGAGGATACGGCCCGCGCCGACCACAGTCAGCATCCGGCGCATGCGGATTTCACCGGTGTCGCAATCGACAGCGACCTTGGCGAAATGCGCTCCGTACGAATGCTGCGAATAAGTCTTGTACGACTCGGTGGTGGCGCCTGCGGCTACGGAGCCTTCGGCCTCGAACCCGTCGGGAGCGATCCTCCCGATGAGATCGGCCAGGCTCGCCGATCGCTGGCCGATCCTGACCTCGCTGTCGGCAAAGTTTGCCTCGGTGGCGTTCGCGCCGCGCAACGGTGACGCTTCGCTCGACTGCGCCGCGTCCAGGATCCGTCCTTTGAGGGCGTTGCACGCATTATACAGGGCCGAACCCGCGCTCGCCGCGCCCCAGGACCCGCCGGAGCCGGCGGTACGCGGGAAGCGGCTGTCGCCGAGCTCCACCTTGACGGACGAGATCGGCACGCCGAGGCTCTCGGCAGCAATCTGGGTCAGGATCGTATAGGTGCCGGTCCCAATGTCGGTCATGTCGAGCCGCGCCGTCACCCGACCGTCCCGGTCGATCGCAACCCGCGCCGTCGCCGCGCCGATGTAGTTCGGACGGATCGCCGCCGCCATGCCGTAGCCGATGAGCTTCCGGCCCTCCCGGGTGCGGCCCGGTGTCGGGTTTCTCCGCTCCCAACCGAAACGGCGGGCGCCTTCCTCCATGCAGGCGACGAGATTGCGGGTGGAGAACGGCACTTCGCGCTCGGGATCCTGAGCCGGTTCGTTGCGGATCCTGAGTTCGATCGGGTCCAGGCCGACCCGCTCGGCGAGCTCATCCACTGCGCATTCGAAAGCCAGCATGCCGGGCGCTTCGCCCGGCGAGCGCATCCATTCGCCGCGGTTGATGTCCAGCGGAACCAGGCGATGGCGGGTGAGACGGTTCGGCGCCGCATAGAGCGAGCGCGCAAAAACTGCCGTTTGTTCGCAGTACTCCTCGAAGCTGGACGTCGCGGACCAGACATCGTGCGCGATCCCGGTGAGCCGCCCATCGGTATCCGCGCCGAGACGTACCTGTTGGATCATCTCTGCACGGTGACCGGCATTGGCGAACATCTGTTGCCGCGTCAGCGCGATCTTCACGGGGCGCTGCAGGACCTGCGCTGCAAGTGCGGCCAGGATCGTATCGGCATGGGCAATCAGCTTGGAGCCGAAGCCCCCGCCGGTGAAAGGGCTCACGATGCGCACCCGCTCGAGCGGGATGCGAAGCGTGCTGGCGACGCCGGCCCGGAAGTTCGCGAGGGTCTGCGCCGATGTACGGATCGTCAGCTCGTTGCCTGACCAGGCGGCGAGCGTCGCATGCGGCTCCATCGGATTGTGATGTTCGAAGGGGGTCCGGTAAGCGGCATCGATCTTGATCGGCGCCGTCGCAAAGGCGCGCTCGAAGTCGCCGACCACGCTGTCGGTCTCGAAGCCGGCATTGGTCCGCTTTGGCGCGTAGGAGTCGGCGATATGTCCCGGTAGATCGTAGAGGCCCGGCTCCTCGTCGTAGCGCACTCTGATGAGGCCCGCAGCAGCGCGTGCCGCCTCGAATGTCTCCGCAACGACCAGCGCGACCGGCTCGTCGCAATACCGCACCCGATCGCTGTTGAGCGCGGGCCGGGCGCGGGTGAAGACCTCCGGCACCGTCGGCGTGACCGCCGGGCCGAAATCCGGCTGGGCCGGCGCATTGCGGTGCGTCATGACGAGCAGCACTGCCGGCGCCCGTTCGGCTTCGGTCGTGTCGATCTCGGCGATGCGGCCCTTGGCGACGGCGGCGCCGAGAATGTAGCCATAGGCTGTACCATCCAGCTCATTCTCGTAAGCGTATGTGGCGCCGCCCGTCACTTTGAGCGGACCGTCGATGCGGTCGATCGGCCTCCCGATGATGCCAGCACCGGGACGCGGTTTCACTCTTGAATGGGTGGCGGAGCCGGGCAGTCCGGGTATGGTCTCGTTCATAAGTCACCTAAAGATTTTCATTTGGAGTTCGGAAGCATCGAGGCCGCGACGACGCCTCTTTCCTCGCACCTTCATGTTCGTCGCGCAGCGGCCGGAGCTCACGCGGCGATCTCGCCGAAATACTCGCGAAACTCGACCAGCTTCCCTGTCGGGCCGGCGCGCATGAAGATCGCATGCAGGCCAGTGTAGGGCGCGCCGCTGATTGTCCCGCTCCCGCGATCGCAGACGATGACCCAGTCGGCGGCGAAGAGCTTGAGATCGACGGTCGATTTCGTGATCCTGTTTCCTTGCGCTTGATGCGCGGCGGTCCAGGCTGCGAGTGCCGGCTTGCCGTCTGGCGGTCCGTGTCGGCCTCGTTGCTCGCCGACAGGGAATTGGAAGGTCATCGTCTCATCGCAACAATCAAGGAATGCCGTCCAGTCGCCGGAGGCCCAGCCGGCAAAGAAGGCGTCGACGGCGGCCTCGAGCACGTGACGAGCTCCCGGGTCGGATGTGGCGCCCCAAGCTGCGGCGGCAGAAACAAAAAGGCCGCCACCCGCGGCGGCAACGGCGCGTCGCGTGAGTTTCATATCGATCTCCTGCTCGTCGCCTGCATCTGGGAACCGCTGTTCGGGGTCGTCGTCTCTGTCATCGTGTCGCCTCACGCACTCTCGACGGCAGCAGCGAGTGTGTGCCGCACCGTTCGTTTCGCCAGCGGGATCTTGAAGTCATTGGCGCCATGCCCAACGGCTCCGGCGAGCGCGGCTTCGGCAGCGTCGGTAAAGGTATCGTCGGACGCCGCTGCGCCTGCCAGCCCGCGCTCCGCCTCCGTCGCGCGCCAGGGTTTCGCTGCCACGCCGCCCATGGCGATCCGAGCGCTTCGGATACGATCGCCGCTTTTTTCGACGATTGCTGCCACCGACACCAGCGCGAAGGCGTAGGAAGCTCGGTCGCGCACTTTGCGGTAAAGCTGCCGGCCGGGTGGTGGCGGCGGCAGGGTAACCGCGACGACCATTTCGCCGTGGCCGAGCACGGTCTCCACATGGGGCATCGTCTCGGGCAATCGATGGAAATTGCCGATCGGGATCGTGCGGGTCTCGCCGCCGGGCGAAACGGTCTCGATCCTGGCGTCGAGCCCGGACATGGCGACCGCCATGTCCGAAGGATGGACCGCGATGCAGGCTTCGCTCGCGCCCAGTACAGCGTGCATGCGGTTGAAGCCTTGAAGCGCCGCGCAGCCCGAACCCGGCTGGCGCTTGTCGCAGGGCATGTTGCGGTCGTAGAAGTAGGGGCAGCGCGTGCGTTGCAGGAGATTGCCGCTGGTCGAGGCCTTGTTGCGTATCTGGCCGGACGCTCCCGCCAGCAGCGCTTGTGTGAGCATCGGATAGCGGGACCTCACCCGCGGGTCGGCGGCAAGATCGCTGTTGCGGACCTGGGCGCCGACCCGAAGCCCGCCTTCTGCCGTCTCCTCGATCCGATCAAGCGGCAGCCGGCTGATGTCGACGAGATGCGCTGGGCGCTCGATATCGAGCTTCATCAGGTCGAGCAGGTTGGTGCCGCCGCTGATGAACTTGGCGTCCGGCCGGGCCGCGACCGCGGCGGCCGCCTGCTGGGCACTCGTTGCACGTTCATAAGTGAAGGACTGCATTGCTCATGCCTCCTCTGCCGCGTCGCGGATTGCAGCGACGATGTTCGGATAAGCGGCACAACGGCAGATGTTGCCGCTCATCCGCTCGCGGATCTCGGCATCGCTGAGAGCGACGGAAGCCGCTGCCACGTCGGCGCTCGCATGGCTCGGCCAGCCGGCCTTGGCTTCGCCCAGCATACCGACCGCCGAGCAGATCTGGCCTGGCGTACAGTAGCCGCACTGGAAACCGTCGCGGGCGACGAAGGCGGCCTGCACCGGATGCAGCCGGTCACCCTCGGCAAGGCCCTCGACCGTGGTGATCTCGTCGCCATCATGCATTGCGGCAAGCGTCAGGCAGGAATTGATCCGGCGTCCATCGACAAGCACCGTGCATGCGCCACACTGGCCGTGATCGCAGCCCTTCTTCGAGCCGGTGAGGCCGAGATGGTTGCGCAGGGCATCGAGCAGCGTCGTCCGCGGGTCGAGTTCGACGGCAAGGTCCTTCGCGTTGATCCGCAACGATATCGGCATCGTCGGTACCGGCGTGCCAGATGCCGTCGCCGTGACGGTGTCGGCCGGCTCGGCGCCGACCGGTATCCCGGTAGCCAGGAGCACCCCGGTCGCCACCCCGCCCTCCAACACGGTTCGACGCGTTGGCCCCCTCCTGTTGTCTGTTTTGGCCATGCAAGATCTCCCAGTCGCAATGAAGGACGCAGACGGCAATTTGACCCCGACAGCGGACCCTCGGGTTCGGTCATCGACACTGGAGGTGGGGGCGCACGCAGCGGCTTTCTTTCAAGAAACCGGCGGCACTATCAGGATTCTGGAGAAGAATTCACCCGATAGGCACGAGGCGTCATGCCCCTGAGACGCCGGAACGTCGTGGTGAAGTGGCTCTGGCTTGAAAAGCCGAGCCGAAAGGCAATGGTACTGATCGACAAACCCGTTTCGCGCAACAGTGCCTCCGCTCGCCGCACCCGTTCCTCGATTACATAGGCATAGGGGGCAAGACCGGTCGTCGCCTTGAAGCGCCGCGCAAAACTGTCGACGGCCAAGTCGGCGACAGCTGCAAGCTCGCTTAGCGAAATGTCGGAATTCATACGTGCATCGATATAATCCCGAACTCGACCAAGTGCTCGGCGGCTGAGACAGCCGTGACGTACGAGCGGCTGTTGCTCGCGGCTCAGGTTGGCCACGCGGAGGCTGACGAGGGCCACCAGATGCTCGACATAGGCAGTGTCCGGCTTGTGACCGAGGGCCATCTCGTCGCGAAGCGAACTCAGCAGCGTGGCGACGACCGCGTCCTTCTTGTTTACCAGTATCGGCAGGTTCCTCAGGCGTTCGCATCCGGGAAGCCCGATATCGGGATCGATCCACAGGGCTGAATAGGAGAGGTTTACATCGCGATAGAAGCCCTGTCGCTCCGCGCCTGCCGGGACGAAGGTGAGGGCTCCGGGATGATCCATTCCGTCGTAGAGGGATCTTGCCTCGTGCCGGATAGACGTATGGGACGTGCCGCCTTCTTCGGTCAGCACGATCAGATGATGAGGGGCTGTCCAGCGGAGCTCCGCCTCCCGGCACGCCCACCGCCGGTTGTCGAAAACGATCGAGGAGCTGACCCATGACGCGGTTTGCAGGGGCTCCGACTTTTCCTCCTGGCTCCGAACCCGTCCGTCACCAAGCAGCGGTCTGAATGACATCGCGGCATCCCGCTGGTTCACTCGCCGAGCCGTGGTCAGCCCCGGCTTGAGCGTTGCGCCGCCCCGCCGCTACGCATACGACCGTCCATCTGGGACAGGCAACGGACGTTTTTAACCGCGCCGTGTTCAAGAAATCGTGAGATCAGGCAAAATCCAGGGCTCCTCCTGGCACTCCAAAGCGGATCATCCGCGCTCGGGAAACATCGCCTTCAGGCCTTCGCGCGAGGCCGTGGCGACGCCGCGTTCGGTGATCAAGCCGGTGACCAGCCGCGCCGGCGTCACGTCGAAGGCAGGGTTGGCCGCCGGCGTGGCTTCCGGCGACACGCGGACCTGGGCAATCTCGCCGGAAGCGGTCTTGCCCCAGACCAGCGAGACCTCGTCGGGCGAACGCTGCTCGATCGGGATTTCGGCCAACCCGTCCCCCACCGTCCAGTCGATCGTCGGCGACGGCAGCGCGACATAGAACGGCACGTCGTTGTCCGCGGCGGCCAGTGCCTTGAGATAGGTACCGATCTTGTTGCAGACATCGCCGTCGGCGGTGGTCCTGTCGGTGCCGACGACGACCATGTCGACCTGGCCGCGCTGCATCAGATGGCCGCCGGCATTGTCGACGATCAGCGTGTGCGGCACGCCGTGGCCGGCCATCTCCCAGGCGGTCAATTGGGCGCCCTGGTTGCGCGGTCGCGTTTCGTCGACATAGACGTGGACTGGAATGCCGGCTTCCGTCGCCAGATAGATCGGCGCGGTGGCGGTGCCGTAGTCGACGGTGGCCAGCCAGCCGGCGTTGCAGTGGGTCAGGATATTGACCGGTTCGCCCGGCTGCTTGCGCGCCGCGATCGTCTTGATGATTTCGAGCCCATGGGCGCCGATGGCGCGGTTGAGGCCGACATCCTCGTCGGCGATCTCGCCGGCACGCCGATAGGCGGCTGCGGCACGTTCTGCCAGGGGAAGCGCCAGCAGGAAGCGCTGCATTTCATTCAGCGCCCACCGCAAATTGATCGCCGTCGGGCGCGTTTCGTGCAGGGTTGCCCAGACGGCGTCGAGCGCCGCATCCGACGGATCGTCGGCCATCTGCATGGCGACGCCATAGGCGGCAGTGACGCCGATCAGCGGCGCCCCGCGCACCCACATGTCGCGGATTGCCGTGGCGATGCCGGCGACGGTATCGATCTTTTCGATGCGGAAATCATGCGGCAGCCAGCGCTGGTCAATGATCTCCACCGAACGCCCGTCGTCACTCGGCCAGATCGTGCGGTAGTGGCGGTCACCGACGTTCAAATCCTGCTCTCCCGTTCGATCAGCGCGGCCAATTGGTTGACCTCGTCGATGCTGTGGATCTGGCGCCGGTTGACGGCGAGGTGACGGCCGAATTTCAGCGCCTTTGCCTCACATCTGGCGCGCAGATCCTGATCGGCAATGGTCTCGAAATCGGCATTGTGGGCAAGTCCGAGAATTCGCCGGTGAACCTCGACGCCGGCAAAGCCGAGCAGATCGGTCCAGATCGAATGCAGCATGTGGTCGAGCGCCTGCTCGGCGCCAAGCCTGTCGCCCTGATCCTCGAACAGGCTCTTCTGGTAGAGCATGCCGTCACGCTCGGTTCGCCACAGATGCGAGAACTCGGCGCGGAATGCCGACCATGTATCGACCGTGACGTCGAGCAGATAGGCGCGCATGGCGTCGCGCTTGCCATTCTGCTCATGGCCGCGCTGCGAGAAGAACGCCATCCAGAAATTGGCGAGCAGCATGCCAACATCGAAGGCGATCGGGCCGTAGAAGGCGAATTCGGGGTCGATCATCCGTGTTTCGGTGTCGGTGACCATGATCGAGCCGGAATGCAGGTCGCCATGCAGCAGCGTCTCGGCATTGGCGGCGAAGAGGTGCTTCATCCGCTGCGCCTCGACCTTGAGGTCGCGGTCGGCGCGCAGTTCGGCGACAATGCCATCGAGCTGCGGGCTGGTGTGCCGGTTCATCTTAGCATCGAAATACGGGTCCGAGAAAACCAGGTTCTCGGTGATGTCACAGAGTTCGACATTGTCGGCGAACAGCGCCAGATCGGCCTTGCGGTCCTTGGTCGCCATGCTGAGGTCGGAGCCGCGAAACAGCGTGCGGGCCATGAACAGGCCGATGTCTTTCGCGATGTTAGGCAGTTGCCGGCCCTCGATCAGCGCCCGCCGCAGGATAATGTGCGGCGACAGATATTCCATGATGATCAGCGCCTGGCCTTCGTCGAAGTGATAGATATCAGGCACGGAACCCGGCGCCCGCGCCTGTTGCCGCGTCAGCGCATGATATTCGAATAAGGAGCGTTTCAACGGCAGCGGCCAGCTGTCGCCGACCAGCCGGACGTAGGGCAGGGCCTGCTTGACCACGGCCGCACCCTCAGCACCCTCGACAATGAACACCAGGTTCAGATTGCCGTCGCCGACTTCACGGACCTTCCAGCGGCTCGTATCCTTGCCGATCTGCGAACACAGGGCCCCGTTGGCACGGAGACGGCCCGCCAGTGTCTCGACCGACAGTGCTTCGAACGGCGATTTCCCAGTCATCCTCACCTCCCGCTTATGTGCTCCGATGATAGCGGAGCCATGGCGGTCGGGCCAAGCTAGGAAGCCCGCTAGCAATTGTCAATCGTGTTGACAATTGCCGATATAGCCCATAGCGTCACGGTCAGGGAGGAACGAATGGGCAATGATGCCGTGTTCCGCGTCGACGGCCTGAGGAAATCCTTTGGCCATATCGAGGTGCTTGGCGGCGTCTCGCTCGAATTGCATGCCGGCGAAGTCACCGTGCTGATGGGTGCCAACGGCGCCGGCAAATCCACCCTCGTCAAGATCATCAGCGGCGTCTACGACCATGGCGGCGGCTCGATGTCGCTTGTCGGTCAGGACTTTGCGCCGAAAACGCCGGCCGAGGCGATCTGCGCCGGCGTCGTCACCGTCCACCAGAACATCAATGACGGCGTCGTCGCCGACCTCGACGTCGCAACCAACCTCACGCTCGACAGGCTGAGCGGCAGCGGCGTGCCGACGCTGTTCAATCCAGGCCGGGTGCGCCGTGAGGCCAAGGCGGTTGCCGACCGCATGGGGCTGGCCATCGACCTCAAGGCCCGCATCAGTGACCTCTCGCTGGCCGATCGTCAGATGGTGGCGATCGCCCGCGCCATGGCGCACCGGCCGAAAGTGCTGATCCTCGACGAGCCGACCTCCTCGCTGTCCAGTGCCGAAGCCGACCGGCTGTTCGCATTGCTCGACCGGCTTCGCCAGCAAGGCGTGGCCATTCTCTATATTTCGCACCGTATGTCTGACATCAGACGGCTTGCCGACCGCATCATTTCGATGCGCGACGGGGTCATCTCAGGTATCTTCGACAGGAAGCCGCTGGACTATGAAGGTGCGGTCAACGCCATGCTCGGCCGCAAGATCCAACTCGAGCGGATCGTCGCCAGGAATTCGGCCAAATCAATTTTTATTGCCGACGGCTTGCGGATTGCCGAAGGCGCCAGGCCGATTTCGCTGACGCTCGGCGACGGCGAGGTCGTCGCCATCACCGGCCTCGTCGGCGTCGGCAAGACCGCGCTCGCCGAGACGCTGTTCGGCTTGCGCCAGCCGCTGTCCGGGACCATGGTGCTGAACGGGAAACCCTATGCTCCGGCGTCGACGGGCGAAGCGATTGCCGCCGGCGTGTTTCTCGTCGCCAAGGACCGGGGCGAAAACGGCATCGTCGGCGACTTCAACATCCAGGAAAATATCAGCCTGCCGTTCCACAGGCGAATGTCGCGTCTCGGCGTCCTCAAGCGCCGCATCGAACGCGCCATTGCCCGCCAGCAGATCCAGGAGTTGGGCATCGTCTGCCGCTCGGAGAAGGACGAGATGTCGTCGCTTTCCGGCGGCAATCAGCAGAAGGTGATGGTCGCCCGCTGGATATCGCAGACCGCAAGGCTTTTCATCCTCGACGAGCCATTTCAGGGCGTCGACATTTCGGCCAGGCGCGATATCGCCGCCAAGCTGCGGGCCAGCGCCAGCGGCCGCGCGACGCTGCTGTTCGTCACCGAACTGGACGAAGCCCTGGAGACGGCCGATCGCATTCTGGTGATGTCGGAGCAGACGATCGTCGGCGAGCACCGCAACACCGATGTCGATCTCGAGCGGCTGCTGGCCGAAGTGGCGGGCGGGCCGTTGCACAGCGCAGCCTGACGGCAGGAAGACGATGAGAATTGGAATGGAGAGGGCATGAGTTCAGGTTGGGTAAAGACAGTGCCAGCGTGCGGGAGCGCTGAATGATCCTGCGCGACCGTGCCATCCGGTATGGCTTCATCGTCCTGTTGTTCGGTCTGATCGCCTATTTCGCCATTGCCGCCGATGGCTTCGTGTCGCCGCAAAGCGCCGTCTTCATCTTCCAGTCGGTCGCCATCACCGGCGTTCTGGCGCTCGGCGTCACCGCCACGCTGGTCGTCGGCGGCTTCGACTTGTCGATCGGCTCGGTCGCCACCAGCGCCATGATGGCGGCTGCCTACGTCATGGTGGTGCTGGAGCAGAATGCCGTCGTGGCGGTCGTCGCCTGTCTTGTGATCGGCGCCGTTGTCGGCCTCATCAATGGCTGGCTGATCGTCTATATGCGGGTGCCGGACCTTTTAGCGACGCTCGGCATGATGTTCCTGCTCGTCGGCCTGCAGCGCATCCCTACCGAGGGCCGTTCGATCGCCACCGGCATGACCATGCCCGACGGCTCGGTCGCCAACGGCAGCTTCGGCGCCGCGTTCCTGGCGCTTGGCCGCCATCGCTTCGATTTCTTCATCCCGAACCTCATTCCGGTGTCGGTCGTCGTCCTGCTCGTGCTGGCGGTGCTGATCTGGTTCTTTCTCGAATACACCCGTTTCGGCCGCATGATGTACGCCGTCGGCAGCAACGAGCGCGCTGCCGAACTCGCCGGCGCGCCTGTCAAGGCATACAAAATCTGGGCCTACGTTATTTCTGGGGTTTTTGCCTCGATCGGCGGCATTTTGCTCGCCGCCCGGCTTGGACGCGGCGACATCGCCTCGGGTAATAATCTGTTGCTCGACGCGGTGGCTGCGGCACTCATCGGTTACGCGGTTCTCGGCGCCGCCAAACCGAACGCCTTCGGCACGGCCGTCGGCGCGGTGTTTGTCGGCGTGCTGCTGCAGGGCCTGACGATGATGAACGCGCCTTACTACACGCAGGATTTCGTCAAGGGCGTGGTTCTCGTGGTCGCCCTTGTCTTCACCTTCGCCCTGTCCGGCAGGGGCAGGAGATAGGGTTCGACCGGGTCACATTTTGGGTTCAACAAGTGGAGGAAACGACGTGAACATCACAAGAAGACTTTTGGGGAAAGCAGCGCTCGGGCTTGCCGGCGCAACATTGCTGATGCAGTTGCCGGCAATTGCGCAGGACAGGCCGGCGCCGTTCGACAAGCCGGGTGCCGTCAAGATCGCGCTGGTCCGCTATCTCTCGACCGGCGACTTCTTCCAGGCCTATCTCTCCGGCGTTGAGGCGCAGGCCAAGGCGCTCGGCGTCGACCTGCGCGTGCTCGACAGCCGTCAGGACGCGGCGCTTCAGGCGGACATGGTCGACCAGGCCATCGCGCTCGGCGTCCAGGGCATCATCATCCAGCACGGATTGACGGAATCGATGAAGGACGCCGCCCAGCGTGCCGTCGATGCCGGCATCAAGGTCGTCGCCTTCGACGTCAATGTCGAAAACCCCAAGATCCCGCAGATCGAACAGTCCGACCGCGACCTCGCGCGCCTGGCGCTCGAACAGGCGGTCAAAGACAATGGCGAGAGCTGGAAGGCCGGCTATGTCTATGTCGCCGGCATCGCCCCGCTCGATCGCCGCAACGAGACCTGGGTCGAATTCAAGAAGAAATATTCGGGCATCAACGAAGCCGCCATGTTCGGCACGCTCGACAATCCGATCGCCAATTCGGTTGCCAACCAGGCTCGCTCGGTGTTGTCGGCTCATCCCGACATCAAGGTGATGTTCGCGCCCTATGACGAATTCGCCAAGGGCGTAAAGATCGCCGTCGACGAGGCCGGGCTGAACAAGGATATCAAGATCTATTCGGCCGACATCTCGACCTCCGACATCGCCGCGATGCGCGAGCCCGACAGCGCCTGGGCGGCAACCGCCGCCACCAACCCGGCCGTCGTCGGCCAGGTCTCGGTGCGTGCGCTGGCGCAGCTCTTGGCCGGCGAAGATCCCGGCCACAACGTCATCGTGCCACCGACGCTGATCACCCAGAAGGACCTGCTCGACAAGGACATCAAGAACATGGAAGACCTCTCGGCCAAGCTGCCGCAGTTCGCCCATGCCGATGTCGCCATGCCGGCCTGGATGCCGAACCCGAACGCGAAGTAACTTTCGGCACGAGCAAAACAATAGCCGCCTGCAGCAGCTTGCTGCAGGCGGCTTTTTTGTCGAAGATGTCTGGCGCGCCGGACTGCCGAATTTCAATTGTCGCAGTCTCCGATTTGCAGGCCGATTGGACGGTTGAACCCAGGATTCGACGGGTACATGGAGGCGCATGCGGTAAGAGAGGAAAGTCCGACCGGTGTCGTCGCCGGAACATTTTTCCGACGCTCGCAGGCCACCACGGGCGTTGTGGTGTTGGGTGGATCGAGTGGTCGTGTTGATGTCGGGCGCGCGCGGCTTTTTACAGATGCCGGTACGTCGGCCTTGGCGTTGCAGTGGTTTGGCGGCGAGGGCCAGATTCCGGGAATATGTGAAATTCCCCTGGAAACGTTCTTTGCAGCAACAGACTATCTCATTGAAACAGGGTGCCGTCGCATCGTTTATGTCGGCACATCCAAAGGTGCCGAGGCCTCATTGCTTGCCGCGGTCCATGACCAGCGAATCAACGCGGTGGTCGCGATCAGCCCGTCATCGGTAGTTTGGGGGAATATCGGTGCGGGCCGGGATGGTGCCAGTTGGCCTGAACGATCCTCATGGTCGCTCAACGGTATCGCGCTGCCGTTTGTGCCGGCAGATCCAGATTGGACACGAGAGTATGTGGATGGCCTGGTATCTTACAGGGGGCTTTTCAAATGCTGTTTGAAAACCTTCAAGAGCGAAGCGAATGCGGCGACCATCCCCGTTGAGACCATATCGGCCGAGCTTCTGCTTGTCGCCGGTGGCAACGATGCGCTGTGGCCTTCCCTATCGTTCGCCCGAGATATTATTAGGCGGCGCGGCGAAGCAGGTAAGGTCACTCATCTCATTTCGTCGCCGGATGCGGGACACCGCATTCTGTTGCCAGGCGAGAGCACACCACGCTCGACATTGCACGCACATGGAGGCAATGACGAGGCCGATTCAAAGCTGGGCAGAAAGGCTTGGGAAGGCATCCGAGGCCTGCTGTAGTAGCAGTTCGAGAATGCCTTCCATGGCCGTGTCGCAAAATTCCGAGTTGCGTGCCTGTCTCGGCCGGTTCCGCCTACCGCAGCGCCGCCGCGATGTTGCCGCCGTCGACCGTCGTCACATCGGCTGTGGTCCGATCGGCCAGCGCTTGATGCAGAAAGGCCTGGGCGACGTCTTCGGCCATCACTTCCTGCCCGAGCAGGTTGCCGGACATGTACTCCTTCTCCGATACGCCGCGCGCGCCCGAGCGGCTGGCGATCATGGCGTCGGTCAACAGCCCCGAACGGATGCGGTCGGCGTTGACGGCATTGGAGCGGATGCCTTGCGCGCCGTAGTCGAGCGCATATTGCCTGGACATGAACAGCGTTGCCGCCTTCGGGATGCCGTAAGCGCCGAACTTCGGTCCCGGATTGATCGCCTGCTTGGAGGTATTGAACAACAGCACGCCGCCGGTGCCCTGTTCGAGCATGATGCGCACGGCATTCTGCGCCGCCGACTGGTGGGCGAAGAAATTGAGTTCGAAACTTTTGCGCAAAGTGGCGTCGTCGAGCTCGCCGATCCGGCCCTCCCAGGCTGCGCCCGCATTGGAGACGAGAATGTCGAGGCCGCCGAAGACGGCGACGGCTTTGTCGAACGCAGCGCGCATCTGCTCCGGATCGGTGATGTCGGCGCCAATGCCGATCGAACCGTTACCGGCTTTTTTGGCGGCCTCGGCAGCTCTTGACCCGTCGACATCGACGACCACCGCATGGGCACCGTTGTCGGCGAATAGCTTTGCCGTGGCAGCACCGATCGCGCCGGCGCCGCCGGTGACCAGTACCACCTGGCCGGTCAGCGGCTTCGGCTTGTTGGCGGCGAGTTTGGCCTGTTCCAGCGACCAGTATTCGAGCGGGAACAGATCGGCTTTGGAGAGCGGGCGGAAATCGCCGACGGCTTCGGCGCCGCGTACCGCCTCGATCCACATTTCGCCGACGTCGGAGGCGATCTTCGCGTCCTTGAGCGTGCGGCCGTGGCCGAACATGCCGAGGCCGGGCACCAGCGTCAGCCGTGGCATCGTGTCGAGCATGGTGCGCTTCACGTCGTCGAGCGCATCGTTGGTTTCGAAATAGGCGCGATAGTCCTTGGCGAATTTTTCGACATGCTGGCGGATGACGGATTTGTAGTCGCCGACATTGTCCGCGTCGGGCGCCGGCAGTGCCATCGGTCCGGTCTTGATGCGGATCGACAGGTCGGGCGTCGACACGCCGCGTCCGGCATAGTCGGCAATTCTAGCCGAATTGATGAAATCGACGATCGCATCCGAGGTGCGGAAATCGCTGACCATGCGGTCGAAGCGGCCTTCGCCGCGTGCCACCGCCACCGCGCCGCGCAGCATCGGCGCAATGTCCGCGGGCTTGGCCAATCTGGCCGGCAAGGCCGCTTTTTCGGTGCGCGGCTTGCCGTGGCTGGCGATGAAATCCTCGGCGACGTTCACATAATGGATCATCCGGTCATAGGCCTGCCTGGCATCGTCGCCGAAGGTGAAAATGCCGTGCTTGTCGAGGATCAGGCCTTCGACCGTCGGGTCGGCGTCGAAAACATCGGCGGCAGCCTTCGCCAGATCGAAGCCCGGCATGATGTAAGGCACGAACCCCATTTTCTCGCCGAACACTTTTCTGCTCAGCGCCTCGCTGTCCTCCTGGTCGACGATGGCCAGGATTGCGGTCGAATGCGTGTGGTCAACGAATTTGTGCGGCAGGAAGGCGTGCAGCAGCGTCTCGACCGAAGGGTTGGGCGAGGACGGATCGATCAGGTTCGCCCGCTGCAGCGCGACCATGTCCTCGTCGGAGAGCTTCTTGAGCGACCGCGCCTTCAACAGCGCGCCGAGCTTGACCGCCGGCAGGCCCTGCGGCTCGATGACGCCCATGTCCCAGCCGCTGCCCTTGACGCAGAGCACGTCCCATTCGTCGCCGACAAGATCGGTGGCCTTGGTCTTGCACGAGGTGTTGCCGCCGCCATGCAGGACGAGCCGCGGCTCGCCGCCCAGCAGCCTGGTCGTATAGACGCGCAGCGCCAGGTCGCGGGCCACACCCTTCTTTGCATAGTCGGCGACCAGCTTCTCCGCGTCGCCGTCATTCCACAGGTTCTTCATGTCAGCTTCGTCCGATTTCTCTTTTGTTGTGAACAGGAATGCCGCGACGCCCTGATGACAATGCGTCGGCGACTGAAACTAGGTATCAGGCGACCTTTTCTGCTACTGCTCCGGCATGGTCGAGCAGCCGTCGCGCCATGCGCGCGCCGACGACGAGATGGGTGCAGAGCCCGCCGGCGATCGCCGCGACGAGCGGTTCGAACTTGCTCTCTTCCTGCACCACCACAAGGCGCTTTTCGATCTGGCGCAGCGATGACAGCTCTGCCGAAATCAGCCGGCGGTTGTAGCTGCAGTCGAGCGCCTGGCCTTCGGTATCGATGATCTGCCCGGCAATGACGCCGGCTGCACCCGCCTTGCGCAATGCAGCCATTTCGCTTGGCGTCAGCGCGCCGCATTTGACCAGATGGCTGTCGGTATCCACCGAGCCAACCGAGTATAGCGCCAGGTCGCAGTCACCGATACCCGACAACTGCTCGCGGATCACCGGTTCGGCGCGCAGGCCGCGTGCCAGTTCTTCCGTCGTCAGCACCAGCGGCGCGTAAAAATTCAGCCCCTTGGCATTGAGCCGGCGCGCGATTTCCATGGTGCATTGGTCCGGCCGGTACGAATAGGGTGCTCCCAGATTGCCGCAGAGCTGCACCACCGTCACGTCCTGCAGGTCGGCATAGGACATGATGTCGGCGATCGTGTAGATGGTCCGCCCCCAGGCGACGCCGATACGGTCGCCCTTCCTGACCAACTCAAGAAAGACGCTTGCCGCCAGCACCGCGATGTCGGTCGACGGATCGGCGACATAGCCGTTTTCCGGCGCGATCCAGACCGCGTCGAGCTTAAGCGCGTCTTCCAGCTTGCGTGCCAGCACGTCGTCGGTGAAAAGCTGGGTCGAGGTGGAGATGTTGACGATGCCGGTCTCGCGCGCCTTGCGCAGATACATGGCCACCGAGGCACGGGAAATCTTGAGTTGGCTGGCCACCTGGTCCTGGCGCAGGCCGTGTGCATAGTAAAGCCAGGCGGCCTTGTGGATAAGCTGTTCTGCCGGTCGGATCGCCATACCATCTCCTCGCTGACATTAGTCACGGCTCTCGACAAAAGTCAAATTGGGAGGAAGGCATAGATGCCCTTGCGCTCGCCGAATCTAGACCATTCTTGTGCCAAGCGCGGTCTATGATGGCATCGTTGGTGGTGACGGGCCGGAAGCCGGTAGCTAAAGTTCTCGACGAACACATTGCGGAGGACGGGATGGGCAATCCCTATGAACAGGACCTCGACCGGAACCCGGCCAACCACCAGCCGCTGAGCCCGCTGACCTATTTTGAACGGGCGGCAAAAACCTTTCCCGACCAGACCGCCATCATCCATGGCCGCCAGCGCACGACCTATCGCGATTTCTGGAAGCGCTCGCTGAGGCTTGCCTCGGCGCTGGCGAAGCGCGGCATCGGCAGGGGCGACACCGTTACCGTCATGCTGTCCAACACGCCGCCGATGCTGGAAGCGCATTTCGGCGTGCCGATGACCAAGGCGGTGCTGCATTCGCTCAACACCCGCCTCGACGCCGCAGTCATTGCCTTCCAGCTCGACCATGCCGAAACCAAGGTGCTGATCGTCGACCGCGAATTCGCCGGCGTGGTTAGACAAGCGCTGACGCTGGCCAAGGTCAAGCCGCTGGTGATCGACTACGACGATCCCGATTACGCCGCCGACGCGCCCTATGCCAAGGGCCTGCGGATCGGCACGCTCGACTACGAGGCGTTTGTCGCCGGGGGCGACGAGGATTTCGCCTGGTCGATGCCGGACGACGAATGGGACGCCATATCGCTCAACTACACCTCCGGCACCACAGGCAATCCGAAGGGCGTCGTCTGCCACCATCGGGGCGCGGCACTGATGGCCTATGCCAACACCATCCATGCCGGGATGGGCAAACACCCGGTCTATCTGTGGACGTTGCCGATGTTCCACTGCAACGGCTGGTGCTTTCCCTGGACGCTTGCCGTACAGGCCGGCACCCATGTCTGCCTGCGCTGGGTGCGGCCGAAGCCGATCTATGACGCCATCGCCGATCACGGCGTCACCCATCTCTGCGGTGCGCCGATCGTCATGTCGGTGCTGATCAACGCCAGGGACGAGGACAAGCGGCAGTTTCCGCAGACCGTCACCTTCAACACCGCCGCGGCGCCGCCGCCTGAGGCGGTGCTGTCGGGCATGGCCGATGCGGGTTTTGCCGTCACCCATCTCTACGGCCTGACCGAAACCTACGGCCCGGCCGTCGTCAACGAATGGCATGGCGAGTGGGACCGGCTTGCGAAGGGGGCGAGGGCGGCGAAGAAGGCCAGGCAAGGCGTGCGCTATGCCGCGCTCGAAGGTCTGACCGTGATGGACCCGCAGACGATGCAAGAGATGCCGGCCGACGGTGAGACGATCGGCGAGGTGATGTTCCGCGGCAACATCGTCATGAAAGGCTATCTCAAGAACCGCAAGGCGAGCGACGAGGCCTTTGCCGGCGGCTGGTTCCATTCGGGCGACCTCGGCGTCATGCATCCGGACGGCTACATCCAACTCAAGGACCGTTCCAAGGACATCATCATCTCCGGCGGCGAGAATATTTCCTCGATCGAGGTCGAGGAGGCGCTCTACAAGCACCCCGCCGTTGCTTCCTGTGGCGTTGTCGCCCGATCCGACGACAAATGGGGCGAGGTGCCGGTCGCCTATGTCGAGCTGAAGCCGGGCAAGGCGGCAACCGAGGCCGAAATCATCGAGCACTGCCGCGCGCTGCTCGCCCGCTTCAAGGTGCCGAAAGCGGTGATCTTTGCAGAAATCCCCAAGACTTCGACGGGCAAGATCCAGAAGTTCCGGCTGCGGGAGATGGCGAAGCAGCCTTAGCGCCTGACCCGAAAACGGAACCGATTTCGGGAGGCATCATTTCAAAATCCTGTGCGTTCAAAAAGACGCGCGGTGTTGCAGGCGTGCCCGGCGGGAACCACATGCGCTTCATGGGCCAACTCCGTCCAGAGATGTCACCATCTGTCATCAGTGGCGTCAGCTGGCCGAAATCATGTCTTGACAGGTGATGGTTTTCAATTTACGAGTGACGAAATTCTAAATTCGTCAGTCGTAAATTTTGGCCAACGAGATGCTTGAAACCTTAGACACCACCGCCGATTCCGCCCGCCAGGAAAATGTCACGCGCATCCTGGATTGCGCGGAGCGATTGTTCCGCCACTACGGCTACGGCAAGACCAACGTCGCCGACATAGCGCGCGAACTCGGCATGTCGACCGCCAACATCTATCGCTTCTTCGCCTCCAAGGTGGAAATTCACCAGGCGGTTTGCGGCCGTATGCTCGCCACCTGCTACCGGTTGACCTACGAAGCCTGCCATGGTCCCGGCACCGCCAGCGAGAAGCTCCGCCGCTATGTGCATACGCACTATCAGTGGACGCTCGAGACCATGATCGACCAGGAGAAAGTGCACGAGATGGTCATCGTCGCCATCGAACGCGATTGGCATGTCATCGAAAAGCACATCGACAGCATCCACGAATTGGTCGCGGAAGTGATCCGCGAGGGCATCGCCACCGGCGAGTTCGTCGATCAGGATCCGGTGATCGCGTCCAGGTGTTTCGGCGCTGCTATTATCAGCCTCTGTCATCCGCAGATGATGGCCCAATGCCTCGCCAAGAAGAACCGGGCGACGCCGGACGAGCTTACCGAGTTTGCCATCAGAGCCTTGAAGAAATGACCGTTGCCGCCCGTCGGGCGGTGATGTCGGCAATTCATCCCCACAGTTCGGGAGTACGAAAAGTGTCTTTGTCCAAGTCCATCACCTACAGGCTACCGGCCGCCGGCCTGGCACTGATTGTCGTTGCCGCTCTCGGCCTCGCCGGCTGCTCGCAGGAGAAAGCCGAGGTCAAGGAGATCATCCGCCCGGTCAAGGTGGTCGAGATCGCCAAGGCGAGCGATACCCGTCAGCTCTCCTATTCCGGATCGGTGCGCGCCCGCACCGAGATGAATCTCGGCTTTCGCATCAACGGCAAGATCACCGAGCGCCTTGTCGACATCGGTGACCGCGTCAAGCCCGGCGACGTTCTCGCCCGCATCGATCCCACCGACTACGAGCTTTCGGTGAGAAGCGCTCAGGCCAGCCTCGATGCCGCCGACCGTCAGGTCGAGACAGTCGAGCTTACGCGCAAGCGCGCCGAACAGCTCTACGCCAAGAATTTCGCACCGAAGTCGCAGCTCGAGCAGGCGACGCTCAGTTACAATCAGGCGGTCGCCACGCGCGACTCCGCCCGCTCGCAGCTTGCCCAGGCACAGAACCAGGTCCGCTATACCGATCTCAAGGCGGACAAGAATGGCATCGTCACCGCCGTTGCCGCCGATGTCGGCCAGGTGGTCGGCTCAGGCACGCCGGTGGTGACCGTTGCCATCGACGGCGAGAAGGAAGTCCTGATCGCTGTTCCCGAAACCGATATCGCCGAGTTCAAGCCGGGCAAGACCGTCAAGGCGGGTTTCTGGTCCGATGAGGCGCTGACGCTCGAAGGCAAGGTCCGCGAAGTCGCCGGCAGCGCCGATCCGCAGTCGCGCACCTTTGCCGTTCGCGTCAGCCTGCCCAACGATCCGAACGTGCTGCTTGGCATGACGGCCTCCATCGAAGCCGCGGCGGGCAACCGGCAGCAGCTGGTGTCGATCCCGCTGAGCGCATTGGCACAAAAGGACAGCCAATCGATCGTCTGGACCGTCGACCGCAGTGGCGGTACCGTTCATGCGCATCCGGTCAAGGTCGCCGCCTTCACGCCTGACGGCGTCAGTGTCGCCGACGGGCTGAAGCCGGGCGATGTGGTCGTCGCTGCCGGCACGCAGTTCATGACCGAGAATCTGAAAGTCAAGCTTACCGGTGATGCAGCACAACAGTCGGCCTCGGCCGATGATGACGCCGCAAGGCGCTTGCGCTGACGGCCAGGCAATTCACGGTTTCCGGGCGGCAGGCGCCCCCGATTTTCGAGATCTCAGGTCGATGTAACCCCCACATCGATCCTCGTGTCCCACCGCGATGTAGATCTCTCAACTCGGAAAGCCTCGCCGCTCGGAAGCCCACATCGGAAGTTCCTTGGGCATGCGAAAGCGCGTGCTCTGTTGATCAAATTGAAACGGACTGACGCCGATGACCACCGACACCACTGAAAAGCGGTCTTTCAATCTTTCGCGCTGGGCAATCGGCCATCCGAGCATTGCCCGCTTCCTGTTCGGGCTTATCATCGTCGCCGGTGCGCTCGGCCTGATGCGCATGGGCCAGAAGGAAGATCCCGATTTCACCTTCCGCGTCATGGTCGTCCAGGCGATCTGGCCGGGCTCCTCGATCAAGGAGATGGAGGACCAAGTCGTCAACAAGATCGAGCGCAAGCTGCAGGAAACGCCGCATCTCGATTTCGTCCGCTCCTACACCCGCGCCGGCAGCGCCATCATCACCTTGCAGGTCAAGGGCGACACCAGTCCCGCGCAGGTCGCGGATGCGTTCTATCAGGTGCGCAAGAAGGTCGGCGATATCTCGAATGAACTGCCGCAGGGCTTGCTCGGGCCCTACTTCAACGACGAATTCGGCGACACATTCATCACCCTGCATTCGATCAGCGGCGATGGCTACAGCTATCCCGAGCTGAAGAAATTCGCCATCCAGGCACGCGACATGCTGCTGACGACGCCCGGCGTCGAGAAAGCCGTGATCATCGGCGACCAGCCGGAAAAGCTCTACATCGACGTTTCATCCAAGGTGCTTGCCGAACGCGGCCTGACGCTGACCGACCTGCAGAATGCGATCAGGGGCCAGAACAATGTCGACCCGGCAGGTTCGGTCGACACCGGCCAGCGTTCGGTGCGCATCTCGGTCGAAGGCGACGTGGCCAGGGCGGCCGACATTCGCGAGCTTCGGCTGCGGGCCGGCAACCAGGTGACGCGCCTCGGCGACATCGCCACCGTGACCTCCGGCCTCGAGGACCCTTATCAGCGCAAATACCGCTTCAACGGCCATGACAGCGTCCAGCTCGGCGTCGTCATGGCCAAGGGCTTCAACGTCACCGACGTCGGCAAGGACGTCGAAGCGACCTACAAGCGCTTCGAGGAGGCGCTGCCCTATGGCGTGTCGGTGGACCAGGTCTCCGACCAGCCGGAAGTCGTCAAGGATGCGGTGGCCGAGTTCATGGAAGCGCTCGGTGAAGCGCTGCTGATCGTGCTTGTCGTCTCGTTCCTGTCGATCGGCTGGCGTTCGGGTCTGGTGATCGCGATCGTCATTCCGCTGGTCCTGGCCGCCACCTTCGCCATCATGTACGAGCTCGGCATCGACCTGCAGCGCATCTCGCTCGGCGCGCTGATCATCGCCCTTGGCCTCTTGGTCGACGACGCGATGATCGTCGTCGAAATGATGGAGCGAAAGCTCGAGGAAGGCTTGGTCAAGGTCGAGGCGGCGAGCTTCGCCTATTCCTCGACCGCCTTCCCGATGCTGACCGGCACGCTGATCACCACGGCCGGCTTCATCCCCGTCGGTTTCGCCGCCTCGACGGCTGGCGAATATGTGCGCACCCTGTTCTACGTCGTCGGTATCGCGCTGGTCGTGTCCTGGTTCGCGGCGGTCTATTTCACGCCATGGCTCGGCCACATGATCCTGAAGCAGCGCAAGCACGCCGGCAGCCATCACGATGTCTTCGACACGGGCTTCTACCGTCGCCTTCGCTCGACCGTGACCTGGGCCGTGCGCCATCGCATCATCGTGCTGGTGATGACGATGATGACCTTTGCCACCAGCCTGTGGGCGTTCCAGTTCATCCCGCAGAATTTCTTCCCGCAATCGTCGCGCCCGGAAATCCTTGTCGACCTCTGGCTGCCGGAAGGCACCAGCATCAAGGAAGTCGAGACACAGGCCAAGGCGCTCGAAGCCAGGATGATGGACGACAAGGACAAGCGCTTCATCGCCACCTATATCGGCGAAGGCGCGCCGCGTTTCTTCCTGCCGCTCGACCAGCAGCTTCGCAATCCGAATTTCGCCCAGCTTCTGGTGATGGCCAATGACGAACCGGCCCGCGAGCGGCTGATTGTCAAGCTGCGCACCATCCTGGCCGAGGATTTCCCGTCGATCCGCGCCAAGGTCGACCGCCTGTTCCTTGGTCCGCCGACCGGCTGGCCGGTGCAGATGCGCGTCATGGGTCCGGATCGCCAGGAGGTGCGCCGCATCGCCGACGAGGTGAAGGCGAAGTTCCAGGCAAATCCGCTGCTCGGCGCCATCCACGACGACTGGCTGGAGCCGGTGCCGGCGATGAAGCTGGTGATCGACCAGGATCGCGCCCGTGCGCTCGGCGTCACCTCGCAGCGCATCCGCCAGATGCTGCAGGCGACCATGTCGGGAGCGCCGCTCGATGACTTCCGCGACGGCGAGGAGACGGTTTCGATCGTCGCCCGCGAACCGGAGGCAAGCCGTCACCTGCTGTCGGCGGTCGATTCCGTCTATATCCCGACCGATTTCGGTGGCTCCGTGCCGCTGTCGCAGGTCGCCAAGATTGTCCCGGTGCTGGAGCAAGGCGTCGAATGGCGGCGCGACCGCTTGCCGACCATCAGCGTACGCGCCACGCTGCCGGATGGCGTGCAGCCGAACGATGTCGCCATGAAAATGTATGGCGAGATGTCGGGCCTGCGCGCCGGCCTCGCACCCGGCTACAAGATCGAGATCCAGGGCGGCGCCGAGGATGCGGCCGAAAGCCAGGCCTCGATTGCGGCGAAAGCTCCAGTCATGCTGGCGGTCATCGTCGTGCTGCTGATGATCCAGCTGCAGCATTTCGGGAAGGCGATGCTGGTGCTGGCGACCGGTCCGCTCGGCATCATCGGTGCGGCGGCGGCACTTTTGATCAGCGGTGCGCCGTTCGGCTTCGTCGCCATCCTCGGTGTTATCGCCCTGCTCGGCATCATCATGCGAAACTCGATCATCCTGGTCGATCAGATCGACCAGGACATCGCCGCCGGCGTGGAGCGCTCCGAGGCCATCATCGGCTCGGCCGTTCGCCGGTTCCGGCCGATCGTGCTGACGGCGCTGACGGCGGTGCTGGCGCTGATCCCGATCTCGCGCGGCGTCTTCTGGGGGCCGCTCGCCTATGCCATGATGGGCGGCATCCTGGTCGCCACGGTGCTGACCATCCTTGTCCTGCCGGCAGCCTACGCGCTGTTCTTCGGCCGGGAGCCCAAGAAGGTGGTGGAGCAGCCGGCCGAGACGGAAGAAAAGAACGAAAGGCCGCAACTGGCCCTGGCGGCCGAATAGAGCTGTTGGCAAATGTGACCTCCGGCGGTTTAATCCGCCCACCAGGCGTAGGTGCCGGAGGAGGACCGTCATGACCATAGCTCAGGCACCGCTGCGGCTGCCGATCGACGGACGCCATCGCCAGATGTTCATCGGCGGTGGCTGGGTCGATGCCCGCTCCGGCCGGACCATGGAGAGCCGCAATCCTGCCACCGGCGCGGTCATCGCCACGGTGCCGCGCGGCGACCGCCTCGACATCGACTTGGCGGTGACTGCCGCCCGCAAGGCGTTCGAGGGACCGTGGAGCCGGCTCAAACCTTACGAGCGGCAGGTACTGCTGCTGAGGATCGCCGATCTCTTCGAAAAGAACTGGGAAGAGATCAGCCTCTCCGACACCACCGACATGGGTATGCCGATCGTGCGCACCCGCGCCAATCGCAACCGCGTCATCGGCATGCTGCGCTATTATGCCGGCATGGCGACGGCGCTGCACGGCGAGACGATCGAGAACTCGCTGCCCGGCGAAATCGTCTCCTTCACCCGCAAGGAGGCGGTCGGCGTCGTCGGCGCCATCATTCCCTGGAACGCGCCGACCGCCGCGTCGATCTGGAAAATCGGCCCGGCGCTGGCGACCGGCTGTACCATCGTGCTGAAACCATCGGAAGAGGCGCCGCTGACGCCACTGCTGATCGCCGACATCATGAACGAGGCCGGCGTCCCGGAAGGCGTCGTCAACATCGTCACCGGCACCGGCACCGAGGCGGGCGCCGCACTCGCCGAGCACATGGGCGTCGACAAAATCGTCTTCACCGGCTCGACGGCGACCGGCCAGTCGATCGTGCGCGCCTCGGCCGGCAACCTCAAGCGCGTCTCGCTGGAGCTTGGCGGCAAGTCGCCGGTCATCGTCTGCGCCGATGCCGATCTCGACAAAGCGGTGCCGGTGGCCGCGATGTCGGTGTTCGCCAATTCCGGCCAGATCTGCATCGCCGGTTCGCGCCTTTTCGTCGAACGCGCGGTCCATGACGAGTTCATCGAGCGTCTCGCGGCATACGCCAAGGGTCTCAGGGTCGGCGACGGCATCGACCCGGCGACCGAGATCGGCCCGCTCGTCTCCGAAAAGCAGTTGCAACGGGTCACCGGTTACCTCGAGGCCGGTACTGCAGAAGGGGCGAAACTCGTCACCGGAGGCACCCGGCTTGTGGAAGGCGCGCTTGCCGCCGGCAATTTCGTCGCGCCGACTGTCTTTGCCGGCGTCTCGGACGATATGAAGATCGCCCGCGAGGAGATCTTCGGGCCGGTGATTTCAGCCTTGCCGTTCGATACGCTGGACGAGGCGGTCGAGCGGGCCAACAACACGCCTTACGGCCTGGCTGCAGGGGTCTTCACCCAAAATCTCGCCACCGCCCACCGGCTGTCGCAAAAGATCCGCGCCGGCTCGGTCTGGGTCAACACCTATCACGCCATCGATCCGGCCGTGCCCTTCGGCGGCTACAAGATGAGCGGCTACGGCCGCGAGGGCGGCGCCGAACACCTTGACGAATATCTCAACACCAAGGGCGTGTTCATCAAGATCGATTGAGCCAGAATAGGCCCAGAAACGAAAAACCCGCCTCAGCGGCGGGTCTCGGGGCGAATCAGCACCATGGCGGGATTAGTAGCATAGCTGCCGGCACAAAGCAAGAACAAAATGCAAGCGATCGAGCGCGCATCGCGCGCCCAATCCGTAGAACGGTTCATCGTTTCACGGAAACGCCGAACCGCTCTATTTTTTGTTTTGAGGCAATTCCGGCCGGAAAACCGTTCACACCTTTTCCTGGAATTGCTCTCAAGGCAAGCCTCAGATGACGAACAGCCAGTTGGCGAGCAGCATCACCGCGACGCCGGCGATCAGCGTCAGGTAGGGCAGCATGCCCGCCTTTCGCACTGCGAGGTCGGACGAGTTCATGCCGAGATCGGCCAGCATGTGGTCGGGGAACTTGCCTTTGTCCTGGATGTAGTGCCGGAAGCAGAACACCGGGATGATCAAGGCGGCCGTGATCAGCCCGGCCCACAATGCCATCGGGTTCCAGACCTTGGCTCCGGCGCCCATGAAGACCGCGTTGACATAGGCAAAGATCGCGCCGAGGCCGAGCAGCCAGCTCGGCGCCTTCCAAGGCCGCGCGATGTGGCCATTGTCGATGCGGTGGATCCAGCCGGCGTTGAGGTTGAGGAAATTGAAGATGATGTAGCCGCAATTCGACACCGCCAGGATGAAGAAGAAGCTCGTCGCGTCGGCCGAGGCGATGGCCAGCACGATCAGGTTGAAGATCAGGTCCGTCCACATCGCCCGCGTCGGCGCGCCGTGCTCGTTGACATGGCTGAGGTAGCGCGGCAGCCAGCCATCGACCGAACCCTGGTAGAGCGTGCGCGAGGAGCCGGCCATCGCCGTCATGATGCAGAGCACCAGCGCCAGGATCATCAGCATCACCAGCAGGCTGTGGATCAACTGTCCGCCGCCGACCATGCCGGCCAGCGCGTCGGCAACGCCGGAGCCGTCGACGATCGGCGTCGCCAGCATGCCGTTCAAGCCGAGCACGCCCTGAAAGGTGAATGGCACCAGGATGAACAGCAGCATGCACAACAGGCCGGAATAAAAGATCGCCTTGAAGGTATCTGTGCCGGGGTTCTTGAACTCGGAGGTGTAACAGACGGCGGTCTCGAAACCGTAAGTTGACCAGGCCGCGATGAACATGCCGCCGAGCACCAGCGTCCAGCCGGCGATGTTCCACGCACCGGGCTCCGGCGCATAGGCTGCCGCGAGCGGCACCAGCGGGGAGAAATTCGCCCAGTTGATCTGGCCGGTGACGATCGGCACCACGCCGACGATGAGCATCGGGATGATAACCAGCAGGCCGATATATTTCTGCACATTGGCCGTGCCCAAGATGCCGCGATGCTGGATCGAGAAGATGATCAGCATCAGCACCGCGCCGATGAAGAAGGTGGCGTTGAAGGTGAAGGAAACCGGACCAAGCGTGTGACCGTAGAGCGTCCAGTTGCGGATCGCCGGCGTCGCCGCCGCGGTGACCGCGGTGATGGCGTCGGCGGCGCTGGTTCCGGCATGGGCCGCGATATAGGCGGCGACCTCCGGCGAAGTGTCGGTGAACAGCGGCACCGGCGCCAGCGCGTTGAGGATATAGGCGGCGGCGATCGAGCAGCCGAGCGACAGCACCGGCGACCAGGCGAACCAGTTGCACCACACCGAAAGCGGCGCGATGAATTTCGAATAGCGCAGCCACGCGGTGGCGCCATAGATCGAGGCGCCGCCGGACTTGTTCGGGAACAGGCCGGCGATTTCCGCATAGGTGAAGGATTGCAGGAAGCCCATGATCATGGATGCGGTCCAGATCATGAAGGCCAGCGTTCCGGTGGTGCCGGCAATGCCGCCGATCGAAAACAGGACAAGGGCCGGAACGCCGCTTGCCACCCAAAAGGCGCCGCGCCAATCGATGTTCCGGTGCAGCTGCCCTTCGGCAGGCGGCACCAAGGTGGTGACTATCGTGCTCATTTACGTGGATTCCCCATTTTTGATGTTCCCCATCGGCAACAGCCGCAATCTCGCGAGGCGTCATCGACGCTCACGTTGAACTGCCCAGGCGTTTTCCGCTCAGTAGTATTTTATTCTTAGCAGTGAAGATTGACCCAACGCGCTTTCACGTCAAGCGGTTTGTGACGCTGTGCACATTGCGCGTGTGAAACAGTCGAGCTTCGTTGGCGCTGCCAACGGGTGCGGTCTTTCCTTCTCCCCTTGTGGGAGAAGGTGGCCGAGCGTAGCTCGGTCGGATGAGGGGTGTTCCAGCTTGGCAAAACCGCACTTCGTCCAGCGCGCCTCAACCGTCTCGGCGCTGCGCGCCGATCCACCTTCTCCCACAAGGGGAGAAGGGAAGAACCGGGCAGCGTCGATCAGGAGCGCGGCCTGGTCTTCTGCGGATCGTAGTGGGCAATGGCGACGACGCGCGCCGGCAGCCGCTTGCTGTGGCCGTCGAGCTTGCCGATCTCGACCTCGGTGCCGATCGCCGAATGGGTGACGTCGAGCCTGGCCAGCGCGATGGTCTTGTTCAGCACTGGCGAGCGCATGCCGGAGGTGACGACGCCGATCTGGGCGCGACCGACATGCACGCAATCGCCGTGGCCGACCGCGACATTGGCGTCGATGTCGAGGCCGACCAGCTTCTTCTGCGGATTTTCCTTGCGTCGGATCAGCGCCTCGCGGCCGATGAAATCGTCGCTCTTGGTCTTCAGCGGCACGGTGAAGCCGATGCCGGCCTCGAACGGATCGGTCTGGTCGGAGAACTCGTAGCCGGCAAAGATCAGCCCGGCCTCGATGCGCACCATGTCGAGCGCCTGCAGTCCCATCGGCTTCAGGCCGTGCGGCTGGCCAGCCTCCCAGATGGCGTCGAACACCTTTTCCGCGTCGCGCGGATGGCACCAGATCTCGTAGCCGAGCTCGCCGGTGTAGCCGGTGCGCGAGACAACGACGGGAATGCCGTTGCCGCCGCCGATGCGGGCGACGGCAAAGCGGAACCACTCGAGCTCGTCGATCGACGGCTGCAGCGGCGAGGTCCAGATGATCTGCCTGAGAATGTCGCGGCTTTTCGGTCCCTGCACGGCGACATTGTGCATCTGGTCGGTCGATGAACGCACCAGCACGGTAAGGCCGAGTTTCGTCGCCGTTTCGCGCAGCCATTCGCCGAATAGATCGTCGCCGCCAACCCAGCGGAAATTATCCTTGCCGAGCCGAAGCAGCGTGCCGTCGTCGATCATGCCGCCATGCTCGTAGCACATGGCGGAATAGACGACCTGGCCGACGCCGAGCTTCCTGATGTCGCGGGTCAGCGTGTATTGCAGCAGCGCTTCCGAATCCGGGCCGGTGATCTCGAACTTGCGCAGCGGCGACAGGTCCATGATCACTGCATCCTGCCGGCAGGCCCAGTATTCGCCGATCGGGCCTTGCTTGGCGAAGGAATTGGCCAGCCAATAACCCTTGTACTCGACGAAGTTGCGGGTGTGCTTGGCAAAGCTCGAATGAAAGGCGGTCTCGCGGGTCATTTTCGGTTCCGAATCGGGCGTCATGCGTCTGGCGATCGCTCGCGAGAATTTGTGCTGGCCGGAATAGGTCCGCACATGGATGTCGGTCGGGTTCCAGCCATTGGCCGGCGTCGTATCGTCGGGGCAGGCGGACGAGACGCAGACGATGTCGGTCAGCGCCCGCAGCAGCACATAGTCGCCCGGCCGCGACCACGGCTCGTCGGAAACCACGACGCCATACGCGTCGATGGCCGTGTTGAAGAAGAAGTTGATCGCCATCCAGCCGGCGCGGGGCGTCACGCCCTTGTCGGCCAGCGCGCGGTTGAAATTCTCCGAGCAGTTGGGATGGCCGGGATAGCCGATGTCGTCGTAATATTTGGCAGCGCAGGCGAGCGCGAATGCATCGTGGCGGCCGCAAGTGTCCTGGATAACCTCGACCAGCGGCTCCATGTCCTGGTCATAATATTTCGAGTGCAGCCCGGGCATCGGATAGCTCGAACCCATCAGCGTGCGCGTCGTCGTCACGTCGAGCGGATGATCGCGGCCCTTGTCCAGCTTGCGCGCCGAAAAGCACTGGAAGTCGGTGCATTGGCGCCCGTCGACATCGATGATCTGCAGATAGTCGCCGGCTTTGACGAAATAGGCTTCCGCCGTCGCCGAATGGACGCGCAGATCGAGCACCGGATCGGCCAGCGGGTCGGCAAGCCGCGACTTCGCAGCTGGACGGATCGTGGCGCGGCGCAGGATGACGCTGAGCGGCGTTGCGGTATCGTGGCCGTCGACCAGCATCGGACCGCCGGGTGCAGCGACGAGCATCGAGCCGTCGCGGGCGATCGCAAAGCTCTGTTCGGTGCCGGCAGGGGTGGAGCCGCCGAAGACGCGGACCGCCTTTGCCTGATCTAGCTGTACCTGGCGACGTTCGAGGCCTCGGCGCAAGGAAGCGAGGCTATCGTCGCTATCGGCCAGCAGCGCCTTAATGCCGGCGGCATTGCTGTTCGATTTTTCGCCGAGAATACCGGGATCGGTTACGCCGGTGCTGTCCCATACCAGCAGCTCGCAGGCCTGCCCGCCCTCGATATTGCGCACAGTGATGCTGTCGCCGGCCTCGACCTCGATCAGCACCGCGCCATTGCCCTGAACCGAATAGCGCTCCATCCCGGCCGGCAGCGCGATCTGGCCTGGCCGCAGGATCAGACTCGGCCGGGGCGGTCCGGCGGCGATTACGGGGTAGGGCGACTGGCTCATCTCAACCCTGGTTTCGAGAAACAAGTTTGCCTGTGCGTGAAATTATTTTAGCGGGAAGAATAGGGCAGAAGAGCCGGAGTTGGCAAGGTGAAGGTGGCACAAGCTCCCCCTTCTCCCCTTGGGGAGAAGGTGTCGCCGAAGGCGACGGATGAGGGGTGTTCCAGGGAACGCCAGCCTCTCACTCCGCTGGAACACCCCTCATCCGTCTCGGCGCTGCGCGCCGATCCACCGCCCTGGGCGAGCCACGGGTCTCGTCCCGTCCTTCGGACCCCACAAGGGGAGAAGGGAAGACGCGCCAAGGCTATGCCAATTCCTCGGAATGCCGGATATCGACGCCATACTCCGCGGCGGCATCGAGCATCGTGTGCCACAGGCTCCCGGCAAACGTCGCGAACACCAGGAGATTGAACACCGCCTGTCCATCCGGCCAGTCATTGCCGCGCCAGAGATTGATGCTGGTGTGATCGACCGATGTTGCGGCGGCGGTGCCGACCGGAAATGCCGCCGGGTGCAGGTCTAGTGAAGACAATTTGGCCAGCATCGAGCGCGCTTTTTCTCCCGAAACGCTGATCAGGACGCGCGCATGCGACTGGTCCGATAGCGAGGCGGATTGCGAGAACGCCTGGCTCAGCGGTTCGATCGCGTGCTTGCCGGCATTGGACAGGACGAGGAACTGATCCGGTCCCGACCAGATCAGCGTAGCGTCGGGAACTCGGACCGCCTTGGGCGTTTCCGGTGCGGCAACGCCGAAACGGGCCTGGGCAGCTTTTGCCAGCTCCGCCGTTTTGCCGCGCCGCGCCATCACCTGGATCAGGTCGAAATTGCGGATTTCCGTCAGCCAAACGCCGGCCTCGGTGCCGCGCGCGCCATGGGCGCCGACGACGAGCGCGTGCTCCAGCGGACTGCGGGCAATCCAGGAAAACTCAGCCACGCTGGCGCCCTCCATCCGGATCGTAGAAGACCGGGCTGCACAGCTCGACATCGTAGTCTTCGCCGCGCAGCGGGTCATGCGTATGGACGATCTCGCCGATGCGCTCGCGGCCGCATTCGACCAGGCCAAGCCCGATCCACTGGTCGAGCGTCGGCGAGAAGCAGACCGAGGTGACGTAGCCCTGGTCGTTGTCGGGACCGGGTGTCTTGTCCTTCGGAATGATATGCGCGCCGGAACGCAGGCGGCTTGCCTTATCCGTCGGCTTGATGCCGACCACGACCTGCCGGTCCGGGGCGACCAGCGCCTCGCGCCCGGCCATGACGCGGCCGATAAAATCCTTCTTGGTCGACATCATCTTGCCGAGGCCTAGGTCGGCGGCCGTCGTCGTGCCGTTCAGCTCCGGCCCGGCGACATGGCCCTTTTCGATGCGCATGACGCCGAGCGCCTCGGTGCCGTAGGGCGTAACGCCGAATGGCTTCCCGGCCAGCATCAAATTGCGCACCAGCGCGTCGCCGTAACGGGCGGGAACCGAAATCTCGAACGCCATCTCACCGGAGAACGAGATGCGGAACAGCCGTGCCCTGGTGCCGCCGCGAAGCGATACCTCGCGCGCCCCCATGAACGGAAAACCTTCATTCGACAGATCCTCGGCCGGATCGACGATTTCCCGGAGCAGGTCCCGGGTCCTAGGTCCAGCGATCGAGAATTGCGCCCACTGGTCAGAGACGGAGGTGAGCTGGACGTCGAGCTCAGGAAATAGCACCTGCCGGCAGAATTCGAGATGCTGCATCACCAGCCCGGCCTTGGCGGTGGTGGTGGTCAGGAAATAATGGTCCTCGGCCAGCCGCGAGGTGGTGCCGTCGTCATAGACGATGCCGTCCTCGCGCAGCATCAGCCCGTAGCGGGCTTTTCCCACGGCAAGACTGGAGAAGGTGTTGATGTAGACGCGGTCGAGGAAAGCGCCGGCGTCCGGGCCGTGCACGTCGATCTTGCCGAGCGTCGAGACGTCGCAGAAGCCGACGCCGGAGCGCACCGCCTTGACCTCGCGCGTCACCGATTCCAGCCAGTCCTTTTCGCCGGCGCGCGGATACCATTGCGCGCGCTTCCACAGGCCGGTGTCGACGAACACCGCGCCCTGTTCGGCTGCCCAGTGATGCGACGGCGTCAGCCTCGTCGCATGGAAGTTCTCGTCGCGATGATGGCCGGCGAAGGCGCCGATAGCGACCGGCACATAGGGCGGGCGGTAGATCGTCGTGCCGGTCTCGGGAATGGATTTGCCTGACAACGTAGCCATGATGGCGAGGCCGGCGACGTTCGAGGTCTTGCCCTGGTCGGTGGCCATGCCGAGCGTCGTATAGCGCTTCAGATGCTCGACCGATTCGAAACCCTCGCGCTGCGCCAGTTCGATGTCGGACGCCGTGACATCGTGCTGGTAGTCGACAAAGGCTTTGCCCTTGCCGGCGACATGCCAGAGCGACGTCAGCGAAAACGCCTCATCGTCGGCGACCGGCGGCGTGCCGGCATTGCCGCTGCGCCCGGCACTCTGTGCTGCCGCCGCTCCTGCGGCAAAGCCCTGGCGCAGGCAGTCGCCCAGCCCGAAGGCGCCGTTGGCGGCGCCTGCGGCCATCATGCCCGGAGGCGCACCGTCCGGGACGAAGGCTGCGATGTCGTCCTGCCATTTCGGCCGGCCGCGATGGTAGGAGGTCAGCCCGACCGCCGGATTCCAGCCGCCGGAGACGGCAAGCCCGTCGGCTTCGACTTCCGCCCGTGCGCCGCCGGTCAGCGAGATCGCGATTTTCCGGACGCCGGCCTTGCCGCCTTCGACCCCGTTGACCGAGCCGCTGAGCACCGGAAAGCCGGCCTTGGCGGCGAGCGCGCGATGTGCGGCGGAGACGTCCGGGCGCGCATCGACGACCGCCGCGATCTGCAATCCGGCGGCGAGCGCGGTCTCGACCGTGCGCCAGCCATCCGCATTGTTGGTGGACAGCGCGATCCTCTTTGCCGGCGCCGCCGCGTAGCGCGCGACATAGGTCCGCATCGCCGAAGCCATCATCACGCCGGGCGTGTCGTTGCCGGCAAACACGATCGGCCGCTCGATGGCGCCGGCGGCAACGACGCAGCGCCTAGCCACGATCCGCCATAGCCTTTGGCGCACTTGGTGCTCTGGCGGGGAGGGCAGGTGGTCATTGACCCGCTCGATCGCGCCATAGGTGCCGCCATCATAGACGCCGAACAATGTCGTGCGGTTCATGATGCGGATATCGGGGAGTGCTGCGAGTTCGGCCAGCGTGCGCGAAATCCATTCGGCCGCCGGCAGGCTGTCGATGGTGCCGCCGTCGGCAAGCAGACGGCCGCCGAACGCAAAATCTTCCTCGCACAGGATGACACGGGCGCCGCTGCGCCCGGCCGCCAATGCCGCCGCGAGCCCGGCCGGGCCAGAGCCGGCGATCAGCACGTCGCAATGCGCCCACGCCTTGTCGTAATGGTCGGGATCGGCCACGCCGGCGGCGCGGCCGAGACCGGCGGCTCGGCGGATCGCCGGTTCGTAGACCGCTTCCCAGAATTTCGCCGGCCACATGAAGGTCTTGTAGTAGAAGCCGGCGACGAAGATCGGCGCAAACAGCTGGTTGACCGCCATCAGATCGTGGCGCAGCGACGGCCAGCGGTTCTGGCTGGCGGCCTCGAGCCCGTCGTAAAGTTCGGCCGTGGTCGCCTTGGTGTTCGGCTCGCGCCGCGCTCCGCTGCGCAGTTCGACCAGCGCGTTGGGCTCCTCCGACCCGGCGGTCAGGATGCCGCGCGGGCGATGGTATTTGAACGATCGGCCGATCAACTTGACGCCATTGGCAATCAGCGCCGAGGCCAGCGTGTCGCCTTGGAAGCCGGCAAAGCTCTTGCCGTCGAAGCGGAAGCTCAGCGGCGCGGCGCGATCGATGAGACCGCCGCTCTCCAGCCGGTGTGTCTGCGCAGGGCCAACCATCAGGCGCCCACCTTGGCGGCGCCAACGCCCGCAGCCGGCTCGACCGACGAAATCTCGTGCGTCAGCGTGTTGCGGGCGACCTTCAGCCAGGCCCGGCAGCCGCCGCCATGATACCAGTATTCGCTCATCGGCCCGGCGACATTGTCGCGCAGATAGACATAGTCGAAGACCTCGTCTTCGGAGGAGCCGGCCGCCGGACGCACCGGCCTGGCGTCGCCCAGATAGGTGAACTCGCCGAGTTCGCGTTCGCCGCAGAAGGGACAGACAATGCGCATGCTTCTTCAGCCAGCCTTCAATGCAGGTTCGGTTGGGCGCCCTGGCCCTTTTCGTCGATCATCGCACCTCGCCGGAAGCGGTCGAGACGAAAGCGAGTAGCCTCCTTGTGCGGCTCGTCGCGCGCCAGCAGATGGGCAAAGACCAGGCCGGAGCCGGGCGTCGCCTTGAAGCCGCCATAGCACCAGCCGGCGTTGAGATAGAGCCCGTCGACCGGTGTTTTGTCGATGATCGGCGAGCCGTCCATCGACATGTCCATGATGCCGCCCCACTGACGCAGAAGCCGTATCCGGCCGATCATCGGCATCAGCGCCATGCCGCCTTCGCAGACGTCTTCCATGACAGGCAGATTGCCGCGCTGGGCGTAGGAATTGTAGCCGTCTATATCGCCGCCGAAGACCAGGCCGCCCTTGTCGGACTGGCTGACGTAGAAATGCCCGGCGCCGAACGTCATGACATTGGGGATCAGCGGCTTGATCGCCTCGGAGACGAAGGCCTGCAGCACATGGCTTTCGATCGGCAGCCGCATGCCGGCCATCGCCGCGACGCGCGACGAGGAGCCGGCGACCGCCATGCCGACCTTGGCCGCGCCGATCCTGCCGCGGCTCGTCTCGACGCCGGTCACCTTGCCGCTGCCGTCGCGGATAAAGCCGGTCACTTCGCAATTCTGGATGATGTCGACGCCGAGCGCGCTCGCCGCATGCGCGTAGCCCCAGACCACCGCATCGTGTCGTGCCGTGCCGCCGCGTCGCTGCAAGAGGCCGCCCTGCACCGGGAAACGTGCGTTGTCGAAGTTCAGGAACGGCATCATCTTCCTGACCGCCGTCAGATCGAGCAGTTCGGCATCGATGCCGTTGATGCGCATGGTGTTGCCGCGCCGTGCGTAGGCGTCGCGCTGCGCGTCGGAATGGTAGAGATTGATGACGCCGCGCTGGCTGACCATGGTGTTGTAGTTGAGGTCCTGCTCCATCCGTTCCCACAGCTTCATCGACAGCTCGTAGAAGCCGGTATTGCCGGGCAGCCCGTAATTGGAGCGGATGATGGTGGTGTTGCGGCCGGCATTGCCGGAGCCGATCCAGCCTTTTTCCAGCACCGCGACATTCCTGATGCCGTACTCGCTGGCGAGGAACCATGCCGTCGCCAGTCCATGGCCGCCGCCGCCGATAATCACCACGTCGTAGTGGCTCTTCGGGCTGGCGTCGCGCCAGGTACGCTGCCAGTTCTTATGGCCGGAAAATGCCGCCCGGGCGAGGGAGAAGATCGAGTATTTCATGAACCTGTTTCGCGCCGGGCGTGCAACAATTCCGGATCAGATGTCGAGCGTGTGGTCGCGCTCCCACTGGGTGAAGTGGGAAGCATAGGAATTCCATTCCTGTTGCTTGAGCTTTAGATAGGCCGACGAGAATTCCTCACCCAGCGCCGCCTTGAGCGATTTGTCGTTGTCGAACTCGCGCAATGCGTCGAGCAGGTTGAGCGGCAGCTTCGGCGCCCCTTCGACCGTATGGCCGAACTGGTACATGTCGATGTCGTAGCGCCGGCCGGGATCGGCCTTCGAGCGGACACCGTCGAGCCCGGCGGCGATGATCACGGCCTGCAGCAGATAGGGGTTTGCCGCGCCGTCGGGCAGGCGCAGCTCGAAGCGGCCGGGGCCGGGCACGCGCACCATGTGGGTGCGGTTGTTGCCGGTCCAGGTCACGGTGTTCGGCGCCCAGGTGGCGCCGGAGATGGTGCGCGGTGCGTTGATGCGCTTGTAGGAATTGACCGTCGGGTTGGTGATGGCGGCAAGCGCGGAAGCATGTTTCATGATGCCGCCGAGGAAATTCCTGCCCTTGGCCGACAGGCCGAGTTCCATCGCATTATCGGCAAAGACATTGGTCTTGCCGTCCCTGTCCCAAACCGAGATGTGGGCATGGCAGCCATTGCCGGTCAGGCCCTGGAACGGCTTCGGCATGAAGGTCGCGCGCAGCCCGTGCTTTTCGGCAACGGATTTCACCATGAATTTGAAGAAGGAATGCTTGTCGGCGGTCGCCAGAGCATCGTCGAAGGCCCAGTTCATCTCGAACTGGCCGTTGGCGTCCTCATGGTCGTTCTGGTAGGCGCCCCAGCCGAGCGCCAGCATATGGTCGCAGATCTCGGCGATGACGTCGTAGCGGCGCATCACCGCCTGCTGGTCGTAGCAGGGCTTCGACGCCGTGTCGTATTCGTCGGAAATCGTCTTGCCGTCCGGCGAGATCAGGAAGAACTCGGCCTCGACGCCGGTCTTGATGTGCATGCCGTCGCCGGCGGCCTCGGCGATCAGCCGCTTCAGCGTGTTGCGCGGCGCCTGCTCGACCGATTTGTCGTCCATCATGCAGTTGGCGGCGACCCAGGCGACTTCGGGCTTCCACGGCAACTGGATCACCGAATCCGGATCCGGCACGGCCAGCATGTCGGGATGCGCCGGCGTCAGGTCGAGCCAGGTAGCAAAGCCGGCAAAGCCGGCGCCGTCCCGCTGCATGTCGGCGATCGCCTGCGACGGCACCAGCTTGGCACGCTGCCCGCCGAACAGGTCGGTGTAGGATATCATGAAATATTTGACGCCCTTCTCCTTGGCGAAGGCGGCGAGATCGTTCCCCATTATAATTCCTCGCTTACTGGCATTTTGGTTTGTCTTAGAAGCCGTTCTTGCCCGGTATCCAGTTGGTGCCGGTCAGCGGCACGCCGGCCATGGCGGCGGCTTCGATCGTCAAGGCGACAAGATCCTCGGGCTCGAGATTGTGCAGGCTGTTCTTGCCGCAGGCGCGGGCGATTGTCTGAGCCTCAAGTGTCATTACCTTAAGATAGTTCGCCAGCCGTCGTCCGGCCGCAATCGGATCGACCCGTTTCATTAGCTCGGGATCCTGCGTGGTGATGCCGGCCGGGTCGCGTCCCTCATGCCAGTCGTCATAGGCGCCGGCGGTGGTGCCGAGCTCGTTGTATTCCGCTTCCCAGCGCGGGTCATTGTCGCCGAGCGCGACAAGCGCTGCCGTGCCGATCGACACCGCGTCAACGCCGAGCGCCAGCGCCTTGGCGACGTCGGCGCCGTTGCGTATGCCGCCGGAGACGATCAGCTGCACCTTGCGGTGCATGCCGAGATCCTGCAGCGCCTGCACAGCCGGCCTGATGCAGGCAAGCGTCGGCTGGCCGACATTTTCGATGAACACTTCCTGGGTTGCCGCCGTGCCGCCCTGCATGCCGTCGACGACGACGACATCGGCGCCCGATTTCACGGCAAGCGCGGTATCATAATAGGGCCGCGCGCCGCCGACCTTGACGTAGATCGGCTTTTCCCAATCGGTGATTTCGCGCAGTTCGAGGATCTTGATCTCGAGGTCGTCCGGCCCGGTCCAGTCGGGGTGGCGCGAGGCCGAGCGCTGGTCGATGCCTTTCGGCAGCGTGCGCATTTCGGCAACGCGGTCGGAAATCTTCTGGCCGAGCAGCATGCCGCCGCCCCCGGGCTTGGCGCCCTGGCCGACGACCACCTCGATCGCATCGGCGCGGCGCAGATCGCGGGGGTTCATGCCGTAGCGCGACGGCAGGTACTGGTAAACCAGCGTCTTCGAATGGCCGCGCTCTTCCTCGGTCATGCCGCCGTCGCCGGTGGTGGTCGAGGTGCCGGACAGCGTCGCCCCGCGGCCGAGCGCTTCCTTGGCCGGACCGGACAGCGAGCCGAAGCTCATGCCAGCAATGGTGATCGGGATCTTCAGCTCGATCGGTTTCTTCGCATAGCGCGAACCGAGCACGACGCTGGTGTCGCAGCGCTCGCGATAGCCTTCGAGCGGATAGCGCGAGATCGAAGCGCCGAGGAACAGAAGGTCGTCGAAATGCGGAAGCTTGCGCTTGGCGCCGGCGCCCCTGATATCATAGATGCCGGTCGCCGCGGCGCGGCGGATCTCGGAAAGCGTATAGTCGTCGAAGGTCGCGGATTTGCGCGGCGTCGTCGGCGGGTTGCGATAGGTCATGCTGCCTCAATACGCATCGGCGTTGTCGATATTGAAATTGTAAAGCGTGCGCGCCGAACCGTAGCGCTTGAACTCCGCCGCCTTGACGCCGGTCACGCCGGCACGGTCGAGCAGGTTTTGCAGCAATTCCAGGTGTTCGGGCCGCATCTCCTTGGCGATGCAGTCGGCGCCGAGGCTTTCGACCTTGCCGCGCACGAAGAGCCGCGCCTCGTAGATGGAATCGCCGAGCGCATCGCCGGCATCGCCCAGCACCACGAGGTTGCCGGATTGCGCCATGAAGGCCGACATGTGGCCGATATTGCCGTGGACGACGATGTCGATGCCTTTCATCGAGATTCCGCAGCGCGACGACGCATTGCCTTCGATGACCAGCAGCCCGCCCCGGCCGGTGGCGCCGGCATACTGGCTGGCATCGCCTTTGACGACGATCTGGCCGGACATCATGTTTTCGCCAACGCCGGGCCCGGCCGAACCATGCACGGTGATGGTGCCGCCGTCGTTCATGCCGCCGCAATAATAGCCGACGCTGCCGCGGACATCGATGGCGACCGGCTGGTCGACGCCGACGGCGACCGAATGGCTGCCGCGCGGATGCAGTACCTCCCAGGCGGTCTCGTTCGAACCGGGAGCCAGATCGTGCAGCGCCTGGTTGAGCTCGCGCAGCGACATTTCGGCCAGGTCGAAGACCCTCGATGCCTGGCCCGGCTCGCGCGCGGCCTTGGAGAGGTTAATTGCCGGCATAAGATCAATGCTCCCAGAAATAGACGGTTGCGGGCTCGGGTTCCCAGACCTTCGCATTGTCTATGCCGGGCAGTTTGGTCAGCGCACGATATTCCGAGCCGAAGGCGACATACTGGTCGGTTTCGGCCATCACGGCGGGCTTGCAGGCGATCGGATCGCGCACCACGCCGAAGCCATTCTTGGTGCCGACGACGAAGGTGAAGAAGCCGTCGAGGTCGCTCAGCGTGCCTTCCAGCGCCTCGCCGAGGTTCTTGCCATGCGCCATCTGCGAGGAGAGATAGGCGGCCGCGACTTCGGTGTCGTTCTCGGTCTCGAATGTCATGCCTTCGCGGATCAGCTCGCGGCGGACATTGTTGTGGTTGGACAGCGAGCCATTATGCACCAGGCACTGGTCGGCGCCGGTCGAGAACGGATGCGCGCCCATCGTCGTCACCGCCGATTCGGTCGCCATGCGGGTATGGCCGATGCCGTGCGTGCCGGTCATCTCGCGGACGCCGAACCGATCGACGACCGCTTCCGGCAAGCCGACTTCCTTGTAGATCTCGACGACGTCGCCGGCGCCCATGATGCGGATGTCGGGGCGCAGCGCCTGGATCGCCTCGCGCGCTTCGTCGATCTTGGCAGGCGTCGTCCTGACCACCGCATGCGTCGACTTCGCAGCCAAGCTCACCGGCGCGCCGATCGCCTTGGCGAGGTCGGCGTCGAGGCCGCGGAAATCGCGCTCCGGCTTGGCCGACTGGATGGTGATCTTGGCTTCATTGGAAGACGCGCCATAGATGGCGATGCCGGCGCTGTCGGGACCGCGATCGCTGAGCGAGATCAGCATCTCCGACAGCATCGCGCCAAGCTGGGGCTCAAGCGACTTGTCCTTCAAAAACAGTCCGACGATTCCGCACATGTCAGGCTCCGAGATTTGTTCCCTTGGAGATGTATCGAATGAGTCCCGGGAATTCAATTAGTATGAAAAAAATTTTCCTGTCGTTATATATCGGCTCAGGCGCTGCCGGCCGCACTATCGCTGCGCTTGCCGCCATTGTGAACCCATTTGGCATGGCGGACGCGGGCGATCTTGTAGGCATCCAGGATCGACAGGGCATAGATCAGGAAGCCGCCGGCATGCCGGCCGATGAAGCTGGCATCCGGCGGCGCGATCTTGGCGGTGACCCAGGCCAGGATCACCATGAAAAACAGGAACTGCAGGCCGCGCACCGGCACACCTAGCACGACATGCCCGCTCGCCGGCAAGACGATCGCGGCGCCGAGAACCAGATACGGGTTCGGTGGCGCGGGGGAGGTGGTGCTCTGCCTGCTCATGCCGCTTGCCGTTCGCTTTGATTGATGGCATCGCGCAGTGCCGACGCCGACGACAGCAGCCTCTCGACCAGCGCCGGATCGAGCCTGACCGTGCCGAATTCGGCTTGCCGGAACACGCCATAGCGCGCCCGCTCGGCCTCGGCCAGCAGCCAGACGATGCGCACGCCGTTCGGCGTGATCAGCAATTCCTTGGCGCGCCCCTCGACAAAGACATCGAGGTGGTCGGTGATAATGGCGTCAGGGAAGCGCACGCCCTTGCGGTCGCTCCGCAGCACCGCTTCGGCTGGAAATTCCGCCGCCTTCGGCAGTGTATGGTCGAGATGATCGAAATTGGAAAAAGTCGTCGGCGATCCTGGCCGCATCATCATGTCGAAAGTGCCTGGCACCGCGACTTTTTCGTTGATCGAAACGCTCAGCCAGCGCGCTGGCAGCTTCCTGATCGCCAGCGTGTCAACGATGGTCCGTACCTGCACCCGCCGGCCGTTCCACGAGCCGGCGAAGGTGACGACGCCGGCGGTGCCGTCCGAGACATTGGCCACGTCGGGAATGATTTCGCGAAGTCCCGCTTCGTCGGCGGCAAGTGCGGTCGAAGCCTTGTTGCGGTTGGCGCGCGCAAACCAGGTCATGTGGAGGACGAGAGCCAGGGCAACCGCCCCGGCGAGCAATGCTGAGATCACCTAACGCACCTCGTCACGCAAATGCCCGCCCAGACAGGGCGCGCCCTCCTGTCAGTACCCCTGTGGTTTCGGCCACGGCATGGTGAACTGGGCACCGCGGCGCACGAATCTGTAGCGGTAGAAATGGAACCATAGCGAGATCAGGAAGTAGAAGGCGACCATGGCGATCAGCTGCGAGCCGAAGCCGAGGAAGATCGCAAAGAAGGTGACCACGCAAAGGCAGAACAGCACGATCGCCGGCAGCGGATGGAAGGGATGGGTGTAGCCGCGGCGGATCGAGCCGAGCGGCCACTTCTTCCTGAACATGATGATGTTGATGCTCATGAAGGTGTATTGCAGCACGCCCGACAGGATCGAGAAGGTGATCGCCTGGTTGAGGTCGGCGATGAAGGCAAAGGCCAGCGCGATCGGCAGCAGGAACAGGATCGAGCGATAGGGCGTGCGGTATTTCGGATGCACCGCCGAGAACCAGGTCGGCAGATAGCGGTCGCGGCCGAGCGAGAACCAGGCGCGCGCGGCGTCGTTGATGCAGCCATTGGCCGAAGCAAGTGCAGCAAGCAGCGTCGCGATGAACAACAGGTTCTCCAGCAGCGGGCTGCCGGTCAGCTTGCCTGCGTCCCAGAGCGGATAATAGGTGATGCCGAGATATTCCCAGGGCATCAGCGAGGCGCAGACATACCAGGTCATGGCGGCGGCGATCAAAAGCGTAATCATGCCGGCCATCGTGCCGTAAGGCAGCGAGCGCGCCGGCGAGCGAACTTCCTCGGCGGCCTGCGTGGTGCCCTCGATGCCGAGATAGTACCAGATGCCGAACTGGAAGGCGGCGATGACGCCGATCCAGCCATAGGGCAGGGCGTTGCCGGGGGTGACCAGCTCGTTCAGCTTGAGCACGGCGCCTTGCGTCCACGGGCTGACCGAGAAGAACAGGATGACGATCGAGACATAGGCGATGGCGGTGATGACGAAGTTTACGTTGAGCGTCATCAGCACGCCGCGATAGTTCAGCCATGCCAGCACGACGATGGTCGCGGCGATGAAGGAATTGTGGTTGAGGCCTTCGACGCCGGCCTTGGCGACGATCGTGTCGCCGAGCAGGATAGCGTCCGACACTTCGAGCATGGTGTAGGCAAAGACCAGGAACAGCGCGACGTTGAAGGCCATCAGCGGCCCGACAATGTGCTTTGCCTGCGCATATTGGCCGCCGGCGGCGGCAACCGTTGAGGTGACTTCGGAATCGATCATGGCGACCGAGGTGTAGAGCAGGCCGACGATCCAGCAGACGATCAGCGCCGCCAGCGCGCCGCCCTTGTCCGCCGCGAAATTCCAGCCGGTGAATTCTCCGACCAGAACAATGCCGACGCCGAGTGCCCAGACATGGGCGGGGCCGAGCACCCTGAGCAGCGAAACCCTGTCGCCTTGCACTTGCACTGCCGGTTCAAGCGTGACCGTCATCGTTCAATCCCCTACTCAGATCCGGTGTTTTTCGGACACGGCTTCAAGTTCGCCTTCCCTGGACGAGGTCAGCACGTCTTCGGAAAATGTCGTGTCGATCTTGAACCAGTCGTAGAGCATCCACAGCGCGAGCACGATCGAGATGCCCCAGCATGCGTAAGATAGTGCCACCCACATGACGATGCTTCCCGGTTTATTTGTCGTCGAATTTTTCGTTGATGACGTCGCGGTATTCGCGGTCCGATGCGCGGAACAGAAAGATGAAATAGCCGATCAGCACTGCGGCCATGATGATCAGCGTCGGCCAGTCGATGATGTAGTGGAACCGGTTCTGGATGATGTCGTGCGCGGTTTCCGGCGTGTAGCCGAGCTTTTCCCAGATCGAGGCCATGGTCGGGTTCTGGCCGAGCGCTTCCCACGTCTTGGCGTCGAGCGCGTCGATGGATTTTGCCGCCCCTGCCAGCCCCAGTTTCAGCGGCAGCCACAGCGCGACAAAAATCGCGACCACGACGACGGCGATATCGAAAACCTGTCCGGCCTTGCTCTGTTCGGGCGGTGTGTAGCGGGCCATGCGTCTCCCCCTCAGGACTTGCGGTTGCGGTAAGCGTCGGCATTCTTGATGTCGAGGCCGTAGATGAAGTCCTTGTCTTCCTTGTAGTGGTTGACCATCGCCAGGATGGCGGCCGTGTTGAAGATCAGCACCGCGGCGGCAGCGACCGCGACGACTAGCTTGATGCCTGCGTCGGGGATGTACGGCCATGTCATGAAGAGGACGAAGAGGATCGTCGCCCACAGACAGACGATCAGGAGCACCGATCCACGAAGGTCGGAACGGTACAGGGCTTCAATGCGCTGCTGCATGTCGGACATCGGTTCCCCTCCATCGCTCTCTTTCAAGAGAGTGAAATTTTTTTCATAACTTCAAGCCGAACTCCGCAATTGTCAAGACGATTTTACGCAACGTTAACTGTTTGTTTGACCAGCCGGATTTTGCCTGACAATGAAATTATTTGCTTGCGGGTATTGCAGGCTCTCGGCGTTTGCGATCAATATTCGGGCAACGCTCCCGCCAGGGAGCAGGGGAAAGCAAGAAGTTTTTTCGAACGGAGGACCAGCGGATGACGGCATCCTGGAGATTTTCGGCCCTTGCGGACCGCCATCGCGCGCTCGGCTCGAAGCTCGAAGACTGGAGCGGCATGGGCACCGCGTGGACCTACGACAAGGACGCCGACGAAGAGTATATCGCCATCCGCACCAAGGCCGGCCTGATGGACGTGTCCGGCTTGAAGAAGGTCCACATCACCGGGCCGCACGCCTCGCACCTGATCGACCTGGCGACGACGCGCGACGTCGAAAAGATCTATCCCGGCAAGTCGGCCTATGCCTGCATGCTGAACGAGGCCGGCAAGTTCACCGACGACTGCATCCTCTACCGCACCGGCCCGAATTCCTGGATGGTGGTGCATGGCTCGGGCACCGGCCATGAAGAGCTGCAGCGCGCTTCGGTCGGTCGTGACGTGTCGCTGCGCTTCGATGACAATCTGCACGACCTTTCGCTGCAAGGCCCGACCGCCGTCGACTATCTGGCAAAGCATGTGCCGGGCATTCGCGACCTCAACTATTTCCATCACATGCAGACGCAGCTGTTCGGCTTGCCGGTGATGATCTCGCGCACTGGCTACACCGGCGAGCGCGGCTACGAGATCTTCTGCCGTGGCCAGGACGCCGGCACGATCTGGGACAGGATCCTCGACGAGGGCAAGAGCGCCGGCATCATCCCGTGCCGCTTCACCACGCTCGACATGCTGCGCGTCGAGAGCTACCTGCTGTTTTACCCCTACGACAATTCGCAGAAATACCCGTTCGAGAACGAAGGCCCCGGCGACACGCTGTGGGAGCTCGGCCTCGATTTCACCGTCAGCCCCGGCAAGACAGGCTTTCGCGGCGCCGAGGAGCATTATCGCCTCAAGGGCAAGGAGCGCTTCAAGATCTTCGGCGTGCTGCTCGAAGGCAAGGAGCCGGCCGACGAGGGCGCGCCAGTCTATCGCGACGGCAAAAAAGTCGGCGTGGTGACCTGCGCCATGTATTCGCCGCTGGTCAAAAAATCGATGGGCATCGCCCGGCTCGACGTCGACTGCGCGGTACAAGGCACCAGGCTCGAGATCCGCAACAAGAGCGGCGCCATCAGCGCAACCGCCGAGCCGCTTCCGTTCGACGATCCGAAGAAGACCAAGCGCACGGCGAAAGGCTGAGGCATACTGCGGGTATGGCAGCGAAAAGCATCATCAGCCGGCCGGTCTATGGGACCCTGTCTCCGCAGCCCGGCAAGCATCATCTTTTCATAGCGGATGCAGAGGGAGCGCTGGCCATTGCCGATCTGGCCGCCAAGGCACCGGCGGATTTCTTCGGCGGCGCCCACATCATTTTCATTCCCGGCCGCGACAGCAAATATGCCGATGTGCTCGAAGCGCTGAAGCCGGCGCAGTTCTACCTCGGCCATTCCTTTGCCAGCGCTTTGCCGCGGCTGAAGCAGACGCTGGCAAACGCGCATATGGGACTCAGGCTCTACCTTGCCGGCACCGAAGGGCTGATCGGCCAGGCCATGCAGGCGGCGCTCGAAGCCGGCATCGACCACACCTCGATCCAGACCGAGCATCGCGGCTCGCTGGCGCGCCGCATGCAGTGCGTCCACTGCAAGGGCATCACCGAGAATGTCACGACGCAGCCGGCGACCTGTTCGCATTGCGGCCTGCTGCTTCTGGTGCGCGATCACTATTCGCGGCGGCTCGCCGCCTTTCAGGGCGTCTGCATCAACGCCGAGGACCGCAGTGAAATTCCTCCGACGGAGGAGGTCTTTCGATGAGCACCGGCACCACCAAGCTCGACGTCATCGTCAGCGATGTCGTTCCGGTCAACGAGTTGGTGACGCGCTTTCACTTCCGCAGGCGCGACGGCGAGCTCTTGCCGACCTTTTCCGGCGGCGCCCATGTCGTCGTCGAGATGCGCGATGGCGAACGCACCAGGCTCAATCCCTATTCGCTGATGGGCTCGCCGCTCGATACCCGCGAATACACCATCTCGGTTCGCCGCGACGACGCCGGCCGCGGCGGCTCGCTGTTCATGCACAGGCAGGTCAGGCCCGGCACCGAGATGGTGGTCAGCTATCCCGTCAACCTGTTCTCGCTCGATCTGCGCGCCAGGAAGCATCTGATGCTGGCCGGCGGCATCGGCATCACCCCGTTCATGGCGCAGACCGCGCAGCTGGCGGCGGAAGGCGGCAATTTCGAGTTGCATTACACCTGCCGCACCGCCTCGCTCGGCACCTATGCCGACCTGCTCAAGGAGCGCTACGATCGCCGGGTCAGGCTCTATCACGACGACCGCGACGAGCGCGTCGATCTCGACCGGCTGTTGTCGTCGCAGCCACTCGGCACGCACCTCTATGTCTGCGGCCCGTCCGGCATGATCGGCTGGGTGCGCGAGCGTGCCGCCGCCCTCGGCTGGCCTCCCGAGACCGTGCATTTCGAGCATTTCGCGGCCCCGCAGCCCGGCGCGCCCTTCGACGTGACGCTGGCGCTCAGCGACAAGACCATCAGTGTCGACGAGCAGCAGAGCCTGCTCGAGGCGATCGAGGCGGCCGGCGTCGATCCGCCCTATCTCTGCCGCGGCGGCGTCTGCGGCCAGTGCGAGACCAACGTCATTTCGCATGACGGTAAATTCATCCACAACGACCACTGGCTGAGCGAGGAAGACCACCGTTCGGGCTGCAAGATCATGCCCTGCGTCTCGCGCTTCGAGGGCCGGTCGCTGGTGCTGGAAAGATAGGAGGCGAGCTTGGGCATCACCTTTCGCAAGGAAACCTTTCGCGACGACTTCACCTTCAGGAACAGCCCCGAGCACATCAGGCGGTTCCCGTTCCCGTTCCACGAAGACAGCTACATGTATGCGGTCAACATCGAGCCGCATGTCGTCGGGCCGAAGGGCAGCGTGCTGCAGAATTTGATCGACGTCGACGAGCACTATGTCGCCGAGATGCAGGACCGCGCTTTGGTGCTGGCCGAGGATCCGCTGCGCTGCCAATCGCTGCCGCACATGACGCTGGCCGGCTGGGATCTGCTTGAGCTTTTGATGGAGCAGCAGGCGCTGGGCTATCCCGAGCATTTCACCCTGGCCCGCGACGGCGACCGCTGGCGCTGGATCAACCGGCCGCTCGGCATCGACGACAGCTTCACCTTCGGTGACGTCTCGACGCTGCCCTATGGGCCGATGGAATACATCACCCGCCAGAGCCAGGGCGATTTCTGCATCCTCGACCAGCGCGACGGCAATCTGTGGATGGATGCCGGCATGGTCACCACCCAGGCCGACTGGTCGCTCGATTTCGACATCGGCATGAACTTCTTCGAATGGCACGGGCCGGTGCCGCTGGCGCATGAGAAGGGCATATTCGTCCGGGCGCTGAAGTTCCTCACCAATATCCAGCAGGGTAAGCCGGCGCGCCGGCTGAACTGGACGATGACCATCAATCCGCGCCTCGATACCAGCCCGGAAAATTACCACAAATGGGGTCCGGACCGCGCCACGGTGACGCCGGAAAATGTCGGCGACAAGGTCCATCTGCGCGTCGAGCTGCAGAGCTTCTGGCGGCTGCCGCGCTCGAACGCGATCGTCTTTCCGATCCGCTGCTATCTGATCAAGATGGACGAGCTGGTGACGCAGCCGAAATGGGCAAGGCGCCTGCACCGCGTCATCCGCGACCTGCCCGACGAGCTCGCCAACTACAAGGGCCTGACGCGCTACCGCGCGACGCTGGTCGAATGGCTGTCGAAGTTGGATGACGGCAGTGCGATGTCGCCGGGGTTTGGGCCGGATTAAGCAAGTCCCCTCATCCGGCCGCTTCGCGGCCACCTTCTCCCCGCTGGGGAGAAGAGGCTAGCGCCGGCGCTGCCAATCTCCTCTCCCCTCGGGGAGAGGTCGGATTGCCCCGAATTGTCCTTCACAATTCGGTTGGCAATCCGGGTGAGGGGGTCGCTTGCCTCCCGCTCACCCCGCGCTCTGCGGGTAGCAAATGATCGACAAATAGCGCATCGGCAGAACGGTCAGCACTTCCGGCCCGTGCGGCGCATCGGCGTCGAAGAACAGGCTGTCGCCGGGCTTCATAGGGTAGAGATTGCTCCCGTGCCGGTAAACGACTTCGCCTTCCAGCATGTAGAGGAATTCCATGCCTTCGTGCTGGAAGGTCGGAAACACGTCGGAATCCTCGGTCAGTGTGATCAGATAGGGTTCGACGACGACGCCGCTGGTGTTGGAACCGATATGGCCGAGCAGATTGTACTGGTGGCCGGCGCGCGTGCCGCGGCGCTCGACGTCGAGGCCTTCCCCGGCCTTGACAAAGACGGCGCTGCGCTCTTCCTCGAAGCGGCGGAAGAATGCGGTGACGGGAACGCCGAGTGCCCGCGACAGCGCCTGCAACGTGGTCAGCGACGGCGAGGTGATGCCGTTCTCGATCTTCGACAGCATGCCAAGCGAAATGTCGGTGGCGGCCGCCAGATCGGCGACGGTGATGCCGAGCTTCTTGCGGAATGCCCGCACCTCGCGGCCGATCGCGACCTCCAGCACTTTTTCGCGAGTGTCGCGAATGGCGTGCGGGTTCTGGGTGAGCGGCGCGCGCATCTTGCGCGGATCGATTACAGCAACCGACGGCTTGGCTTTGCCCGCGGCGGCTGCCGCAGGCTTTAGACTGGTCGCTTTTTTCGCCATTTCGCCACCCCGGACCTTGCCGATTCATTTCACTCACGGTGAACATATTCGGTGCCGATACAGAAGCGCAACTCTTACGGCAAGCCACCCCTGTCGAATTGCGCAATGACCGGATTTCGCGCGAGCTACCGCGTCGCTTGGAAATCCAGCGTGGTGAAACGAGGGTTTCGCGACAAGGCCTGTTGACAGCATCGAAGGGGTAATTACTGTCCTGTCAGTGAAATTTGTTTCGTTAGAGAAATGAGATCGGGAGGCCCGAAATGAAAGATCGTGTTGCCGTCATCGGAGCCGGGCCGTCCGGCATGGCCCAGCTCCGGGCCTTCAAGTCGGCCGCCGACAAGGGCGCCGACATTCCCGAGATCGTCTGCTTCGAAAAGCAGTCCGACTGGGGCGGCCTGTGGAACTACACCTGGCGCACCGGCCTCGACGAGCACGGCGACCCGGTGCACGGCTCGATGTACCGCTATCTCTGGTCGAACGGCCCGAAGGAATGCCTCGAATTCGCCGACTATACGTTCGAGGAGCATTTCGGCCGGCCGATCGGCTCCTATCCGCCGCGTGCCGTGCTGTGGGACTACATCAAGGGCCGTGTCGAAAAATCCGGCGTGCGCCAATGGGTGCGCTTCAACAGCCCGGTGCGCATGGTCACCTTTTCCGATGCGACGAAGAAGTTCACCGTCACCGCGCATGACCGCACCAACGACGTCACCTACTCGGAAGAGTTCGACAATGTCGTCGTCGCTTCGGGGCATTTCTCCGTGCCCAACGTTCCTTATTTCGAGGGCTTTTCGACCTTCAACGGCCGTATCCTGCACAGCCATGACTTCCGCGACGCGATGGAATTCAAGGGCAAGGACATTTTGATCATCGGCCGCTCCTATTCGGCCGAGGACATCGGCTCGCAATGCTACAAATACGGCGCCAGATCGATCACCTCGAGCTACCGCTCGAAGCCGATGGGCTTCAGATGGCCGGAGAACTGGAAGGAAGTGCCGCTGCTGCAGAAAGTCGTCGGCAAGACCGCGCATTTCAAGGACGGCAGCACCAAAGACGTTGACGCCATCATCCTGTGCACCGGCTATCTCCACTCCTTCCCGTTCCTGACCGAAGACCTGAAGCTGAAGACCGCCAACCGCATGTGGCCGGACGGGCTCTACGAGGGCGTCGTCTGGGAGAAAAACCCGAAGCTGTCCTATATCGGCATGCAGGACCAGTTCTACACCTTCAACATGTTCGACGCGCAGGCCTGGTTCGCCCGCGACGTCATCATGGGCCGCATCAAACTGCCCTCGGCCGATGCGATGGCCGAGCACGGCAAAAAGTGGCGGGCACGCGAGGAAACGCTGGAAGACGCCGAGCAGATGATCTGGTTCCAGGGCGACTACACCAGGGAGTTGATGGAGCAGACCGACTATCCCGGCTTCGATGTCGAGGCTGTCAATCAGACCTTCATGGAGTGGGAGCACCACAAGGCGGAAGACATCATGGGCTTCCGCGACCATTCCTATCGCTCGCTGATGACCGGCACGATGGCGCCGCTGCACCATACGCCCTGGCTGCAGGCGATGGACGATTCGATGGAGAGCTATCTCGAAGTGAAGGGCGTGGCGGCGGAGTAGGGAGTCCGAACGACGATTGCCTTGCCTCACACAACGTCCCGCGCCGGGTCGGCCGCCAGCGCCAGGGAATTTGCGACGTGCTCGAGGTGCTCCTCGCTCAAGATGCTGGTCGCGACGCGCACGGCACTGGTCTTCCCGGTCGAAAACTTCGCCCCGGCATGGACCGCGATGCCGTGGGCAGCCAGCGTGACCATTGCGTAAGGTTCCGAAGCAACCGGAATGAGGACGCTGAGACCGTGTCCGGCGTCGATCCCGACATTGCGTTTCGCCAGCTCGCCGGCGAGCCGTTCGCGACGGCGGTGGTACACTTCCTTCGCCTGCTCGACCAAGACAGCCGTGGCCGGGTCTTGCAGCAGCCAGGCGGTGGCGGCCTGCAGGATGCGGCTGGTCCATCCCGAGCTGAAGCTGCGATAGGACTGGATCTGTTCGACGATCGTCGCCGATCCGGACAGGACGGCGAGCCGCAGGTCCGGGCCATGGGTCTTGGAATAGGACAGGATATGGATGACGCGATCGGGAAAACGCCGGCCCAGCGACATGCGCGGCGCCTCGGCAATATCGCCAACGCCGTCATCTTCGACAATCAGCACGTCGGTGCCGGCGAGCAGTTCGCCGATGGCTTCCAGCCGCGCCGACGACATGCAGGCGCCGGTCACCGAATGGACGCGCGGCTGGAACAGGAACGCGACCGGCCGCTGCCGCAGAGCGTTGGCGAGCGCGTCGGGCAAGGGGCCGTAACTGTCGCAGTCCACCGGGATGATCGGCACGTCGAGATCTTCGAGGATGTCGAGCAGGCGAAGCGCCGTCGGATTCTCGATGGCCACCGGCGCCCCCGTCGGGACCAGCGCATGCAGCAAGGTGTAGATGGCGTTGTAACCGCCATTGGTGGCCAGGAACGCGCCGGGATCGTACGGCCATGACGGGCGCACCGCGGCCTCCAGCTCGGGCAGGATGCGCACCCGGTCGTAGCTGTTGAGCTTTTCGGCGCGCGCGCCATGCGCCAGCGCGATGTCGAGCGGCGGCAAGAGCTTCACATCGGGCTCCGCGATCGCCAGGTTCAGAATGTCCGCACCGTAATTGCCGCCGCTCATGTGGCGCTCGGGCCGGGCGGCAAAGCGGTTGCCCATGATCCAGGTGCCGTTGCGCCCGCGGCCGCCGATGATCTTGTAGCGCCGCAGCTCGCTCCACGCCTGCGAGACCGTCGCCGGGCTGACGCCGAGCACATAGGCAAGATCGCGCACCGGCGGAAGCTTTGCGCCGACAGGCAGCGCGCCGCTTCTGATCAGCGCACTGGTCTCGCGCGCGATGCCGCGCGTCGTGCGGTCGCCGAGGCGTTCAGCGAACCATCCTGCATCGAAATCCATCGAATCAACGACTGCCAGTGTTAATGTTCAGTAACATAATAACATTTGATCGGCCAAAAATAAACATTTACCAATCGCCGGTCAAACATAGTGTTGAAGTTCATGCCGATGCCCGTTTCCATCACTATAGCCACCCGTGATTGGGACTATCTCACGCCCTTGGTCCTCGGTGACGTCACCTCCAGCCGCTTGTCGGTGAAGGTTGACCGCGTCGCCACGCTGATCGCGGATCTCGGTACCGATCCGAACTACGATGCGGCGGAGGTCTCATTCAGCCGTTATGTGTCGGCCATGGCGTCGGGCCGGGATACGGTGGTTGGAATACCGTGTTTCATCATGCGCGGCTTTCGCCACCGCTGCATCATCACGGTCAGTGACAGTCCGCTGGTACGGCTCTCCGACCTTGCCGGCAAACGCATCGGCGTCACCGGCTGGCGCGATTCCGGCAACACATGGACGCGGGCGGCACTTCGCCGCGAAGGTGTCGGCGTCGAGGACGCCTACTGGTTTGCCGGCAGGCTGACATCCGAGCACCCGGTCGCCGACCGCCTCGACGGATTCGGCAGGCCGGGTCGCATCGAAGCAGCGCCAGGCGAGCGCCCGATGATGGAGCTGCTGGCGCAAGGCGAGCTCGACGCCGTTTTCACACCCTTCATGCCGGACGGCTTTTTCGGCCCGGCTTCCGGCTTCCGGCAAGTGCTGCGCGATTTTCGCGCGGCCGAACGCGCCTATTTCGCCGACGTCGGTTATGTCCCGGGCATGCATCTGGTCGCCGTCAAGGCCGTCCTGGCCAGGGAGCACCCCTGGCTGCCGCAGGAACTCGCCAGGCTGATCGACGAAAGCCAGCGCGTCTGGACGGGCAAGCGCCGAAAATATGCCGATACCTCGCCCTGGATCCTCGAGGAGCTGCTTCATGCGGGGCGCGACCTGCCTGCCTCCTGGAACGCCAGCGGCCTGCCCGCCAACCGGCGCATGATCGAGGATTTCGTCACCGAGCTACATGCCCAGGGCATTCTGACGGAACCGATTTCCGCCGAAGCCTTGTTTCCTTTCGATGCCAGGTCGCGGGCCACCGCAGCCTGACAACGCGCAACGAAGAACACGAAGGAGAATGCCATGAGGACAATCAGCTTCATATTCGCCTCGCTCGTCACCATTCTGGCGCAGGCCAGCTTCGCCCAGGATATCCAGAAGCAATCGGTGAACGAAGATTTGCGGGCCCGGCTGCCGGAAGAGATCCGCACGGCGGGAAAGATCACGGCCGTCAACAACGGCTCGTTCCCGCCCTATGAGATCGTCACCGGCACCGAACTGACCGGGGCAACCAGGGACATTTCCGACGCCATCGGCCAGCTGCTCGGTGTCGAAGTCGATCACGCCTCGGTCGCCGGCTTGCCGGCCTTGCTGAGCGGCATCAATGCCGGCCGTTATCAGTTCGCGATGGGACCTGTCGGCGACTATCCCGACCGCCAGAAATCCAACGACTTCATCGATTGGGTGCGCGAATACGTCGTCTTCGCCGTCGAGAAGGGCAATCCGCAAGGCATCACCTCGCTCGACACGGCGTGCGGCAAGCGCATCGCCGTGATGTCGGGTGGCTCAGCCGAAAAGGTCATCAAGCAGCAGGCGCAGAAATGCACCGAGGGCGGCAAGCCGGCCGTCGAGGTGCAATCCTTCACCGACCAGCCGAGCTCGATACTGGCCGTCCGGTCGAAGCGCTCCGACGCATTCTTCTCCTCGCAGGCGCCACTGACCTATTTCGTCGAGCAGGCGAAGGGCCAACTGGAACTTTCAGGTGTCGGCCAGGCCAATGGCTTCAAGGACATCTATCAAGGCGCCGTCGTCAAGAAGGGCTCGCCGCTGGGCGGTGTACTACTCGACGCGTTCAAGATCCTGATGAAGAACGGCACCTACGCCGCGGTGATGAAGACGTGGGGTCTCGAGAAGAACATGATCGACGCGCCCGGCATCAACCAGGGACAGTAGAGGCTGCCATGACCGACGCGACCGCTGCCTACGCGTCCGAGGTGCCGCGACGTCCCGACGACGCTCTGCGCGATGTCAAGCGAGCCCACCGGCCGTTTCCGCTTGTCCGGCTGGCGCTCTGGGCGTTCACCGTCGCCGTGGCGGCCGGCTTCGCCTATATCGTCGCGGTCAACCCGAATTTCGGTTGGCCAGTCGTCGCCCAGTATTTCTTCGATCCGACGGTCATGCAGGGGCTTTCCGTAACGCTCGGCCTGACGGTCGTGGCGATGATCCTGGGTATCGTGCTCGGCCTGCTGCTCGCCATCGCGCGCATGTCGAAAGACAGGCTGGCATCTTTTCTATCCGGACTGTTCATCTGGTTCTTCCGGGGAACGCCGCTGCTGGTGCAGCTCATCCTGTGGTACAATCTTTCGACGCTGTTTCCGCGCATTTCCATCGGTTTTGCGAGCTGGAACACCAACGACCTGATCACGCCTTTGACGGCCGCTATCCTCGGTCTGGCGCTGAATGAGGCCGCCTATATGGCAGAGATCATTCGTGGTGGGCTGCTGTCGGTGGACAAGGGGCAGGCCGAAACGGCTGAAGCCTTCGGCATGACCCGCGCGCGGGCCCTGCGGCGCATCATCATCCCGCAGGCGATGCGCTCGATCGTGCCGCCGACCGGCAATCAGCTGATCAGCATGATCAAGGCGACGTCGCTGGTCAGCGTCATCGCCATGGCCGACCTGCTGTACTCCGTGCAGTCGATCTACAACCGCACCTTCGAAATCATTCCGCTGCTGATGGTTGCGGTGCTCTGGTACCTGCTGATCACCTCGGTTCTCAATGTCGCGCAGGGCGCGATCGAACGCCATTACAGCCGCGGCGACCGCGGCGCCCGCGAGAAGACGGCGACCGCCACCCTGGAGGCCGCCAATGAGCGCGCATGACACGCCCTTGGTCCGGGCGCGCAACGTTCACAAGGCCTTCGGCCCGCTCGAGGTGCTGAAGGGCATCGACCTGGACGTCGCGCCTGGCGAGGTGGTGGTCGTTCTCGGACCGTCCGGCTCCGGAAAGTCGACCTTCCTGCGATGCATCAATCATCTCGAGGCGATCGACCAAGGGGCGATCGAGGTGGACGGCGAGCAGATCGGCTACCGGTTGCACGACGGCCGTCTCGACAAGCTCTCCGATCGGGCGATCGCGGCGCAGCGGCGCAAGATCGGCATGGTGTTCCAGCAGTTCAATCTCTATCCACACATGACGACCCTTCAGAACGTCATCGAGGCTCCGGTCGGCGTTCACCGGGAGAACCGCAAGGAAGCGATCGGCTACGCCCGCGAACTGCTGACCCGTGTCGGTCTCGCCGACAAGATCGACGCCTATCCGCGCCAGCTTTCAGGCGGCCAGCAGCAGCGCGTCGCCATCGCCCGTGCGCTCGCCATCCGCCCGAAATTGATGCTCTTCGACGAGCCGACGTCGGCGCTCGATCCGGAGTTGGTCGGCGAGGTGCTCGCCACCATGCGCGATCTTGCCAGGCAGGGCTTGACCATGATCGTGGTCACGCATGAGATCGGCTTCGCCCGCGAAGCGGCGGATCGGGTGGTGTTCATGGACGACGGCAATGTGATCGAGGCCGGGCCTCCGGACGAGGTTCTCGCCAAACCCAGGCACCCGCGCACGCGGGCCTTTTTAAGCCGTTTCATCTGACAGAAAAGCCGGCGCCATTACGTGCTCGGCAAAGGACCCCTCATGCCAAAGACCTCCAACCAGTTCGCCGATGTTTCCGACTTCGCCGACAAGGCCGCCGAGCTTGCTGCGGCTCGCCAGCACCTGCACGCGCATCCCGAGCTTTCCTTCCAGGAGCACGAAACGGCTGCATACGTTGCCGAACGGCTCGAAAGCTGGGGCTATGAGGTGACACGCAATGTCGGCGGGCTCGGGGTCGTCGGCCGCTTGCGCCAAGGCAGCGGCCGCAGCATTGCCATCCGCGCCGACATGGACGCCTTGCCGATCACCGAAGCGACCAATCTCCCTTATGCCAGCCAAGCCAGCGGCAAGATGCACGCCTGCGGCCATGACGGCCACACCACGATGCTGCTCGGCGCGGCCGAATACCTGGCGCGCACGCGCCATTTCAACGGCACGGTGAACCTCATCTTCCAGCCGGCCGAGGAAGCCGGCAAAGGAAGCGGGGCGCAGGCGATGATCGCCGACGGCCTGTTCGAGCGCTTTCCCTGCGATGCGATTTTCGGGCTGCACAACCATCCGGGCGCGCCGGCGGGTTCCTTCCTGATGCGCGCGGGGCCGCTGATGGCAGCGAGCGATACCGTCACCATCAAGATCGCCGGGCGTGGCGGCCACGCCTCGCGTCCGCACCTGACGGTCGACCCGATCGTCGCTGCCGCCAACATCATCATGACCCTCCAGACGGTGGTGTCGCGCAACGTCAACCCGATCGAGACGGCTGTCGTCACCGTCGGCACCATTCACGGCGGCACGGCCTCCAACGTCATCCCCGAACAGGCCGAGATCACGCTCAGCGTCCGCTCCTTCTCGGTCGAGATTCGCGATAGGCTCGAGCAGCGTATTCGCAGTATCGCAGCACTTGTGGCGCAGGCGCATGGCGCAACCGTCGAGATCGACTACGAGCGCGGCTACCCGGTGGTGGTCAATTCCGAGAGCGAGACGTCCTTTGCGACAGACGTCGCTGTTGAACTCGTTGGTCACGACAAGGTGGCCGTCTGCCCGTTGATCCCCGGCAGCGAAGACTTTTCCTATTTCCTCGAGCACAAACCCGGTTGCTTCCTCCGCCTCGGCAACGGCGAGGATTCAGCCATCCTTCACAGCTCGAAATATGATTTCAACGACGGCAATTTGACCGTTGGCGCAGCGCTCTGGGCTCGATTGACCGAGAGATTCCTGGCCGCTTGATCCATACTTGCGGCTGGGATCGCCGATCGGCCGGTCGAGCAGAATTGGGGCGACCGGCCGCGCGACCATCTTCAACGAACTCTCACCGCATTCCAGCTACTTCGAACAGGTAAGGTTTCACTTTCAGACGAACAAAAAGTCACTCGTTGTCAGCGGGCTCGCAAAGTTTGCGAGAGTAACTTGATCGACTCCCGCGGTAATAATGGTGTCGGTTCCACTTTGCGCAATTGTGAGATCATCGAACGATTGCACGCCCTCCACGCCACTAAACACGATAGTGTCGCCTTGGGTCTGGCTGAAGTCGTAGATGGTGTTTTGGGTTCCGACCGTCATTGAACCATCGTCCTTGAATATGAATTGGTCTGCGCCGCCCTGAGCCAACTCGCTCAGTTGTCCATCCCCCCACATGTCATTGATGACCGTGCAGCCAGGTGCCGCGCTCCCTGCGTACAGGACATCGTTGCCGCCCTGAGCCGAACCGGACATTTGCAGAGCGTCGCCGCACAGGAAGTTGCGAACTTGGCCGCTTTCGCTGTTCTGGCCCCCGGTAAGAATGTCATTGCCGCCCTGGGCGGAGCCGGACATAGCGCGCGCGTCGCCGGACAACTCGTTTAGAACGTCAGGAAAGGCGCTCTTGTCCCCGCCGGTCAGGGTGTCATTGCCGCCCACAGCGTTGCCGAGCATCGTCACGGCGTCGCCATACCCCACATTATGGGCGGTGCCTTGCAGCACGGCCACGTCATCGCCCCCAAGCGCATGGTCGAACATACTGCCGCCCGCGTCACCGTAGAACGTTACCCGGGACCCACCCACGCTCGTGAAGGTGTCGTTGCCGCCCGTGGCAAAACCGGAAAGATCGCCGCCCGCATCGCCATAGAGAGTTTTGCTCCCGAGATCCCCAAACGTGTCTGTGTAATAGTCGTCGCCGCCCAGAGCATGGCCAGACATGTTGCCGCCGGCGTCGCCGAAGAAAGTGTTGGTGGAAAAGGAGCGGCCCGTAAAGGTATCGTTGCCACCCCTACTGTCGTCCGACATGTCGCCGCCGGCATCGCCGTAGAAAGTGTTGAATGAATCGCTCTTGCCCGTGAAGCTATCGTCGCCGCCCCGCGCATTGCCGGACATGTTGCTGCCGGCGTCACCGTAGAAAATGTTATTGGCTTCTTTCGAGCCCTCGAAGGTGTCGTTGCCGCCCTTGCTGCGATCGGACATCTCGCCGCCTGCATCACCGTAGAAGGTGTGGTCGGCTCCTTGTTTGGTTTGGGTCAGGAAAGTGTCGTCACCCCCATGAGCATGGCCGAGCATGTTGCCGCCGGCGTCCCCATAGAAGGTATCGACTACCTGCCTTGCCAATCCACTGTTGAAGGTATCGTTGCCGCCCTTGCTGTGGTCCGACATATCGTCGCCCGCGTCACCATAGGCAGTCGTCGTGGTGGACGAAAGCCCCGTGGTGAAGGTGTCGTCACCGCCCCGAGCAAAATTGAACAAGCTCCGAGCCGCGTCACCGTAGAAGGTGTAGGTCGACGGTGCGGTTTCCGTAAAGGTATCGTTGCCGCCTCTCGAGAAATCGAGCAGGCTGCCGCCGGCGTCGCCGGTCAAGATATTCGTGTTTGGATCGCCTGTGAGGGCGTCATCGATACCCCACTGATGATCTGCTAGATCACCGGTAGTAAAGGGAACGCGTTTAGACATTATCCGCTCTCCTGTTGAGCCTACCCGTCCCATCACAGCCGTACGATGTGAGCCAAGAGCGAGCAATAATCCCGAAGGGCTATGTCGTTAGGCGTAGGGATCGGTAACTCGTCACCGGGGCGCCATTAGCGGCAGCTTCCTGTGGCCGTCCTATTCCCGGCTATCCCAGCCTCGCTCTCGCCTTGGCCGTCCATGCATTGAACAGCCGGTCGGCGACGATGCCGATGAAGGCGATGGCCAGGCCGGCGACGATGCCGCGGCCAGAATCGGCCTTGGACAGGGCGATGAACACTTCCTGGCCGAGATCGCGGGTGCCGACCATGGCGCAGATGATGATCATTGCCAGCGCCATCAGGATAGTCTGGTTGACGCCGAGCATGATCTCCGGCAACGCCAGCGGCAGCTGCACGCGAAAGAAGGTCTGGCGCTTGGTGCAGCCGGAAACCTTCGCCGCCTCGATCAGCGCCGGCGGCACCTGCCGGATCCCGTGATTGGTGTAGCGGATGGCCGGCACCACGGCGAAGGCGACGGTGGCGATCATCGCGGTGACGTCGCCGACTCTGAACAGCATCACCACCGGAATGATGAAGCAGAACGACGGCAGCACCTGCAGCGTGTCGATGACCGGCGTCACGATCTTTTCGAAGCGGTCGCTGCGCGATGCCATCAGCCCGATAGGGATGCCGATCAGGCAAGCGATAAAGGCCGAGATGCCGCACAGGTAGACCGTCGCCATGGTCTTTTCCCAAAGGCCGGTGACGGCGCAGAACGCTGTCAATGCCGCGACCAGGGCGGCGAGGCGCAAGCCGCCGAGCTGGTATCCGGCAAGGCCGAGGAGACAAACCGCGCCCAGCCACGGAAAGCCCTCGCAGAAGGCGCGCACCGGGTTCAGCACATTGAGGATCAGCGCCACGCGGAACGCCTCGATCGTGTCGAAGAAGTTGATCGTGATCCAGTTCACCGCCGCCTTCCACAAAGGTGCGGTGGTGAAGGTGATCGCCTTCGGCACCGCGGCGAAGGCCGGCACGAACAGGCTGAGCAGCGTGGCGACGGCGAGGATGGCGACGGCCAGCGTCAGGTTGGGATAGCGCCGCCAGAAGCTGGTGCCGGGCTGATGGCGGACATTGCCCTTGGCGTGATTGTGCGCGATCGCCTGGCTCAGCCGGTCGAGCGCAATTGCCAGTGCGACGATGGCGAGGCCTGCCTCCATCGCCTCGCCGACCTTGAGCGCGCGCAGCGCCAAAAGCACATCATAGCCGAGGCCGCCGGCGCCGATCATCGAGGCGATGATCACCATATTGAGCGCCAGCATGATAACCTGGTTGACGCCGACCATCAGCGTCGGCCGCGCCGACGGCAACAGCACCCGCCACAGCTTCTGCCGTGCCGTGCAGCCGGCCATCTCGCTGAAATCGTCGATCTCCGACGGCACCCGCGACAGGCCCAGCATCGTCGCCCGCACCATTGGCGGTGTCGCGAAGATTGCCGTCGCGATCATTGCCGAGACCGGGCTGTTGCCGAACAAAAGCAGCATCGGGATGAGATAGGCGAAGGTTGGGATCGTCTGCATCAGATCGAGGGCAGGGGAGATCAATAGCCTTTCTGCCCAGGGCTTGCGCCATGCCCAGATGCCGGCGAACAGCCCGGTGACAATGCAAAACGGCACAGCGATCGAGATCAGGCCCAGCGTCAGCATGGCGCTGGTCCACTGCCCGAACAGCGCGATGTAGAGAAAACACCCGCCGACCAGCGCACCCAGCTTCCAGCCGCCGGCGGCGCGGCCGGCAAGGTAGGCGGCAGCGCAGACGCCGACCCAGGACAGGCGCGGCAAGACGATCATATCCGCGCCATGGCCGATCTTGAAATTTTTGGCGAGAAGATTGAGCGCGAAATCGAGCGGCACGCCGAGCACGGCGGTGATCGAGCGCGTCAGCCAGGAGAAATTCGACTTCACCCAGTTCATCAGCGCGCTGACCCAGTCGGCGACGGGAATGACGGCATTGGCTGGGTAATTGACCGTCCAGGGCAGGCTTTCCTGCAGCAGGAAGACAACAAGCACGGCGGCGAGCGCGCAGGCCCAGATCACCAGCCAGGTCTGACCCTGCCGCGGCCTCGCTGCGCTCGCGCTTGCCGTGACCGTCATGCGCCGGCTCCGGGACGTTCGATGCCAGCGAGAAGATCGATCACCGCCTGCGGCGTTACCTCGCCGATCGGCTTGCCGGTGCCGTTGACCACCGCGAAGGGCTTGCCGGCAGAGACGATATCTGCCGAGAAACTGGCGATCTTGGCATCCGGCGCGACCGTGCCGCCATGTTCAGCGGCGTCGCAGGCGCGCATCAGGCTCTTGGCCGAGATCACCTTGGCGCGGTCGACGTCGCGGGTGAATTCGGCGACATAATCCGTCGCCGGGTTGACCACCAGCTCTTCCGGCGTGCCGATCTGGATGACCTCGCCGTCCTTCATGATGGCGATCCGGTCGGCCAGCCGGATGGCCTCGTCGAAATCATGGGTGATGAAGACGATGGTCTTGTGCAGCATGGTCTGCAGCCGCATCAGCTCGTCCTGCATCTCACGGCGGATCAGCGGATCGAGCGCCGAGAATGGCTCGTCGAGGAACCAGATTTCCGGCTTGGTGGCGAGGCTGCGGGCGATGCCGACACGCTGCTGCTGGCCGCCGGAAAGCTCGCGTGGATAGAAATGCTCGCGGCCGCGCAGGCCGACCAACTCGATGACCTCGCGAGCCCGCTTTTCGCGCGTCGGCCGGTCCTGCCCCTGGATGCCCAAGGGAAAGGCGATGTTCTCCAGTACGTTGAGATGCGGCAGCAGGGCAAAATTCTGGAACACCATGCCCATGCGGTGGCGTCGCAGCTCGATCAGCGCGGCATCGGAAATCTTGAGCAGGTCCTTGCCTTCAAACTCGACCTTGCCGTGGGTCGGCTCGATCAGCCGCGACATGCAGCGCACCAGCGTCGACTTGCCGGATCCCGAAAGTCCCATGATGATGAAGATCTCGCCTTGCCGGATTTCGAGATCGACGGCGCGCACCGCGCCAACCAGTCCGGCAGCGGCGATGTCCGCCAGGCTGGCCTTGCCGTCGCGCCGGCGGATGAAATTGGCCGCGTCCGCCCCGAACAGCTTCCAGACATTGCGGCAGGCAAGCTTTATCGGGCGGGCATCGTTGCCCGCTTTCGCCGCGCCTTCAATCGTATCGGTCATGCAATCGTCCTTCTGGAATAGGGATCGAGACCCGGCCACGAATGGCCGGGCCGTCGGATTTCCAGTCAGACGGTCACTCGGCCCAAGCTTTCCAGTCGCCTTCGTGGGCGGCGATCCAGGCGGCGGCGACGTCTTCCGGCGTCTTGCCTTCGAGATCGATCTCGCCGCTCATCTTGTTGAGCTCGTCGGTATCGACCGTGTAGTTTTTCGCGACCTTGTAGGCGACCGGCCATTTGTCCTTCATGCCGGCCCAGGAATATTTCCAGATCTCGCCATGCGGCTTGCCACAGTCGTATTTCGCATCGGGGTTCACGCCCCATTTCGGGTCGGTGTAGCACTCTACAGTATGGTCGGGGAATTCGATCCATTCGCCCTTGTATTTGGCCGGTGCCCAATGCGGCGAATAGATCCACAGCATGATCGGCGCCTTGCGCTGATAGGCCGAGTCCAGTTCGGCGAACATCGCTGCATCGGTGCCAGCATGGATGACGGTGAAGGGCAGTTTCAGCGCCTCGACGCGCTCGTCGTCAAAACCTTCCCATGTCACAGGGCCGCCGAGATAGCGCCCCTTCGGTGTTGTTTCCGCCGTCGAAAAGGCCTCGGCGCATTTCGGGTCCTTCAATGCCTCCCAGTTCGGCAGGCCCGGGCATTTCTCTTTCATATATTCGGGAAACCACCATTCCTCCTTGGCCTTGGGCCCGAGCTTGCCGAGGCGTTCGGTCTGGCCGGTTGCATCCGAGGCCTTCATCGCTTCGCCGGCCGTCGTGTCCCAGAACTCCATGCCGACATCGATGTCGCCATTGGTCAGGCCGGTGGTCAGGCTGGAGAGATAGTCGGCGGTCGGGTACTCGACGGTATAGCCGAGCTTTTCGAGGATGCCGCCGAGGATCTTGGCGTTCAGATTGACGCTGGTCCAGTCGAACAGCGCGATCTTGATCGGGTCGTTGGATTCCGGCGCCGCTGCTTGTGCCGGTAGTGTCAGCGCGCTTGCTGCGGCAAGCGCCAAGGCTCCCATTGATAGTTTCGAAATCATGCTCCGAAGTAACATGCTTGTTCTCCTGTCAAGCTCTGGTGGAAGTTATCGTTAGTTCCCTTCTTGCGTCTTTTTTGATTGTGTTGGAAAAGCTGGTCGTTGCGCAAGGCCGTCGGCGCCACAATGCTGCCGAAGCGGATGCCGGCGCAAAACGGGGTGGTGCCCAAATTGGTGAAGATGTGCGCGGGACCGGCCGCGTCATGACTGCCGATGGTTTGCTGCGGAAGCAGTCATCCGCGGATCGATCGCCGGTCTTGAGGTGCAAACCATCAAAGTCCCATGATCTCGGCTGTTGGCTCGGCAACTCGCCCAGAGCCGCTTTCATGGGATGAAATTATATATACCAACGTTCACGTCGCGCAACGAATAACGCTGCGCCAATTTCACGGCCGTCTTTTTACATGGACCGTAGATCGGCTCGAAAAAAAGCCAAGGTTGCCAGTCATCGGGTACCAGCCGCGACGACAGGACATCGACACAATGCAGCAGACCAAAGCGCCTTACTTCAGCGCCAACCGCGGTATTGCCGTCGGCTTCTGACCCTTTCAACACCAGATCATCTCCGAGGCTTTCATGACCTCTTCCTTAAACAGACTGCGCATTGCCGTGCTCTTTGGCGGACGTTCCGCCGAACATGACGTTTCGGTGCTTTCCGCAACCAATGTCATGCGTGCGCTGCCTGCCAAATACGATGCCGTCCCAATCTTCGTCACGCGCGAGGGACGGTGGCGGCTGAGCAGCTTTCAGGATGGTAAGCTCGCGAAACCTGCAGGCGGCACGGAAGTTTGCCTGCTTCCGGGTGGGCGCGGACGGATGATGGCGATCCCGGCCGACGGCACGCCCTATGATCTGCCAACGATCGACATCCTGTTTCCCATCCTGCACGGCCCCCATGGCGAAGACGGCTCGGTACAGGGGGTGGCCGAGGTGGCTCTGGTGCCGCTTGCCGGCTGCGGCATCCTGGGTTCAGCAACCGCGCTGGACAAGGATGTCACCAAGCGGCTCCTGAAAGCGGCGGGTCTGCCAATCGCGCGCTCAGTGACGGTCCATGAAGGTGCGGCGCCCGCCCTCGCCACACTCGAAGGCGAACTCGGCCTGCCGTTCTTCATCAAACCGGCGCGTCAGGGATCGTCTGTCGGGGTCAGAAAGGTCAATGCCAGCCAGGAATTCGATGGGGCGCTTGCTGAAGCCTTCCAGCACGATTGCAAGCTGTTGGCCGAGGAATTCGTTCATGGGCGCGAGATCGAATGTAGCGTGTTGGAGGACCCGGCAGGCGACCTGTTCGTCTCGCGGCCAGGCGAGATCGTGCCGGCGGAAAGCCACGGTTTCTACAGCTACGATGCCAAATACATCGACGAGAACGGCGCGGCGCTAAAAGTGCCGGCCGAACTGCCGCCCGAGGTCGAGGCAAGCATGCGGGATGTGGCTGCAAGGGCTTTCAGAGCCGTCGGCTGTGACGGGATGGCGCGCATCGACTTTTTCCTGACACCGGACATGCAGTTCTTGGTCAATGAAATCAACACCATCCCCGGCTTCACCGATATCAGCATGTACTCCAAGGCAATGGCGGCAAGCGGCGTCAGCTATTCCGAAATCATCGACCGGCTCGTGGAACATGGATTGGCGCGGGCCGGCCGAGCAGCCTGAATGCAGCGAAGCGGCTTTCAGATCCCGGCGGATGGAACGTTGGCCTGTGTCGTATCTTACGACATGATCAGGCCGCCATCGACATTGATGGTCTGCCCGGTGATATAGGCCGCATCGTCGCTGGCGAGAAAGCTGACCAGGCCGGAGACGTCCTCGCCGCTGCCGGCGCGGCCCATCGGGATGTTCTCCACCCATTCGGCCATCAGCTCGCCGGGCTTATAGTCGCCCATCAACTTGCCCCATGCGGCATCGTTATAGGCCCACATATCGGTGTCGATGATGCCGGGGCAGATCGCGTTGACGGTGATCTTCTCCTTCGCCACTTCCTTGGCGAGGCTCTGGGTGATGCCGACGACGCCGAATTTCGAGGCCGCATAATGCGGCGTGTAGATAAAGCCCTGCCGCGCCTGGCCGGATGCGGTGTTGATCAGCCGGCCGCCATCGCCATGCTTGCGGATGCGCGCGATCGCCTCCTGGCAGCACAGGAACACGCCCTTGGTGTTGACCGCCATCACCTTGTCCCATTCTGCCTCGGTCATCGCCTCGATCCTGGCGATGGTGATGACACCGGCATTCTGCACTGAGATGTCGACGCGGCCGAATTGTTGCTCGGCCAGGTCGTAAAGCGCGACGACCTCTTCCTTTTTGGTCACGTCCATGCGCATCCACGCAACCTTGGCGCCCGCAGTCTTCAGATCGGCGGCAACCTCTTCAACGCGCGCGTCGATGGCGCTGACGACGACCGCAGCACCTTCCACGGCGAAGCGCCTGGCCATTGCCGCGCCAATGCCGCCGCTCGCGCCGGTGATGACCGCCGTTTTTCCCTGGAATCGCTTCTGCATTTTTTCTCCTACCAGCAGACGAAGCCGCCATCGACGATCAGGTCGATGCCGGTGACGAAACTCGCGGCGCGGCTGGCCAGGAACACGGTCGGGCCGACCATCTCTTCCGGCGCCGCCATGCGGCCCATCGGCGTGTCGCGCTCGAAGATCCTGACCTGGTCGGCGACCTCCGGTCGCTTGTTCATCGGGGTCAGCGTATAGCCGGGGCTGACGACGTTGACGCGTAGACCGCGATCGGCCCATTCCGTGGCGAGGCTCTTCGACATGTGGATGACCGCGGCCTTCGACGAGTTGTAATGCGCCTGGGTCAGGCCGCGGTTGACAATCGAGCCCGACATCGAGGCGATGTTGATGATCGAGCCCTTGCGCCGCGTCAGCATGGCACGGGCCTCGGCCTGGCAGGACAGGAACACGCCGCTGACATTGACGTCATAGAGCTTCTGCCACTTTTCCAGCGACAGCGTCTCTGCCGGCTCAGCTCCGGCGACGCCGGCATTGTTGACTGCGATGGTCAACGCGCCGAGTTCCTGCTCCGTACGCTCGATCGCGGCCGCGAGATCGGCCTCTGAAGTCACCGTGCCGGTCAGCACCAGTGCCTTGCGGCCGCGTGCTGTGATCTGGTGTGCGGTCTCCTCCAGCCCGCCTTTGGAGGCGTGGCCGAAGCAGGCTATGTCGGCGCCGGCCTCGGCCAGGCCGATGGCGATTGCTTGCCCGATGCCGCTGCCGGCGCCTGTCACAAGTGCCACGTCACCATGAAGTTCGAATAGTTTCATCGTCGGTCCCTCTCCTCCAATCGCCGTCCTCCGGAAATAAAGGGGCGCCAACTCTGTTGCTGGCGCCCCGCGCGGTCTGGTGCTTGGGAGGATACCACCTGCTGCGCTTTGTTTCGATGGGCTGTCCTAGCTCGTGGCGAGTTCCATGACGGCGACATTGCTCGCATCACTGCGGTCGAGAATGCCGCGCTGACGGCCGCGGCTCAGCACGAGCACGCGATGCGACAGGCCGAGCACTTCCTCGAGGTCGGAACTCACCACCACCACCGCCATGCCGGAACGGGCAAGGTCGGCGATGACATCGTAGATCGCGGCGCGGGCACCAACGTCGATGCCGCGCGTCGGCTCGTCCAGGATAAACACCTTGGGCGGGCGCGACACCCATTTGGCAATGATCACCTTCTGCTGGTTGCCGCCTGAAAGCTTGCTGACCGCCTGGTTCGGCCGGCCTTTGACGCCGAGCCGGCGAATACCGGCCTCGGCGAATTTCTGCACCGCCTTCGGGAACACCCAGCCATTCGGCGCGACATGGTCGAAATTGCCGATCGCCAGATTCTCGCCGATCGTCTGGTCGAGCACCACGCCTTGCGCCTTGCGGTCTTCCGGCACCAGCACGACGCCGGCCTTGATCGCCGCCGCCGGCCCATTGAGATGCACCGGCTTGCCGGCGACGCGCACCGAGCCGGATGAGATCGGGTCGGCGCCGGCGATCGCCCTCACCAGCTCCGTGCGGCCGGCGCCGATCAGCCCGGCAATGCCGAGGATTTCGCCGGCCCGCACTGAAAAGCTGACATTTTGAAAGCTGCGTTCCGGCGAGGACAGGTTCTCGACCTCGAGCAGCGTGTCATTGCGGGGCGCCGACAAAGTCGGGAACATCCGCTCGACGCTGCGGCCGACCATCTGCTCGACGACAGTGCGCACCGGAATATCGGCGCGCTCGTGCCGCGCGACGATGCGCCCGTCGCGCATCACCACCACACGGTCGGCGATTTGGGCGATTTCGTCCAGCCGGTGGCTGATATAGATGAAGGACATGCCTTCCGCCTTGAGCTTGCGGATTTGCTGGAACAGGAGCTCCGTTTCCTCGCCGCCAAGGGCGGCCGTCGGTTCATCGAAGATCAGCAGCTCGGCATTGAGCGTCAGCGCCTTGGCAATCTCGACCTGCTGCTGGGCGGCGATACGCAGCGTGCGCACCTTGCGCTCGGGCGAGACATCGAGCCCGAGGCGCTTCAACTGGGCTGATGCCCGTGCATTCATTGCCGCGCGGTCGATGCGGCCGCCGCGCATCGGCAGGCGCCCGACATAGACGTTTTCGGCGACCGACAGATCCGGCAGCAGCTTCAGCTCCTGGTGGATCATGCCGATGCCGGCGTCGATCGCCGCGGCAGGATTGGCGGGGGAATAAGCGTTCCCCCGCCAGGTGATGGTGCCGGCATCGGGCTTGGTCGACCCGGCGATGATGTTCGAGACGGTGGACTTGCCGGCGCCGTTTTCGCCAAGCAGCGCCACGACCTCGCCCGGCCGCACCTCGAAGCTCGCATCGGCCAGGACCTGCACCGGTCCGTAGCTTTTGCAGAGGCCGCTGACGACGAGACCCAGATTGGGGCTGTGCATGTGGCGAGGTTCGGTGGACATTGTTGCGCTCGTCGACTGCCGGACTGGTCTAAATCAGGGATGCTTGGCGATGAACTGCTCGACATTGTCCTTGGTGGTCAGCGTCGCATCCTGCAGCTGTTCTGCGGGAATGGTCTCGCCGGCCACCAGCTTGATTGCCGCATCGACGGCAAGCCGGCCCATGCCCTGGGTCTGCTGCGTCGCCGTCACGTCGAAGACGCCGTCCTTCAGCGCCTTGAGCGCCGCCACGTCGCCGTCGAAGCCGGCAACCCAGACCTTGTGGCCGGGATTGGCGACCTTGACCGCCTGCGCCGCACCGAGCGCCAGCGCATCGGCCTGGCCGATGACGATCGACACGTCGGGATGCGACTGCAACAGATCCTGCGTCAGCTTGAAACCTTCGTCCTGGTGCCAGCCTTCGCTCCACAATTCGCCGACGACCTTGATGTCGGGATAGCCCTTCAGCGCTTCGCCGCAGCCCTTCGAGCGATCGACCTCGGGCGTCGTACCCTTCTGGCCGTGGATGATGATCAGCTCGCCCTTGCCGCCGGCCTGCTTGGCGATGTAGTCGCAAACCGCTTTCGCCGATGCCACGCTATTGGTGGCGATGAAGGTGTCGCCGGGCGCGCCGTCGGCGTTGCGGTCGACATTGATGACTGGGATGCTGGCAGCCTTGGCCGTCTTGGTCGGCACGGTGGCGGCGGTGGCGCCGGCCGGAATGTAGATCAGCGCATCGATATTCTGCGTGATCAGATCCTGCACCTGGCTGACCTGGGTCGCCGAATCGCCCTTGGCGTCGACGGTGACGACCTCGATGCCCTTTTCCTTGCCGTAGGCTTCGACGGACTGCTTGATCTGGTTGAAGAAGTCGGCCTGCAGATTGGCGACGGCGAGGCCGAGCTTCTTGGCTTCCTTGGCCGAGGCCATGTCGGACAGGCTAAGCAGCGGGATGATGGCCGCGGCGGCAAGCAGCAATGAACGTTTAGTCAGCATGTTATTCCTCCGTTGATGTTCAATCTGTCCTGCCCGCGCATCGCGGCGCCCCGTGGCCGAACAACTCCCAGTTTCGGATCACCGATCCGTTTTCGCCCGAATATCCGGGTGAATCTCATTGAGCCCAATTCTTCATTGTGCCCCATTTTTCATTGTGCTCTGCGCCGCCAGGTGTCGGTGGCCACCGCCAGCGCGATCACCACGCCGATAACCACTTGCTGGATGAAGGGCGAGACACCGAGCAGGTTCAGCCCGTTGCGCAGCACGCCGATGATGAGGACGCCGATGGCGGTGCCGCCGATCGAACCGACGCCGCCCGACAGGCTGGCGCCGCCGATAACCACCGCCGCGATAGTGTCGAGCTCGTAGCCAAGGCCGGAGCTCGGCTGGACGGAATCGAGCCGGGCGGCAAGCACGATGCCGGCGAGACCGGCCAGCACGGCGCAGATCGTATAGACCCAGTTTGTCAGCGACTTGACCGGTATGCCGGACAGCCGGGCGACTTCGGCGCTGCCGCCGATTGCGTAGAGGCTGCGGCCGGTGGCGCGATAATTCAGGAAGATCGCGAAAATGACGGCAAGCACGATCATCAGCCCGACGGTGACCGACAGGAAGCCGAAATGGCGGATGATCGACAGGCTGGTGAACCAGTCGGGAAAGCCGACGATCTGCGAGCCGTCGGTGATCATATTGGCGAGACCGCGCGCCACCGACATCATGGCCAGCGTGGCGATGAAGGGCGGCAGCTTGGTGACCGTCACCAGCAGGCCCGAAACCAGCCCGCAAAGGCCGGCGACGACGAGGGCTGCGGCGATGCCGGCCGGCAGGCCGAGATTGAGATAGTCCGGATGGGCGACGAAGCCCATCACCATGGAAGCCAGCGCCAGCACCGAGCCAACGGACAGGTCGATGCCGCCGATCAGGATGACCAGCGTCATGCCGATCGCCATGATGCCGAGTACGGTAACCTGGTCGAGCACGTTGAGGATGTTGCGGATGGTCAGGAACGTATCGGTGGTCAGCGAGAGCGCCAGGCACAGCAGGACCAGCCCGATCAGCGGGCCCATGGTTCCGGCAAAGACAGCCGAAAACTTTGCGCCCGTCGTGGCCTGCGTACCAGAGCCTGCTTTCAACTCGCTTGCGTCGTTGCTCACAGCCACTTCGTCTCCTCCACAGCAATCCGGCGCTGCATCACCGGGCCACTTTGTTCACCAGGCCCCTCCATGTGAACAATTTATCTTTAACATGCAATTTTGTTCAGCTAAACTGTTCGTCGGAAAATTGTCAAGGCCTGCCGTTTCATTCGACGACGGTTTGCGCTGTCCGCCGGTTTGCCTTACGCAAGGTCTCGGAAATCTTGGGCATTTCGAAGTCGCCGGATTGGAATATCATGAGCAGAGCCGGCGGCTGCGGCAAGGCAAACAGATGACGATCGTAGAGAACGAAAGAGCCTCGCGCTTTCCCGACGCCGAACTCAAGGCCCGCGCCGCCTGGCACTATTATGTCGAGGGTCTTACACAGGAGCGGATTTCCGAAATTCTTGGCGTCGGCCGCATCAAGGTACATCGCATTCTCTCCGCCGCCCGCGAAGAGGGTGTCGTCCAGTTTCGCATCCGCGACAGCGTCGTCGAATGCGTGGTTTTGGAGGAAAGCCTCAAGCAGAGGTTCGGGCTCAGCCAGGCTGTTGTGGTGCCGTCGGCTGCCGACCGAAGCAACGCACCGCTGATGATCGGCCACGCCGCCGCCGCCTATCTGGCCGACCATGTGAATGCCGGCGATGTCATTGCGCTGGGCTGGGGGCGGACGCTGAAATTCGCCATCAATGAGTTGCCAAGGCGGCCTATCGCCAGGACCACGGTGGTTTCGATGCTTGGCGGCCTGACCCATGCACAGCCGCTCAACCCGACAGAAAGCGCCTGGGATTTCGCCGAGAAGATCGGTGCGGAGTGCTTCCTGCTGCCGGTGCCGGTCTATGCCGACCGGCCGGAACAGCGCGACGCGTTCATGAGCCAGCGCAGCGTTCAGGACGTTGTCTTCCGTGCACGCCGGGCAAACATTGCCGTGCTCAGCGTCGGCTCGTTTTCCAACGACAGCCCGATCGCCAATTACGGCTTCATCAAGCCAAGCGAACTCGAGGAACTGCAGGCGGCCGGCGCCGTCGGCGATATTCTGTGTCATTTCATCGACGCCGAGGGCCGCCCGGTCGACCACGAGGTGAACCGCCGCGTCTGTGCCTATCCGCTGCAGGATCTGTCGGATATCCCGAGCATCATCCTGGTGTCGGGAGGGCAGGAAAAGATTGCCATCATGCGGGCAGCACTCGCCAACACCAAGGTATCGGTTCTGATCACCGACGAGGATGCGGCAAAGGGGCTGCTCAACCGCTAGTCGCGTTGAGAGCACTCAGCCGCACGTGGATATCGCGCGTCGCTTGATAGAGATCGCGGTAGATTGCCTTGCGGCCGCGATAGCCGGCAACAAGTCCATCGACCCGGTCGACATGCATGGTGGGAGCGGCAGCCATTGCCTTTGCGGCGGCTTCCGGCGAGGCAAACCAGCCGACCGCGGCGGCCGCCAGCATGGCGGCGCCGAGTGCGGCGGCTTCGTTGACCGGCGAAACCGAGATCGGCCGCTCGAGCACGCTTGCCATGATCTGCATGAGGAGTACGCAATTGGTGCCGCCGCCGGCGGCAATCATCGCCGCCTGTCCGCCGGCTTGGGCTTCCATGGCCTCGGTGGCAACGGCCTGCTCGAAGGCGATGCCTTCCAGGACAGCGCGGAAAAGATGCTCCGGCCGGTGGTCGAGCGACAGGCCGACAATGGCGCCACGCGCGGCACCATCCCAATAGGGGCTCATGACGCCGGCCCAATAGGGCAGGACGAGCAGGCCCTCGCTGCCAGCGGCAACCTCCAGCGCCGCTTTCTCCAGTGCTGCCGCCGACGGCGAACCGGTCGTGCGGACAATCCAGTCGACCAGTTGCATGCCCGAACGCAGCACTGTCTCCAACATGAAACCGGAACCGGTCGGCGAGACCAGCGTGCGAAAGGCGTCCGAGGTTTTCACCTTGCCGGAATAGCAGCCGCTGACCACGCCGGAGCCGAGCGAGAGATAGCTCTTGCCTTCGCCGTAGACGCCCATGCCGAGGCCCATCGCCTGGCCGTCCCCAGCGCCGGCAACGACCGGCGTGCCGGCCCTCAGGCCGGTCAGTTGCGCCGCGGTTGCGGAAAGCCCGCCGCAAATTGCGCCCGGCGCGACCAGGTCGGGCAATTGCTCCATCTGCAGTCCGGCGGCCGCAACGAGGCGGGGATGCCAGGTACCTCTCTCGACGTCGAGGAGCCCGAGCGGATCCGCACTTGCGGTGCTGGTGACCAATCGCCCGGTCAGCCGCTGGACGAAGAAACCGTGCACGTCGACCAGTGCCGCTGCCTGGTGAAGCATCTGAGGCTGGTGTTCGGCAAGCCAGGCGATGGCGTAGAGCGCCGGCGTCGGGTCCGGCGGCTTGCCGCTCCAGTCGCGGATCGCCTCGCGGCCGAGTTCGGCCGAAAGCCTGATAACCTGCGGCCGGGCGCGTTCGTCCAGCCACAGGATCGCCGGAATAAGTGGTTTGCCGGCGCTGTCGACCAGCGTGAAGGTCTCGCGCTGGTGGGCAATGGAGATCGCCGCCACGCGGAAAGCGCCGACCGCCTCAGTGACCTGCTTCAATGCGCCAAGCAGCGCCGTCCACCAATGTTCGGCGTCCTGCTCGAAATGGCTGGGCTTCGGATTTGAAAGCGGATAAGTCTCGCGTGCCTGGAACAGCTCCTCGCCGTCGCGGGTGAAGGCAATCGCCTTCACGGCCGTGGTCGAGGCGTCGATCCCGATTACGATATCGTCCATCAGGCGGAGATCCGGCGGGGTCAAGCCGCGTTGGTAGCGAACCGTCCGTCCGACTGATCGAGACGACGGCGGATCTGGGTTATCACCATCGAATCGTCGGGTACACAATTTTCATAGGTCAGGAAATCGCCGATCTTGAGCGGCTTGACCACCTTGGCCCGTTCGGCAAGGCCGAGCGGCAGCGCGCCCCGGGCGCGTGCATCTTCCCATGTCATGGCGAACCCGCGATAGTCGTTCTCGCCGATCATGCCGAGCGACTGGCCGACGCCAAGATCGCTCTTGGCAACCGCCACCGCCTCGGCGACCGGACGGTCGAGCGGCTCCATGTCGGCCCGTTTGTAGACGACGGCGCGCGCCGCCGACAGCGGCACTTCCAGGCTGGTCAGATGATAGGGCCGGAAGATCGTGAAATAGGGGCCTTTGCCGACCTTGAGGTCGATCATGCGCTCCAGCACGCGCGGATGCTGGGTCTCGATGATGCAGAACACGCCGGGCGCCACGCCCTTGCCGATCGAATAATCGACCACGCCCTTGCGATGCAGCACGCCGCCATCCTCGCGCGGGCAGAGCACGCTGGCGAGCTCCTCCAGCGTTGCGGTTGGGCCGTGCATGCCCGGCACGTCGGGCACCAGGCCGGTGGCATTGGCGATCGCCACCATTTCGATGGCCGTCTTCGAGCCGTCGACGAATTCGACCAGCATGCGCGCATTCATGTTGCGCTCGGCCGCTTCTTTCTCGTAATCGGCCGGCATGGCGTCGATCTTCAGCGGATTGTTCTTGCCCTTGCCGGCGGCGATGATGTTGAAGCCGAGGCTTTTGGCAAAGCCGATGATCTCCAGCGTGCAAGCCGGCTCGTCGCCGGCGGCACCGGTATAGACGACGCCGGCCTTGCGTGCCTCGTCCTTGAGGAAGCGGCCGATCGTGATGTCGGCCTCGACATTGAGCATGACGATGTGCTTGCCGTTCTTCATCACTTCCAGCGCGAACAGCGTGCCGATATTGGGATTGCCCGTCGCGTCGATGATGACGTCGATCCGGCCAGCCGCCGCCAGCGCGTGCAAATCTTCGGTCACCGCAATCTTGCCGGCCTCGATGGCGCGGTCGATCGCCGCCGCACTGCCGGCCTGGACGATGTCGGAACGGTCGTGGCCAGCGAGCAGCGCCGCGTCGATCGCTGCCTGCGGCCTGACCTCGGAAATAGCGCCGATCCGCATGCCCGGCATCAGTGCCACCTGGACGACGATGTCGGTGCCCATCTGACCGGCGCCGGCAAGCCCGATGGTGATCGGCCCCTGCTGTTCAGCGCGCTGCAGAAGTTCCGCTGCAAATTGCGGATGGGACATGTCGCTTCCTCCAGTTCTTGACGCGCCGCAGCGTCCAAATCAACGTTTTGAACATTCCTATTTCCAAATGAAAAATATTTCAACCTGCAATTGGGACATTCCCGCTCTGGAATGGCCGATCGCTTGGGGTCAGCTGCCGGTCAGGGCACGACCTCTGCAGGTAGCCGGACGGTGCCGACCGATGCGGGTTGCTCGACGTTGCCTTGAGGTGGCGCGGTCTCTACCTCAGCTGCCGATCTCGAAGAAGGGCGCGCCGAGCAGGTCGGGAACGACATCGATGCCAAGTCCCGGCCCGTCCGGAATGCCCATGCGGCTGCCCGAGACCGGCGGCATATTGGATGCGGTGCGCACCGTCACCCATTCGTGGAAGGCGATGGCGTGCAGCCGGCGCTCCTCGGGCGTCGACAGCGACAGATGCGCCATGGCCGATGTGTCGATCTCGGCGCCGCCAGTGTCCTCGACGGTGATCATGAAGCCGAGATCGACGGCGAGGTCGCGGATTTGGCGCGTTTTGGTCACTCCTCCGAGCCGCGAGATCTTCAGCGTCAGCCCGTCGGCAGCGCCCTTGCGGTGGATGTCGAGCATGTCGTCCAGCGAGGCGACGGATTCGTCGAGCACCATCGGTTTGTCAAGCGAGCGGCGCACCGACATGCATTCGTCGATCGTCGTGCAGGGTTGTTCGAACGTGTAGTCGATGGTGCGCGTCGCATCCACGAACTGGCGTGCCTGGTAAGGCGTCCAGCCGGCATTGGCGTCGCAGAAGATGACGGTGCCCTTCGGCACCGCGGCGGCGACGGCTGTGACGCGTTCGATGTCGTCATGGACGTTGCCGCCGACCTTGACCTGCAGTCGATGAAAGCCGTCTTTGACGATGCGCTTGGCAAGTGCAGCCATCGCGTCGACCGTGCCATGGGTGACGACCTTGTAGAGTTCGGCCGTCTCGCTCTCGCGTCCGCCAAGCAACGTAACCAGCGGCACGTCGGCGGCGCGCGCCGCGAGATCCGAGCATGCCATGTCGAGCGCCGACTTGACGTAGGGATGGCCCTTGAACACCGTATCCATGAGCCTGTTGATCCCGGCAAGCCCGCGTGGGTCATGGCCCATGAGATGCGGCGCGATCTCGACGACGCCGGCGCGCGTGCCGGCGGCGAACGCCGGCGAGTAAAAATTGCCGAGCGGCGCCATTTCGCCCCAGCCGGTGAGCCCGCTATCTGCGGTGACGGCGACGATCACAGCGTCGAACGCATCGGCGACGCGCCCCTTCGACATCCGGTAAGGTCCGTCCACAAAGGGCTGCACGACATGGTAGGCTTTGATGGTTTTGATCTGCACGTCTTCTGTCCGTTGTCTGTGTTCCGGGATGACCGCCAAACTTGTCGGGCTCAGCCGCCTTTGGGCCGATTGCGCGTTAGGCCGGCACGATCCGCGCCGGCGCCCTTTGAGCCACGCTCTTCCAACTCGCGCGCATAGGCGAGCAGTTCCTCGAAATCCAAATCGATATGCTCCTTGGCGTGGCGCTGTGCAGCGCGCATGTCGCTGCCCTTGAGCAACTGCACATAGCTTTCGTGAGCGTCTTCGGCAGGCACCGGCTCGTTGCGCGCCCGCTGGTGCAGCGCAAAATACATCTGCAGCCGGCTGGCCAGCCGTTGCCAGGTCTCCAGCAGCACCGAATTGTCGGCCCATTCGTGGATCAGGCCATGCAGCTGCAGCGCCGTTTCGATCTGTCGCGTCGTGTCCAGTTCGCGCGTCGCCTGCTTCACCGCCGCATGCCGCCGGTCCATCTCGTCGAAGAAGCGCTGGTCGCGAAGCGGCCAGGTCCGCTCGATAGCGAATTCGTCCAGCACCTTGTTGAGCGAATAGGCATCGTCGATGTCCTTGGCGGTCACCTCGATGACGAAGGTTCCGGCGTAGGGGATGCTGGTCAGGATGCCTTCCTGCACCAGTTCGCGCATCGCCTCGCGCAGCGGCGCACGGCTCACCCGCATCTGCTCGGAAATCCTAAGTTCGTTGAGCTTCTGCCCCGGTTCCAGCTGGCCGGTCAGGATCGCGCGCCGGAGCAGCGCCACGATCTCGGCCCGGCGTGTCGTATCCGCGATCGGACTGAAATCCAGCGTTGCCATCCGGCTGCTCCAGGAGACCAAAAGCAACACAGCAGATTGTCGACAATCTAACAAGAGGTAATTGCGGGTACAGGTTCTCCGCTGGCCAGCTGCTTGCGGCAGACGGGTACGTCACGGCGCGCTCTACTTGCGCCTTCATGGCTCCTGCCAAGGTCGAGTGTGCCGATGAGGCCGATCTTGCCGACCCTGCTCAGCAAAAACGGCGCCCTCGGCGTGGGAGCCGAAGGCGCCGCGGGACCGGACCTGATGGGGGTTATCAGGTGGCCGGTTTCTGGGGTAGCGGCGAGACCGGCATTCCCGGACCGATCTTCTGCAGATTGCCGGTGATCACCTGGTCGCCTTCGGCTACGCCGCTCAAGATGGCCACCTGATCGCCATTGGTCGGTCCGAGCGAAACGATGCGCTGGTCGACGGTGTTGTCCTTGCCGACGACATAGAGGTATTTGCCGAGCTGGCCTGAGCCGAGTGCCGTCTGCGGTACCATCAGCGCATCGGGCTGCTCTTTGACGTGCAGCCGGACGCGGACATACTGGCCGGGCAGCAGGGTGAACTTGCCGTTGCCGACCGTCGCCCGTGCCGTGATCGTGCCGGTCGAGCGATCGATCGTGTTGTCCATGAAGGTAAGATCGCCCTTCTGGCGCGGTTCGGTTTCACCGGGAAGCAGGACGTCGACACTGATCGGTCCCGCGGCCCGAGCTTCCTCGATCTGGGTCAGGTCCGTTTCGCTCGGATTGAAGGTGACGTAGATCGGATCGAGCTGCACCAGCGAGTTGAGCACCGTGCCGGCAACGCTGACCAGCGTTCCGACGGAAGCCTGGCTGCGTCCGATGCGTCCCGCGAATGGAGCACGGATTTCGGTATAGCTCAAATTGAGCTCGGCGGTCCGCAAGGCGGCCTGGTTCACGGCGAGCGAGGCCTGAGCCTCGCGCAAGGTGCTGGTGCGCTGGTCGAACACGTCCTTGGCGAGATAGCCGCTCTTGGCGAGCTCGCTGCCGCGCCCGAGATTGGAGCGCGCATAGTCGAGTGTTGCCGTGTCGCGCTGGATAAGCGCCTTCGCCTGCTCCAGGGCAGCCTGGAAATCCTCCGGGGCGATCTTGTAGAGAAGGTCGCCCTTTGCAACATCGCCGCCGTCGGTGGCGACCTGCTCCTGCAGATAGCCCGGCACGCGCGCCTGCAGCGTAATGCTGCGGATCGGCTCTACCCGGGCGGCGTAGTCGAGATAGATCGGGATCGTCTTCTTGACGACGCTCACCACCGGCACCGGCATGACAAAGGCTTCCGGCTTGGGTGTCGCCGCCCCGGCCGTGCCGGCGTTGAGGCTGAGACTGCCCATGTCGAGCAAGTGAACGCTCGCTATCGAAATCGCCCCAAGGGCGACGGCCGTTCCCAGCGCGATTTTCCATTTACGCATGATCGATTCTCCAGTCCTATTCAGCCGCTTCGGCCAATGGCTCGAAGGCGGGTTCGGCGGTTGGTTGTTCAGTCGTTTCGGAGACCGGTTCGCTCTCGCTGCGGCGCTCGCGCAGCTGCTCGATCACCGCATAGAAGACCGGCACGAACACCAGCGACAGGATGGTCGCTGCGACCATGCCGCCAAAGACGGTGGTGCCGATCGACTGCCGGCTTGCGGCACCCGCACCTGTGGCGAACATCAGCGGCAGCACGCCGAGGATGAAGGCGAAGGCGGTCATCAGGATCGGCCGCAGCCGCAGCCGCGCCGCTTCCATCGCGGCGTCGACGATGCTGAGGCCTTCTTCGCGCCGGCGCCGGGCAAACTCGACGATCAGAATCGCGTTCTTGGCCGCCAGTCCGATCAGCATGACGAAGCCGATCTGCGAGTAGACGTCGATCTGCATGCCGCGCAGCCACAGCACGACGAACGCACCGAACAATGCGAGCGGCACCGCCAGCAGCACCATGAACGGCATCGCCCAGCTCTCATATTGCGCGGCAAGGATGAGGAAAACGAAGACGATGGCGAGGCCGAAGACGACGGATGCGATCGATCCCGCCTTGAGCTCCTGATAGGTGATGCCGGTCCATTCGTAGCCGAAATCTCTCGGCAACGCCGTGGCAGCGGCACGTTCCATTGCCGCCACCGCCTGGCCGGACGAAAAGCCGGGGGCGGCGCCGCCATTGATCAGGGCCGACGCATTGTTGTTGTAGTGCGGCACGGTCTCGGGGCCGACGATGGGCACAAGCTTGCCCAGCGTGCTCAGCGGCACCATGCCACCCGACGCATTGCGGACATAGAGCCGCGAAATGTCGGCCGGACCGGCTCGAGAGTCCTTGTCGGCCTGGATCGTCACCCGGAAGGTGCGGCCAAACAGGTTGAAGTCGTTCACATAAAGCGAGCCGAGATAGATCTGCAGCGTGTTGAAGACGTCCGGCAGGTTGAGCCCGAGCAGCTTTGCCTTGGCGCGATCGAGATCGTAGTTGAACTGCGGCGTCGAGGTCGAGAACGACGAGAACAATTGCTGTGGGTTGAGCTCCGGCTGCTTGCGCGCCTCGGCAATCACAGCTTGCGTCGCATCGTTGAGCGCCACGCTGCCGCGGCCGGTCAGATCCTCGACCTGGAACTCGAAGCCACCGGTGGTGCCGATGCCCGGGATCGAAGGCGGGTCGAAGCTCAGCGCAAAAGCCTCCGGAATTTGCAGCAGCTTGTTGCGCACGTCGGCGACGAGCTTCGAGGCGCTCTGGTCGGGGCCGCGTTCGTCCCATGGCTTCAGGATGGCGAATTCGACCGCCGAGTTCGACTGCGCGGCACTGGTCAGGAAGTTCAAGCCGCTGATCGAGCCGACAATGTCGACGCCGGGCGTGTTCTGCAGGATATCGCGTGCCTTTTGCGCCACTGCATCGGTGCGTTCCAGCGAGGCCCCGTCGGGGAGCTGGATAACGACGAAGAAGTAGCCCTGGTCTTCGACCGGAAGGAAGGTCGAGGGCAGGCGCTGCCAGACGAAGTAGGTCGCGACAAGTCCGGCCGCGAACAGGCCAAGCATGATCCAGCGCAGACGGATGAGAATGCGCACGCCATTCGCATACGCATGCGACAGCCGTTCGAAGCCCATGTTGAACCAGCGGAACAGCACGAACTGCGTTTCAGGCCGGTGGCGCAGGAACGCCGCGCTGAGCGCCGGAGTAAGCGTAAGCGAGACAAAGGCCGAGATGCCGAAGGAGATCGCGACCGTCAGGGCAAACTGGTTGTAGAGCCGGCCGGAAACGCCGGGGATGAAGGCAACCGGCACAAACACGGCCATCAGCACGGCGGTCGTGGCGATGATCGGTCCGGTGACCTCGGCCATCGCCGTACGCGTGGCAGCCAGCGGTTTGAGGCCGGCCTCGAGCTGGCGTTCGACATTCTCGACGACGACGATCGCGTCGTCGACGACGAGGCCGATCGCCAGCACCATGCCGAGCAGGCTGAGCATGTTCAGGGAGAAGCCGAACATGTACATGACGACTAATGTCGACACCAGCGACACCGGAATCGCGATCGTCGGGATGATCGTGGTGCGCCAGCTTTGCAGGAAGATGAACACCACCGCGACGACCAGGACCAGCGCCTCGCCGAGCGTGATCAGCACGTCATGCATAGACGCCGATACGAAACGTGTCGTATCGTAATGCATGGCATAGCTGACCCCCTTCGGGAAGCGGGCCGACAGCTCCTGCATCTTGTCCTTGACGCGCTGCTGCAGATCGAGCGCGTTGGAGCCCGGCATCTGGTAGACCGCGAGCACCACCGTCGGGTCCTTGCCGAAGAAGGCCGACGACGAATATTGCAGCGCGCCGAGCTCGATGCGCGCAACGTCGCGGAGCCGCACCAACGAGCCGTTGGCGGTATTGGCCCGCACGACGATGTCGCCGAACTCCTTGGGGTCGCTCAGCCTGCCGACGGCGTTGACCTGCATCTCGAAAGCGGTGCCGGCCGGAGCCGGCGATTGCCCGATCTTGCCGGCCGCCACCTGGACGTTCTGCTCGGCGACGGCGTTCTGCACGTCGACGGCGGTGATGCCGAGATTGGCGAGCTTGTCGGGATCGAGCCAAACGCGCATCGAATAGCGCCGCTCGCCGAAGATCTGCACGTCGCCGACGCCAGGCAGGCGCTTCAGCGGATCGACCACCTGCAGGTAGGCGAGATTGCTCAAAGTGACCGGGTTGACGGAGCCGTCCGGGGAGGTGAGGTCGACGATCAGGACGAAGTTCGGGTTCTGTTTCTTGATCGTCACGCCGCCCTGGTTGACGATGGCCGGCAACGAGGAAGCCGCCTGCGAAACGCGGTTCTGGACGTCGACGGCGGCGGTGCTCAGGGAATAGCCGACCTCGAAAGTGATGGTGATCGTCGAGGAGCCGTCATTGGAGCTCGACGACGACATATAGGTCATGCCCTGAACGCCGTTGATCTGCTGTTCGAGCGGCGTCGTCACCGTGTCGGCGACAACCTGCGCGCTGGCGCCCGGGTAGTGGGCGCTGACCACGACCTGGGGCGGCGTGATGTCGGGAAACTGCGAGACGGGCAGCAGAAAATAACAAATGCCCCCGGCGAGCACCATGATGATGGCGATCGCCGACGCAAAGATCGGACGATGAATGAAGAAGTTTACCATGAGATGCACGCCTCGCCCGATGCTCTGGCCCGGCCAAAGGCCCTGGCCACCCTGGACAGTCGCCGGCTGCGCGTTGAGCCGGAATCTTCGAGAAAGCCGAAATCTTGCAGCGGGCGACGCGGCGCGTTGCGGCGCTCGGCCTGCTCGTCCGCCAGCGCACGCAGCATCGCCTCGAAAGACCGCGGATCGACGCGGTCGGCCTTCATCAGCATGCGGATCATCGGATCCTTCACGACTTCATCGATCGTCAGATCATTGCGCTGCGACATCGAAGCGGCTCCTGGTTTTTGGCGATCCGCGGCAGGCCGCGGATCGGGTGTTCTCTTGCTCGCCGGCCGAGGCCGTAAGGTGCGGTTCGTCCCCTTGCCGATTGGGCGGGGCTGATGGCCGGCACTTGCGAGTTTGACATGATGCAATGCGGGTGTTACAGGTAAGTAACATCTCTAACGTTACAGACCGGTAACACCCTAGTCAAGAGGTGCACCGAGGGAATTTCGGGAAACGCAATCACGGAGGTTTTGATGACAGACAGTGTTGTGGAGCGTGGTCGCCCCCGGGACAGGATCCTGGAGACGGCACGGGACATGTTTCACAAGCATGGCATTCGCGGCGTCGGCATCGACGCCATCACCGAGGCCGCCGGTACCAACAAGATGACGCTCTACCGGCATTTCGAGTCCAAGGACGACCTGATCATCGAATGTCTGCGGGCGACCGCCTGCAGCGCCAACGCGATGTGGGAAAAGTTCGAGGCCGAGAATCCGGGCGACAAACTGGCGCAACTGCACGCCTGGGTCCGGATGGCGGCCGATTGCCTGATGTCGGATCGTCGCGGTTGCGACATGGCCAACGCCGCCATCGAGCTGAGCGAGACCGATCATCCGGCAAGGCAAGTGATCAAGGAACTCAAGGAAGCGCAGCGCGAGCGGCTGGTCTCGCTGTGTCGCGATGCCGGCATCGGCCAGGCCGAACTTCTCGCCGACACGCTGTCGCTTCTGCTCGAGGGCGCCCGTGTCAGCCTGCAAAGCGTCGGCGCCGAAGGCCCGAGCGCGCAGTTCGTCCGCATGGCGGAAGGCCTGATCACTTCTTTCAGGGCCAGATAGTCTCGCAAGCGGCGAAACCATTGACAGCTCGTTGGTTACGAGCCGCGCCGCCGAGCGCTCTTTCGTCCCATTCGGATGTGTCGTCACCACACTTCTCCGTCTGCCGCCGCGCCATTCCTTGCGCGGCGTATTGCTTGTTGGTTGTGAGGGCAAGATAGGGCCGGCAGCGAATTGGTGAGAGTGACAAGTGTGACAGGATTCCGCCCGGAAATGCCGTGGCGATCTCAGCGAAGGCCCATCGATTCGCGGATCGGTACTCGTCCCGGTGATAGTCATGGCCCCAGCCTTGGCCGATACCTCAGAGCCGGAACGAAAAAAGCCCGCTGCCGGGAGGAGGTGGCAGCGGGCTTGATTTTCGAATGCGGTGCGGGAGGAGGTGCACCGAATTCAACGTCGGCATCGCATCTGGGAGGAGTAGATGGCCGACGCTTATGAACTTACTGGTTGCCCAATGATTCGGCAACCACAAAAGTTGCATAGCTGATGTGCAGATTTGCGGTATCAACCGAATTTTAACGATCGAGGCCGAGCGAACACCGCCCTCGCGCGGCATCACTGCACCGGGACATTTTCCTTGAAGATCAGGCGCGGCTCGATGAATTTCCGCGTCAGATAGGGCGCCGACGAGGCAATCGAGCCGAGCAGGCGAATGACCGACTGTTCCGCGATCAGCCGCGCATTCTGGTCGATGACGACGTCGAGCAGATCGTCGACAAGATAGCCGCGCGTTTCGCGCGTCAGGTCATGGCAGATGAACACCGGCTTCTTCTGCGGCCTGGCTTCGAGCAATGCTTTTGCCACGCCCGAGCGCCCGGCGCCGATACAGTAGATGCCGAGCAGCTCCGGCTCGTTGTGCAGCGCCTTCATGGTCGCGGTATAACTGACCTCCGGCTCGTCGTTGATCTCGACGGCACTGGTGACGGTCAGATTGGGGAACTCCTCGCCGAGCACCGAGCGAAAGCCCATTTCACGTTCCTCGTGGCCGCGATAGGAACGTGAGCCGACCACCATCGCCAGATGGCCTTGGCGGCCGCCGAGGAACCGTCCCATCAGCAGCGCCGCGGTACGGCCGGCCACCCGGTTGTCGATGCCGACATAGGCCGAGCGGGGCGCGCCGGGAACGTCGGACACCAGCGTGACCAGGCGGATGCCGGCCTCGACGATCTCGCGCAAGATGTTGCGCGTTCTCGGATGATCGATGGCGATGACGCCGACACCGTTCGCCTTGAGCGAGAGGTTTTCGACGGCCCCTTGTAAGGCGCTCGGCGAGATCCCGGCGAGCTTGTGGATGCGGCAGGAGGCGACCAGCGGCAGGCGCGCCGCATAATCCTCGATGTGCCTGGCCAGATCGGCCATGAAGGCATTGCTGCCGATCGGCAGGAAGAATTCGAGATGTGCCGGCCGTGAGGGCAACGCGACCTGGTCGACAACCGGCAGATAGCCGAGCTGCTTGGCTGCCTCCATCACGCGCTGCCGGTTGGCGGCACTCGCCCCCGGCCGGTTGTTGAGCACACGGTCGACCGTCGCGGTCGACAGGCCGCAGCTCCTGGCAATATCCGAAACGGTGGCTTTCATCTCGCAACCATGTGGCGATGCGATCCAGTGCCTCGGCGGTCAGCCGGCGGTCAGTCGTGCCGCTTTGTGCGCTCGACCAGCGCGTCGTGGATCTCCTTGTCCGACATGCCGGTGATGACGCGTTCGACTTCGGCGACGCTGGTCTTCTTCGGGTCGATATCGTCGGCGACCACCTTGCCGCGGCGCATGACGACGATGCGGTCGACCACCTGGAAGACGTGGTGGATGTTGTGGGCGATGAAGATGCAGGAATGGCCGGAATCGCGGGCGCTGCGCACGAAGCTTAGAACGCCTTGCGTTTCGGCGACGCCGAGATTGTTGGTCGGCTCGTCGAGGATGATGAGGTCGCTGTCGAAATGCATGGCGCGTGCAATCGCCACCGCCTGCCGCTCGCCGCCGGAGAGCGAGCCGATCGGCGTCGTCGGCGGAATGTTCTTCGAGATGCCGACCTGCTTGAGCAGGTCGCGGGCAACCACGTTCATCGCCTCCTGGTCCATGCGGTTGAGGAAACGCGGCGGCTTGATCGGCTCGCGTCCAAGGAACAGGTTGCGGGCGATCGACAGTTGCGTCACCAGCGCCGAGTCCTGGTAGATCGTCTCGATGCCGTGGGCGATGGCGTCGCTGGTGCTGCGCAAATTTACCCTCTTGCCGCGGATGAAGATGTCGCCGCTGGTCAGCGGGACCGCGCCCGACAGCACCTTGATCAGCGTCGACTTGCCGGCGCCATTGTCGCCGAGCAGTCCGACGATCTCCCTTTCGTTGACATGGAAATTGGCATCAACCAGCGCCTGAACGCGGCCATAGGACTTGCGGATGTTCGTCATGCGGATCAGCGGCTCGACCATCGTCTCAAGTCCCTGCCTGATGCCGGCGTTCCAGCCAGGAGTGGAGCGCCATCATGCCGAGGATGATAGCGCCGATGAAGATGTTGTAGGCAAGGCCCGGCACACCGATCAGCACGATGCCGTTGCGCATCACGCGCAGGATCAGGATACCGAGCACTGTGCCGATGATGGTGCCGCGCCCGCCGGTCAGCGCCGTACCGCCGATCACCACCATGGCGATGACTTCGAGCTCGTAGCCGGTGCCGCTGTTGGGGTTGGCCGCCGAGGTGCGCAGCGAGCTGATGACGCCGGCAAGCGAGGCCAGGATCGACGACAGGATGAACAGGCCGATCTTGACGCCGCTGACATTGACGCCGCGCGCCCTTGCGGCACTCGGGTTGCCGCCGGCCGCCTGGATCCAGTTGCCGATCCGGCTCTGCGTCAGCACGTAGCCGAGCGCGACGGCGGCCGCGATGAACCAGAACAGCGACATATAGATACGGAACGGCCCGATGAAGAAATCGCCGACCAGGGCTTCCGCCAGCCAGCTCCCCTCGGCGCTCCAGGTCCGCTGCGGAAACCCGTTGGTGACGAACAAAGCGGTGCCGCGCACCACCAGCAGCATGCCCAGCGTCACCAGGAAGGACGGGATCTTGAGCTGCGTCACGAACCAGCCATTGACCAGCCCGATGAAGGCGGCAACCACCAGGGCAACGGCGAAGGCGGCTTCGAGCGAGGTGAGACCGCTGTTGAACAGCGTCCACATCAGGACCGGCGAGAAGCCGAACACCGAGCCGACCGAGAGGTCGAATTCGCCCGATGTCATCAGCAGTGTCATCGCCAGCGCGATCAGCCCGAGTTCGACCGTGAAGGCCAGCGTGTTCGAGATGTTCTGCGGCGACAGGAAGTCGTGATTGATGCCCCAGAACACGGCAATCTCGACGACAAGCAGCACGAAAGGCCCGAACTCTGGCCGCGCGATCGAGCGTTGGATAAGGGAACGATTTTCCACCTTGGACCCGCGATAGGATTGGAACTGGCCGAGACGGCAACCGGCTTCGGCGGAATGATGAGACAGCCACGGCCGCCGGAGCGGCCGTGACCAACTCGATCGCGGATTTATTTGCCGGACAGGATCTTGTCGTAGACTGCCGCGGTGTCCTTCTCGTACAGCGCGCCGGTGATCACGTCGAAGCCGGGCGGAATGCCGCTCGCCGCCATGTTGGCGAGCGAGAGCGCGACGTAGCTGGTCGCCTGCGGATCCTGCCACTGGCCGGCATTGACGTAGCCGTTCAGCACTTCCTGGGTGGTATCGAGCGAGTTGCCCCAGCCGACAACCGGGATTTCGCCCGGCTTGACGCCGACCTGGTCGAACACTCGCTTGATCGAACCGGTGACAAGGTCGCCGAGACCGATGACCGCCTTGACCTTGGCCCTGTTGGCGGTGAGGTAATCGACCATGCGGTTGATCACTTCGGCCTGGTCGAGCGTCGCTTCGGTGATTTCATAAGTGATGCCGAGCGGCTCGAAGACGCTCTTGATGCCTTCCTCTTCCTGGACGCCATAGGTGGCGCCGGGAATTTCGACCGGCATCCAGACGAAGTCGCCCTTCTTCACCAGGCCCTTGTCGACCAGATACTGCGCCCAATGCTTGCCGAAGGTGACGTTGTCGCCGCCGACATAGGCGTTGAAATCCGCCTTCGGGTCGGGCGTGTTGAAGTTGATGATCGGGATGTTCGCCGCCCGCGCTTCCTTGACGATCTCGACAAGGCTGCCCGGATCGGGGCTGGTGGTGGTGATGCCGTCGGCCTTGGCGGCGATTGCGGCGCGAACGGCTTCCTGCTGCGACGCCACGTCACCATTGTGGAACGAGGTGTTGACGGTATTGCCGGTGTCCGTCGCCCATTGCTTGGCGCCGGCAAGGAAGTAGGTCCAGACCGGATCGGCCGGGCCGCCATGCGAAATCCAGTAGAATGTCTTGGCCTGTGCCGCGGCCGGAATGGCCAGCGCCACCACCAAGCCAAGTACAAGCAGTCTTAGCCTCGTCAGCATTTGATTTCCTCCCATTTGAACCGAACTCCTCCTCCCACGACGATCGCGGCGAAAAACCGTGCGCGGCAAAAACCGCGATCGTATTCTGCCAGCGTCGACCTGGGTGCATCAGAGCATCCCCTTTTTCGATCGATGGCAAGCCTTCATCTGCCAGTGGTAGTTGGCGCATCCGCAGGCGCCATCAGCCCTACCATCAGATTGCATCAGTTTGCGTGATATTTTTCAGGCAGGCGATTCCTGGACTGCGTCGGCCGGATTGCTCCCGGCGCCCATCTACTCCAAACGACCATGACGTCCCTTGTCGTGGGCGCTGCGGGCCTGTTTGATACCGAAGACCTCAGGTTCCGGATGTCAAGATCAGCCCTTGATCCAGGCCGGGTCGCGAAAATTGTCCCATGTGGCACCGATGCCTGCATCGACCGGAATGGCAGCGCCTGTAATGCCATTGGCTATGGGCGAGGCGACGAACGCAATCGCCGCTGCGATGTCACGCGGTGTCAGCACCCGGCCGAGCGGATGCCGCTCGGCGTAGGAGGCGAGGATCTCGTCGCCATTCGGCAGCGCTGCCAGCCGTCCGGCCAGCAGCGGCGTATCGGTCACGCTCGGGCAGACGCAATTGACCGTGACCCGGTCCCGCGCCAGGTCGAGCGCCGCCGCGCGGGCAAGGTTGAGCAGCGCTCCCTTCGACACGCAGTAGGAGAACATGCCGTGCTCGGCCTGCAGCCCATCGAGGCTGGAGAGCAGCACGATGGCGCCGCTCTTTTGCTTGCGCATGCCCTTGGCCGCCTCGCGCACCACCAGGAATGAGCCTCGCACGTTGACGCCCATCACCTGCTCGAAATCCTCGACCGAGGTCTCGAACACCGGCCCGCCGACGCCGAGCACGCCGGCACAGGCCACGGCGACATCGATTTCGCCAAGCTGCTTGCGCGTCGCCGCAAAGGCATCGGCGACGGTCTTCTCATGACCGGCATCGCCTTCGAAGGCGATCGCTTTCCGACCGATGTGCTTGACCTGCCTGGCGGTGTCTGCAGCAGCGCCCGCGGTCCAGTCGAGGATGGCGACATCGGCGCCGAGATCGGCCAGTGTCAGCGCCGTCTCGCGGCCTATGCCCGAGCCGCCGCCGGTGATGAAGGCGACCTTGCCTTGATAGGAAAGTCCGGGAAACGGTTCGCGCGGGCTCATGCGCCCGCCTCCGCTGCCATTTTGATCGTGCCTTTGTAGGTCGGGGCGCCGCCGCCCGGCACTTTCAGCCGCCACAGGCGCCCGGCATAGGACGGTTTGTCGCTCGATGCCAGCACGCTGGCGTCGGTCACCCACAGCGTCTCGCCATCGAAGGCGAGATTGGTCGGCGCGCCGCCGCACTTGATGAAGCCCTTGATGGCGCCGTCGCGGGCGACGACATGGATGCCGCCGCCGACCAGATCCGTGACCAGCAGCGAACCGTCGGCGGCGATCGTCATGCCGTCGAGGATCGGGTTATCCCCCGGCATGCGGCCGAGATCCTCGATGCTGCCGTCGCCCTTCAGTCGCCTGACACGGCCGGTGTAAGATTCGTCCCAGACGATCGAGCCGTCGGCCTCGACGACGATGCCGTTCGGAAACACCGGTTCTGGGAAGGCCACCTTGATTGTCGCCTTGCCGTCCGGCGCCAGCGCAAAAATGTAGCTCGGGTCGGGACTGGCGGGATTATAGGTGCCGGGGTCGGTCCAGACCAGCGTACCATCCGGCGCAAAGACCAGATCGTTCGGGCCATTGAGTTTGACGCCCTCGACCTCGGTCACCAGAATTTCCGGCCCGGCGCCCGGCCGCACCCGCTGGATCGATGGCACGGTCATCTCAGGCGCGCGCCACGGACCGACGGTGCCGCCGTTCTGGCAGACATAGAGCGCGCCGTCGGAGCCAAGCACGCAGGAGTTCGGCGCGCCGGTGACATAGGCGAATTGCCTTGCCTTGTCGTCCTTGCCAACGATGGTCAGCTGGCTGCGGTAGCTTTCGACGAAGACCAGGCTGCCGTCCGGCATCACGGTCGGCCCTTCCGGCCATCCGAGATTGTCCGTCACCAGTTCCGGCGAAAGATCGTTCTTCATTTCACGGCCCCTGCGGTTAGTCCGCGCACGATGTAGCGCTGGACGAAAAGCGAGAAGAGGAGGATCGGGATGACAGTGACGACGCCGACCGTCGCGGCGATGTTCCAGTCGATCGGTCGCTGCGCGCTGACCAGGGTCGCGGCACCCAGCGATATGGTCTGGAAGGCACGGCTGTCGATGACGTAGAGTGCGACCAGGAACTCGTTCCAGATGAACAGCGCGCCGAACAGCGCTGCCGTCACCAGGCCCGGCCGCACGATCGGCAGCATGACGTGCCACAGCACACCGACGCGCGTGCAGCCGTCGATCATCGCCGCTTCATCGATCTCGCTCGGGATTTCGTCGAAGAAGCCGATCATGATCCACACCACGAGCGGCAGCGAAAAGGCGATATAGGGCAGGATCAGGCCCGGATAACTGTCCTGCAGGCCGGCCGTCTTGACCATCAGAAACAGCGGAATGGCGACCGCGATCGGCGGCATGAAGCGCATCGACAGGATGGTGCTTGCCAGCTGCTCGCTACGCTTGAAGCGCAGCCTTGAAAACGCATAGGCCGCCGGCGTGCCGATCAGAATCGCGGCTGCGGTTGCGATGCCGACCACGATGATGGAGTTGAGGGTGAAGGCCAGCATCCCCTGGCTGAACAGCACCTCATTGTAGTTCTTGACGATCTGCGTCCAGTTGAGGTTGAGCGTCGGTGGCACCTGCGCCAGGATCTCGATGCGCTTCTTGGTAGACAGCACCGCCAGATAGAGGAAGGGCGCGGCGCCGAAGATGCCGAGCACGATGAGGAAGAGGTAGGCGATGACCCGGCCCGGGCGGATCTTCATCGCGAGTTCCCGGGCCGGATCTGGACGTATCTGAGCATCACTGTCGTGCCGACGGCGAGGATCAAAAGCATCATGTAGGCGACCGCCGCGGCATAGCCGTAATTCTGGAACTGGAAGCCGTTCTGGAACGAGAAAAAGGACAGCGTCGTCGTGCTGCGCGCTGGCCCGCCATAGCTCAGCCCGTAGATCAGGTCGAACGAACGGAAAGCATCGACGGCGCGGAACACGGCGGCGAAGACGATGGCCGGCGTCAGCATCGGCAGCGTGATGCGCCGGAAGGTGACGAATGGGCCGGCGCCGTCGACCTGGGCGGCTTCGAAGACATCCTGCGACAGCGCCTGCAGGCGCGCAAAGACGATGATGAAGACGAATGGCGTCCATTGCCAGCAGTCGACGAGGATCACCGTCACCATCGACATGCCGACCGAGCCCAGCCAGTCGGGTGGCGTCAGTCCGATCTGCTTTATCGCCCAGTTGACCAGCCCCCAGTCCGGATTGAGCAGGGCGCGCCACATCACCCCGACGATGATCGGCGTCATCAGCATCGGCAGCAACAGGATGCCGCGCACGATCCAGGCGCCCTTCAGCTGCAGGTTGAAGAACATCGCCAGTGCGACGCCGAGCACGACCTGGATGGAAACCGAGAAAAACACCATGATGGCGCTGTTCATGGCGGCGTTCCAAAACAGCGGATCGACCAGCAGGGCACGGTAATTGGCGAGGCCGACGAAATTGCCGGTGCCGGTCGCGGCGGTCAAATCTGTAAGCGACAGGCGCAGGCTGTGGAACAGCGGATAAATGCTGAAGACGATCAGGTAAAGCAGGCACGGGCCGAGGAGCAGCCACACGGCTCTCCCCGGCTCGTCACGTGTGCCGAAGACGAATTTCGTCTGGGTGGCGGCGGTTGTCGCAAGGCTCATCGAAAATCACATCCACAGCGATCCGCGCGGGCACCGATCAGGCAAGGTGGCCTGCCTTCCGCAAGATCGCCTCCCACTGGGTCTGCACTTTTTCACAGGCAGTCTTGGCATCTTGCGTGCCGATCAGCGCCGCGTTGAACTCGACGTTCATGACATCGTTGAGTTGAAAGAATTCCGGGATCAGCGACGTCGGTATGGTGTCGGCCGTCTCGATCGCCGTCAGCGCGTCCTTGAGGTAGGGGAACTTCGCCACCAGCTCGGGATCTGTGAAAGCCGAGGTGCGGTTCGCATCGATGTTGTATTTCTCGATGGAATAGCGGTTCACCGCCTTGCTGGTGATCCAGGTCAGCGCCAGCCAGGCGGCGTCCTTCTTCGCCGGGTCGATATTCTTCGGGATGCCGACCCCCCAGCCGCCTTGGATTGCCCGCGGCGACTTGCCGTCGCCGGAAGGAACCGGGGTGGTCGCGGTGGTCTCGGCGACCATGGAATTCTCGCTGTTCAGGATCGGCCCGGCAATTGTAGACCAGAAGATCATCTGCGCGATCTTGCCGGTGGAGAAGCCGTCGACGTTTTCGGCAAAGCCGTATTTGGTCACATTCTTCGGCGCATAGGGCAGCAGGTCGATCAGCATCTGCAAGGCGCCGATGCCTTCCTTGGAATTGACCTGCGGCTTAAAATTCTTCTCCTTGGCGCTGCCGGTCATCAGCACGCCGCCAGTGGTGATGAAGCGAGTGTACCAGTCGACCGCGGCGAGCGAGAAATCGTTGGCGCCGATGAAGGAGCAACCGGCCACGTCGTCGGTGTTGAGCTTCTCGGCGGCAGCCTTGAACTCGTCCCAGGTCTTGGCCGGCTGCAGGCCTGCCGCGTCGAACAGGTCCTTGCGATAGAAATAGATGACCGACCCGGAATGCAGGCCGGGTATGCCGTAGACGTCCTTGCCTTTGCCAACCGTGCCGGAGGCCATGTCGAAAATGCCGACATTCTTCATCGCCGCCGGGATGAGATCGGCGAAATCCCAGTCCGGCGGCGTTTTTGCGGGATCGTCGATATAGGCGTTGAGCTGCTCGTAATAGCCGCCGCCGACCTGCTGGGTCGTCAGGAACCCAAGATACTCGATCAATTCGAACGAGGATTTGTCTGCCTTGAGGTTCTGCAATGTCTTTTCGATCAGCGCGCCGAGTGCCGGCGAGGTGATCTCCAGTTCCATGCCGGTCTCCTCGACGAATTTCGGCATCATGTCGGCGAGCGCGCGATGGTCGTTCTCATCGCCGGTCATCAGGATGTTGATTTTGGTGCCGGCGAACTTCTTCATGTCGAAACCGGCGGCGTAGAGCGGCACGGTGCCGCCAAGTCCTCCAAACGCCGTTGCCAGGCCCAGCATGCCGGCGCGCTGCATCAGGTCGCGGCGCGTCAGGCCGCCTGTATCCACGGCGGCGTTTTCGCCGGGCCGCGGGTGATCCGTCTGCTCTTTTCCGCTCATGTCTCACTCCCCAGTTTCTTCTTTGTTCTGCCGACGGGACTGCATCGGTCCGGACGGCAGATTGCATCCGGCGATCTAAATAGTCAATCGATTGCTTAATGATCGCTCAAACGATTGCTTGAACAAACACGTCGTGTTATCGATGCCGTGCTCTATGGGTGAAAATTGTCTCGGGCGCAGGCGCTTGACAGCTGTCGCGCACGGCCTCTACACGCTGGCAAACAACAATGTGCCAGGCGACTGAATGGCGGCCTTCCAGCGCATCCGAAGCCCGAACCGACAGGGAGGTCGTCGATGAGCCTGGGAAGCGTTGTCGTGACAGGTGCGGGCGACGGCATAGGACGCGCCATAGCGATCCGATTGGCCGCCGACGGCTGGAATGTCGTCGGCCTCGAACTTGACCGGGCGGCAGCCGAGGCGCTTGGCAAGACGCTTGGCAACGGCCATCATGCGGTGTGCGGCGACGCATCCGACCGCTCGGTGCTGAAAGCCGCCCGCGAGGCGGCGGAACAACTCGCGCCGTTGCGCGGATGGGTCAACAATGTCGGCATCGCCTTGATGGGCAATCTGCATGAACCCAATGAGCCCGAGGTCGAGCGTTTGTTCGCCGTCAACCTGATGTCGCATTTCTGGGGCTCGTCCGAAGCCATCCGGACGTGGGTTCGAGACCGGGCGACCGGTTCGATCGTCAATGTCTCCTCGGTGCATGGCCGCTCGGCCTTCAACATGTGGGCGGCCTATGATGTGGCCAAGGCCGGCATCGATGCGCTGACCCGCTATATCGCGGTCGAATACGGGCCGATCGGCATCCGCGCCAATGCGGTCGCGCCCGGCGCCGTCCGTACGGCGCTGGTGCAACGCGTGATCCGCGACAGCCCCGACAGCGCGGTGGCTGAAAAGGAAATGTCGATTCAGCATCCGCTCGAGCGCATCGGCGAGCCGGAGGAGATCGCGGCCGCCGTCTCGTGGCTGATTTCGTCCGAGGCCTCGTTCGTCACCGGCCAGTCGCTGGCCGTCGATGGCGGCTTGACCTCGCGCTGCTACCGCTATGCGCCCGACGCGCAACTGCTCGCCATGTACGGAAAGGGCTGAAGCCTTTGAAGCCAATCAGCCCGCCGGGGCGCGCCACGCTGAAGGACATTGCCCGCACTGTCGGCGTCGACGTTTCCACCGTTTCCAAGGTGCTCAACGACGGCGGCATCAGCGTGCGGCCGCAGACGCGCCAAGCAATCATCGACGAGGCAAGCCGGGTCAACTATCGCCCACATGCGCTTGCTCGCAACCTGCGCACCCAGCGCACCGGCGCACTCGGCATTCTGCTGCCCGACCTCACCAATCCAATCTATGCTGAGACGGTGCACGGCGCGATGCGCCAGGCCGAACAGTCCGGCTACGTCATGCTCATTGCCGAGGTTGCGGACGAGCGCACTTCCGCTGCCGCCTATATGCGGCTGGTCAGCGAACGCCGCATCGACGGGCTGATCATCGCCGTCAGCGCCGAAAGCAGCGAGATGATCGCCGCCATCGAGAACAATCCGGTGCCGCACGTCTTCGTTAACCGCCGTTCCAGCATCGGCCGCAGCGTCACCGTCGACGACCAGGCTTCGGGACGGCTTGCCGCGCAGACCCTGATCGAGGCCGGCCATCGGCGCCTCGGCTTCATCGGCGCGTTGCCCGAACTCGACACCTCGCGACGCCGGCGCCATGGCTTCGTCGAAGTCTGCCAGGCTGCCGGCCTGCCGGCCGTCGTCGAAATCGCCGGCCCGGTCTCGCGCCGCGGTGGCTACGATGCCTTGCACAGGCTGCTCGATGAGGCGCAACGCCCGACCGGCGTCTTCGCCTTCAACATGCTGGTCGGCATCGGTGCGCTGGCGGCGGCCCGTGTGCGCGGCGTGCGCGTGCCGGACGATCTTTCGGTGGTTACGCTCGACGGCGAGGACGCCATCTTTACCGCGCCGCCGCTGACCGCCATCATTACCCCGCTCGCCGAAATGGGCGCGCGCGCCGTCGTCGAGCTCGAAGCCATGATCCAGGGGCGCGAACCGCAGGATGTCGTCATCGATATCCCGCCGAAGCTGGTTTACCGCGAATCCGTGGCGCCGCCGCCTCGCTAAAGCGGTTCATCGTTTCACGGAAACGCCGAACCGCTCTATCTCTTTGTTTCTACGCAATTCCGGACGGAAAACCGTTTCACACCTTTCCTGGAATTGCGCTAAAGCCTTCGCGGCTCAAGCCGTCGCCGGACCGGCGACGATGCCGCGGTCGTGCAGGCCTCCGATCTCGCCGTCGCTCAACCCCAGTTCGGTCAGGATCTCGTCGGTGTGCTCGCCAAGTACGGGCGCGCGGACTGCAGGAAGCCGTTCCACCGAGGAGAAATCCAGTGGCGAAGTCGGCGTCAGCAGCGATCCGAGACCGGGGTGATCGACCTTTGCGAACATCGGGTTGTCCGTCGAGCAGCGCGGATCCTCGACCAACAATTGCCGGAATGTCTGGTAAGGCCCCCACGAGACGCCGGATGCCGTGAAGATGCGCCGCACGTCGGCGAAGCTCCGTGCCGAAAACCACGGCGCCAGTAGGGCGGCGATCGCCTCGCGCGCCGCATAACGCCCGCCTTCGCTGTCGAGGTCGGCGCCGCTTGTTGCCGCGAGCTTTGCCGTGTCCAGCCCGGTCGCCTGCAGCAGTACGGCCCATTGCCGGCCGGTCAGCGCCATCACCATGACGCGGCGGTCGTCGGCGGTGAGGAAATCCCGCCCGAACGCACCATAGAGATAGTTGCCGTCCTTTTCGGCACTGCCTCCAAGTTCGGCCTGCGCCAGCCGACCGAGATTGCCGGTCATGGCCAGCGCTACGTCCGATAGCGCCAGTTTCACCAATGACCCGTTGCCGGTGCGGCTGCGGTGGCGGTCGGCGGCAAGCACGCCCACCGCCGCCATCTCGCCCATCGCGATGTCCCAGGCCGGCAGCACGCTATTGGTAGGCTCCGTGGCGCCGCGCGCGCCGGTGATTTCGGCAAAGCCGGTTGCCGCGTTGACGGTATAGTCGACCTCGCTGGTTCCATCATTGTTGCCGGTCAGCGCGATCATGATGACGTCGTTGCGCCGGTGCTTCAGGGCCTCGTAGGAGAGGGCGCCGCGCGCCGCAAAATTGGTCAGGAAGATGCCGTTGCCCGGCCCCGGTCTCGCGATCAGACTGGCCACGACGTCCTGCCCTTCGGGCGACTGCAGGTTGATCTGGATCGAACGCTTGCCCTTGTTCATGCCGGCCCAGAACAGGCTCTGGCCGTTGTCCGCCACTGGCCACCGGCCATGGTCGAGCCCACCGCCGATCTGGTCGTAGCGGATCACGTCGGCCCCCAATTGTGCCAGCGTCATGCCGCCGAGCGGTGCCGCCACGAAGGCCGAGCCCTCGACGATGCTAAGGCCGGCGAGAATGCCGCCGCTCATGCGAACAGCCCCACTGATCGCCAGTCGAGCACGTCGGAAATCCCGCCATCGGAAGCGGTCGCCCGCACCAGTGAGCGCAAATGCACCAGCCCACCGCCGCCGGGCAGAGGCTCGCAGCGCCCGATGCCGATTTCGGAGTGCAGCGTGTCGCCCTCGTGCACCGGCCCCAGATGATCGCAGTCCTGCCAGCCCAAAATGGTTACCAGCGACGGCAGTGCACGGGTCAACTGTGCCGCTGCCAGCCCGATCGTATGGCCGCCATAGACGAGGCGCTGCCCCGTCTGGGTGCGGTCATGGTGGATCGTCGCCAGGTTCATCGTCAGCCGCGCCAGCTCCGGCGCGCTGCTCACCACATCGCCGCCGGCAAGGCGATGGATGGTGCCGGCGCTGAGATCGTTGAAATGCGGGCCAGGCACCGCCTTGCGGTAAGCGTCGAGGTTCCATCCGCCGATCGCCGCCGGCGCTCCCATGAACTCGGATCGCGGCGGATCGGTTTCGCCCTGCGCGGCACCATCCCCTGCCTGTCTGGCCGGTAGTAGCGCGCACCGGCAGAAATCGAGTACCGGTCGGTCCTCCTGATCGCTGGTGGCGATCCGCATGGTGACCAGGCCGCGCGACGCACGCCCCGGCCTGGCGGCGGCGGACCGCAGCCCGATGATGGTGGTAACGGTCTTCAAACTGTCGCCGATCGCCGGCGCCCGGCGAAAGATCAGACCGCGGTAGAAGAGGTTGGCGATCGCCCGCTGCGTCACCAGCGTCGACTGGCCGATCGCCACGTCCCAGACCAGCGCCGGCGCGGCAAAAGGCTGCTTTAGTCCGGTCACGGATGCCGACAGTGCCGCATCGAAGGCCAGCCTCAGCCTGCCGCCGACGATTGTATGGTGGGCAGCGGCAAGGCCGTCGCTCAGCCGCATCACCGGCGCTCCGTCGAAGCGGTCGCCGATGCGGAGATCCTCGTAGAACGGACCGTCGATGCCTATTGCGGGTGGAGACGTGCTCACGCTGCTGATCCTTCGTCAGCTTCGGCCCGGATCAGAAGGATGCGCTGCCAGCGGCCGCACCACCACCTTCAGCCAGGGGTAGAACGGCAGCGACGCGATCGCCTCATGCAGCGCGGTCGCGTCGGGCGCCTCCCAGATGCCGAAATTCGCCCATCGGCCCGGCTGACGCCACAGCCGGCGCACGATGCCGGCCGCGGCCAATTCCTTGGCGCGACGGCCTTCTGCCGCGATCAGCTCCGCCTTTTGCCGGGGGTCGCCGTCGGGCGGGAAATTGACCTCTATTTCGACCAGAAATTCCATCTCTGGTCCCCTCCAGCCGAATGGGCGCCGACATGCGACAGGATTTCGCCGAGATCCGGCGCCGGTGAGTCCAGCACCTCCATTGTCGCCCGCTCCACGGCATCGCTTATGTCGGCCTTAAGCTGGTCGAGACCGCCCGGCGCCAATATTTTTTCGCCGGCCAGCCGCTCTGCCAGGATGTCGATAGGGTCACGCTTCAGCCAGGCATCGAGCTCGCCGGCCGGCCGATAGGTCGCCGGGTCCGAACGTGAATGGCCGGAATAGCGATAGGTCTTCATTTCGATCAGTGTCGGCCCTCCGCCGCGGCGGGCGCGGGCGACGGCGGTCGCCATCGCCTCCGCCACCTTGTCGACATCCTGCCCGTCGGCGACGACGCCCGGCATGTTGTAGCTCGCGGCACGTATGGCGATGTCCTCGACCGGCGTCGACAGCTGGATACGGGTGTATTCGCCGTAGAGATTGTTCTCGCAGACGAAGACCACCGGCAGCTTGCGGATCGCCGCGAAATTGAGCGACTCGTGGAAGGCGCCGATATTGGCCGAGCCGTCGCCGAAAATGGATACGGCGATGCGGTCCTTGCCGCGGGCGCGAGCCGCCATCGCCGCGCCGCAGGCGATCGGCAGGCCGGCGCCGACGATGGCGGCGGTCGGCAGCAGCCCGACCTCCGGCTCGACCAGATGCATGGAACCGCCGAGGCCACCGGCGCAACCGATGACGCGGCCGCAGATCTCGCCGATGACCGCCGTTGGCGACACGCCGAGCGCCAATGCATGGCCATGGCCGCGATAGGTGCAGGTGACGATGTCGTCGGGATCGATCGAGCGCGCGATGCCGACCGAGACGGCCTCCTGTCCGCTGGCAAGATGCGTGCTGCCGCGGACGTGCCCTTCGGCGAAGAGTTTCTGGATGCGCTCCTCGACCGCGCGAATCTCGACCATGCGCGTGAGCTGCTCCAGCCTGTTCTTCAAGGCCTCGCGCCGCACGATCGGCACATTCGAATTGGAGAGCGTCATGCTGCGTTCCTCCACCACGGCAGGGGTGGCTTGTTGGTCGAGACAAGCGTCGCGATCTGCTCGGCCACATAGGCCGGGCTCGGCAGGAAACGGGCTTCCAGCGCGCCGCTATAAGGTACGGGCGCTTCGGGAAGAGTGATACGATGCGGCGGCGCCTTCAGCCGGCCGAACGCTTCGATGGCGATCGACGAGACGACATCGCCGCCCCAGCCGCTGCCGGCCGGCGCCTCCTCGAGTGTCACTAGGCGGCCTGTGCGCGCAACCGATTCGGCAACACTCCGGCGGTCCCATGGCCACAGCGTCAGAAGGTCGACGACCTCGATATTGGCGTGGCTGGTTTCCGCTGCCGCGAGCGCCACCCGCCGCATCGCGCCGCAGGTGACGAGCGTCACGTCGGTGCCGGGCCGCGCGATCTCGGCCTGGCCGAGCGGAATGCGGTAGTTGCGGTCGAATTCGTATTCCTCGCGCTCGGCGTAAAGCACACGCGGTTCGAGCACCACCACCGGATCCGGATCTTCGATCGCCGACCGCAGCAGGCCATAGGTCGTGCGTGCATTGCTGGTCACCGCGACCTTGAGGCCGGGCGTGCCGCGGAACCAGTGGTCGAGCATCTGCGAATGCTGGCAGCCAAACCCCTGGCCGGCGCCGGCTGACGCGCGCACGACGAGCGGCGTGGTCAGCCGGCCGCGCGACAGATAGCGCATCGTTGCCGCCTGCGTCGTCAACTGGTCGAGCGCGACGCCGATGAATTCGATGAACATCATCTCGACCACCGGCTTCAGGCCGCAGACGGCAGCACCGACCGCGGCACCCATGAACGCCATTTCCGAAATCGGTGTGTCGATCACCCGTTCGGGGCCGTGCGTGGCAAGCAGCCCCTCGGTCACCTTGAACGGACCACCGGCGGCGGCGATGTCTTCACCCATGACGATGACGCTGGGGTCATCCGTCATTGCATCGTCAAGCGCCCGCAGAACCGCTTGCCGTATCCAGATTTTAGCCAAGGTTCAGACCTCCCAATGCACTGCTCGGATCGTCGATAGCGTCGGCGAAATCATCGCAGCGGAAAAGATTTGGAAACGTTTTTATCGGCACTGGCGTCATTCCGGTTTGTAGCTGCCGAAGGCTTGGGCACTTTCGATGAGCTCGACGCGGAAGCCGTCCGGGTCGATCAGGTAAACCGCCTTGCCGCCCTTGTTCGGCCCGATCGTCGGTGTCACCGGCGGCGACACGGATTTGACGCCCATCGCCGTCAGTTTTTCGTAGAACGACATGAGGTCATCGACGTTGAAGGCGATGTGGCCATTGCCGACATTGCCGTTATGCATGTCGACGGGAATCTGCTCGACATTGCGGTATTCCAGAAGCTCGAGGCAGACGTCGGTACCGGGCAGGCGCAGGATGGCGCTGTGCAGGTCGACTTCTGGATAGCCGACCAATTCGCCGATATAGGGCGCACGCGGGTTCCATTGGAACGCCAGCTCGAATCCGAGCACGTCGCGATAGAACGCGATCGAGCGGTCGAGCGAGCGCACGGTGAAGCCGGTGTGATGGGCTTTCGTGATCCTGGCCATTCCGTCTGCGCTCCTTTGGTCAGGCGTTCAGATAGCCGTCGTCGCACATGACGACATGGCCGGTGACCAGTTCCGAGGCGTCGCTGGCGAGGAACACCGCCGTGCCGATCAGTTCGCGCGGCAAGCCGAGTCGCGGCCGCGGCATACGCGCCTTGATGAAATCGGCGGTGATCGAGCTTGTCGCTCCCGCCGCCCTGGTCAGCGGCGATTCCATCAGTGTCGGCCCGATGCCGTTGACCCTGACGCCGCGGTCGCGCCACTCGAGCGCCAGTGCGCGGGTGACCTGCAGGACGCCGCCCTTCGACGCGAGATAGGCGCTCGCCCAGGGATAGGCTTTGAACGAGCCGATCGAGGCGATGTTGATGATCGAGCCCTTGTTCTGGCCGAGCATCACTCCGCCAAAGGCCTGGCAGCAGAAATACGTGCCCTTCAGGTTGAGGTCGAGGATGAAGTTGAATTTGTCCTCGGGGAACTCCTCGGCCGGGCTGCGGAAGGCCGAGCCGGCGCTGTTGACCAGTATGTCGACATGGCCGTGACCGCGCTTGACCGCCTCGGCCAAGGCGAAGCACTGGTCGCGCTTGGTGACATCGAGGCTGGCGACCTCGGCTTTGCCACCCTGTTCGGCGATCGTTGCGCGCGTCGCTTCGGCGCCGGCCATGTTGATGTCGGCAACGATGACGGTGACGCCCAATTGCGCGTAGCCGATCGCGATCGCGGCACCCAGCCCGCTGCCGCCGCCGGTCACGACGGCGACGCGGCCGGAGAGGTCGAAGAGGCCCGCTGCATAATTGGCGGGAACGGTCTGGTCGTCGGTCATCGCTATGCCCGTGTCTAGGCCGCTCCGCGGCGGCTTTGGTCAGTTGAGAATGTGGTCGGGATCCTGGTGCGGCTGGCTCAGCGCCCATTCCCGGTTGAGCATGTCGCCGAAGCCGGGTTTGGCAGGAAGCGGCTTCATCAGCCCGCCCTTGATGATTTCCGGTTGCACCAGGCTGTCCGCATAGGGGTCGACGCCGCTCCACGGCACGCCCCATTCGACCGGCTTGTCGGAAAAGCCCCAGGCGCTGAACACCTGGCTGTGCACATGCGCGAACATGTGCGGACCGAAATCGACGCCCGCGGCAAGGCACTCGTCGATAATGGCGCGGCCGCCGGTAATCCCACCCATGCAGGTCAGGTCGACGCGCACGCGGTCGACGGAGCCGGCCATGATCAGCGCTTCGGGATAGTAAGAGCCGCCCTGTTCGTCGCCTTGCCAGATCGGCATTGGCACGCGTTTGCGCAGCTCGGCGAGCTTCCTGGCGTTTCCCGGCGGGAAGATGTCTTCGATGCAGCCCATATTGAGATCGGCGAGGCGGTTGGCATAGGCGGCAGCCGCGTCGACGTCCGAGAACATCCAGACCAGATCGGTGCCGAGCCAGGCGTCCGGCGCGTTCCTGCGCGCGGCGCGCAGCCGCGCTTCGGATTCATCCAGCGTGACGCCCATTGGCGCCTTGAACCGGCGCCAGCCCGCGGCATAGAGCCCTTTCACCTGGTCGCCGATCTGCTGCGGGTTCATCAGCGCCGGCGGGTAGCCGACGATCGCGGTTGCCGGCATTGGCGCGGTTGTTCCGCCGAGGAACTCGGCGATCGACTTGTCGGCTATCTTTGCTGCCGCGTCCCATGCGGCGAGGTCGACCTGCGACAGCGCGCGCAAGCCGACACCGGCGCTGTGCGAACCGTAGCTGCGCCCCTTGGCTGTCTTGAAGGTCTTCACGCGGTCGCCAACGTCGGTACCGATATAAACTGGGGCGATGCTCTTGCGGATCTGCTCGGCGCAGGCGCCATCCCGCGTCAGCGTGAACGACCAGCCCTCATGGCCGGACTGCGTGCGCAGCCGCACGACCACGAATTCCCTTTGCTTCATCACCCAGTCGCCAAAGATCACCGGCGCCGGCAATTGGCCCTGTATGGCGGCGACGCTGATATCGACGATAGTTGAAGGACCAGGCATTCCATCCCCTCCCAAGGACCCCGGCCGACCCGGGAAAGCGGAGCAACCATAGCCCCGCGAGGCGGTTTGGTCAACCGATTGATCTGGTCTGGTCAAACGATTGACATAGATTCTCGAATTGCCTAGTCTCGCGCCACAATTTCTGGTGCGGGACCGCTTTTGTCGGCAGTCGCCAACGGTGCGAAATGCGCTCCTGCATCGCCCGCGCCTGGCTGCTTGCAGGCCGTTGCGCAGGGAAGGGTGTTGATGGGATCGATCAGCCTGCAGAAGGTCGGCAAGCTCTATGGCGCCGTTTCGGCGGTCCATGGCGTCGACCTTGAGGTCGAGGACGGCGAGTTCGTCGTCTTCGTCGGCCCGTCCGGCTGCGGCAAGTCGACATTGTTGCGCATGATCGCTGGGCTGGAATCCATCACCACCGGCAAGATCAGCATCAATGGCAAGGTGATGAACGAGGTGTCGCCGCGCGATCGCGACATTGCCATGGTCTTCCAGAACTATGCGCTCTATCCGCAAATGACGGTGCGCGAGAACATCGCCTTCGCGCTGCAGTTGCGTAAATTTGCCAAGGCCGAGATCGACCGCCGCGTCAGCGAAGCGGCGCGAATTCTCGACCTCGCCGATCTGCTTGACCGTAAGCCGCGCGAGCTCTCCGGCGGCCAGCGGCAGCGTGTCGCCATGGGCCGCGCCATTGTGCGCGATCCGGAGGCCTTTTTGCTCGACGAGCCGCTCTCCAATCTTGACGCGAAATTGCGCGTCCAGCTACGCGCCGAGCTCAGCCGCCTGCATGTGCGGCTCGGCGTCACCACAATCCATGTCACCCACGACCAGGTCGAAGCGATGACGCTCGGCAGCCGCGTCGCCGTCTTTTCGCGCGGCGCGCTGCAGCAGTACGACACGCCGCACGCGCTCTATCACGCGCCGTCCAACATTTTCGTTGCCGGTTTCATCGGCAGCCCGGCGATGAATTTCCTTGAGGCAACTGTAGTCGATGCCGGGCGCGGCAAGATGGTCGTGTCCATCGGCGACGGTCGGCTGGTTGTGACACCGAAGTCGGATGCCCACGACCTCCCGGCCGGCAGAACATTGCTGGTCGGCCTCCGGCCGGAGCACCTGTCATGGCGGCCTGCAGGCGAAGCTTCGGCCAGCGGGGGGGCAGCAAGCTGTCTGGCCGGCCGTGTCGAGCTGGTCGAACAGCTCGAACCTGAATCCTTCATCGCGGTGGCTCCAGCCAATCCCCAGGTCGTCATCCGCACCGCTGATGATTATTCGATCGGCACTCCCGCCGATCCGGCCGAGCTGGTGCGCCGGGATGCCCGCCTGATCGTGCTTCGCGTCAGCGCCGACAAGGTGCCGCGCCGCGACACGATGCTGGAACTCGTCATCGATGGTAGCCGCGCGCATCTCTTCGACGGCACCACGGGCAAGGCGCTGTGATGAGAACGCGTGCCGCCTCGAATTTCACCGAAGTCTTTGCGCTCGATCTTGGCGGGGGTCTTGTCGTCTGGCAACGAAGAAGTGGGTGTTTTCAAGCGCCCATCCGCCGCGAAGCCTGGCTGCCAGCCGGCGGACTTCCTTCAACCCTCGCCTTGCAGACGGAGAACTGACGATGCGTTCCACACTCAAGATGCCCAAGGTCGGCGATGCCGTCGATGAAGTCGTCATCAGCGAAATCCAGGCCAGCATCGGTGCCAAGATCACCGAGGGGCAAACCCTGTTCACGGTGGAGACCGACAAAACCCAGGTCGAGGTTCCCGCACCCTTCGCCGGAACCGTCATCGAGATATTGATCGCTGTCGGCGATGACGTGAGGACCGGCGCCCCGACCCTGGTGCTCGAGGTCTGACATGCCGAGGGTTCATTCGGCCCGCGACGAAAGGTTTGGCTCGTATCTCGACGACTACGAGATCGGCGACGTGTTCAAGCACTGGCCGGGCAAGACCGTTACCGAGGCCGATGACCACCTCTTTTGCCTGCTGACCATGGCGGCCAGCCCGCTCCACATCGACCGCCATTTCGCCGAGACCGAAATGGCGCAAGGCCGCAATGTCGTCGTCGGCACCTATGTCTACTCGCTGCTTCTCGGCATGAGCGTACCCGACATTTCCGGACGCGCGGTCGCCAATCTCGGCCTTAGCGAGCTGCGCCATCTCGCTCCGTTGTTCCATGGCGATACGCTCTATGGCGAGACCGAAATACTGGCGCAGCGTCCATCCGCCTCCAGGCAGGGCGAGGGGGTTTTGACCGTTCGCACGGATGGGTTCAACCAGGACCGGCTCAAAGTCTGCACATTCACGCGCTCGGTCCTGCTGCCGCTGCGCCCCGGGAAGGACGCGTGATGGACAAGCCGGCTCCGCCAGCGACCAAGACCGTGCCGAAGGCCGAAGCGTCGGGGCCGCTCGACGGCGTCCGCGTCATCGAGCTGGCCACCGTCGTAGCCGGGCCGGGTGCCGGCCGTTATCTTGCTGATTTCGGCGCGGAGGTCATCAAGGTCGAGGGGCCGGGTGGCGATCCGACCCGCCGCATGGGGTGGACCGGTCCGGGGGAAACGGATTCCTATTTCTGGAAACTGGTCAACCGAAACAAGCAGGTCATTGCGCTCGACCTCAAGACCGATACCGGCAAGGAAAATCTCTGGTCGCTGCTGCTCGACGCCAACGTACTGATCGAGAACATGCGGCCGGGCAAGCTCGAGGCGCTGGGTTTTGCGCCGGACGAACTGCTGCGCCGCAATCCCAGGCTGGTGATCCTGCGCATCACCGGTTTCGGCCAGGATGGTCCCTATGCCATGCATCCGGGCTTCGCCACGATTGCCGAGGCGATGAGTGGGTTTTCCGGGCTCCTCGGCGAGGCCGGGGGCCCGCCGCTGCTGCCGCCGATCGCCATGACCGACGAAGTCACCGCCCTTGTCGGCGCCTTTGCGGCGCTGGCGGCGCTGCGTCATGCCGAGCGGACAGGCGAAGGCCAGACAGTCGACGTCAATCTGCTCAACTCGATGTTCCAGATCATGGGGCCGTTACCGTCCGCCTATGCCCATCTCGGCTATCTGCAGCCGCGGCTCGGCTCCGGCATCCCCTACACCGTCCCGCGCGGCACCTATCGTTGCGCCGATGGCGTGTGGGTGGCGATTTCGAGCTCGTCCGATTCCGTCGCCCGCCGCGTCCTGGCCTTGATCGGTCACGGTGACGATCCCCGCTTTGCCGGCTTCCAGGCCCGCAGCCAGAACCGCGAGGCATTGGAGGCCTATGTCGCCGCCTGGGTCGCCGGCCGGCCATCCGAGGAGGTGCTGCGCGAGTTCCGCCGCGTCGATGCGGCAATCGCCAAGGTCCTCGACATGAGGGACATCTTTGACGACGAGCATTTCCGCGCCCGCGGTATGATCGCCGAAGTGGACGGCGTGGTGATGCAGAATGTCGTTGCCGGCATGTCGAAGACACCCGGCCGCCTGCGTCATCAGGGCCGTCCGTTCGACGCCGATACCGAGGCGGTGCTCGCCCGCTTCGCTGGGGGTCGGGGAGCCGCAAAGAAGCCGACGCAGAAGACCTGAACCACTTCAGTCCGGCGCGAGATTTCGGCGCAGCAATTTGCCGTTGGCGCTGCGCGGCAGGCTCGGCACGAAGAACACCTGTTTCGGCCGTTTGTAGGCGGCGAGCCTTTGCCCCGCCAGGGCGACGATATCTTCGGCGCTGACGCTGACGCCTGCCTTGCGCACGACATAGGCCGCGATGACCGAGACATCGTCGCGCACCCGGTGTTCGGCAACGGCGATCTCGGCGACGCCGGGGCAGGGCGCAAGCGCTGCCTCGACTTCCAGCGGCGAGACGCGGAAGTCGCCAGCATTCATCATGTCGCGTTCGATTTTCAGTTTCGCGACATGGAAAACCCGGATTCTGGCGGCGACAATACGCGACGTGGCGCGCGTTTCCGGCGTGTCCGTCGGAACCGTTTCGCGGAGCTTGAACGCGCCTGAGACTGTCAGGCCGGAGACGTTGGGGAAGGTACGCGCGGCAATCCAGTCGCTCGGCTTCCAGCCCGATTCGCGCGCCCAGAACATGCGCCGTCGAAACACCATGACGGTTGGTTTCGTCATCGACGACATTGCCAATCCCTGGCATGCCAGTTGCTTCAAGGCGGTGGACGCGGAAATGCGCCAGCGCGGCTATTCGCTTTACCTGATGAGCACCAACGGCCGCGCCACCGAGGAGGCGGCGGCGATCGACATGCTGCAGCATGGGCGGGCCGACGGCATGATCATGACCATCAACAACGAACAGGATGCGCGCACCATCAAGCGCTTGAAGGAGTTGCGGATTCCATCAGTACTGCTCGATCGCGACATTCCGCTCGAGATCGACGCGGTGCTGACCGAGCACGCCGCCGGGTTACGGCAGGCGACAAGCTATCTGATCGAACTCGGGCACCGTCGCATTGCCATCATCACGGCCGGCAGCGACATCAGGCCGGGCCGTGAACGGGGTGCGCGGCTTCGTCGAGGCGTTCCAGCGCAGCGGCCTGCCGGTGCCGCAGGACCTGATCCGCTCGCAAAGCCTCTCGGTGGACTTCGGTTTCCGCGAGGCCACCGCCCTGTTCCAGATGAAGGAGCGTCCAACCGCCATCATCGCCGCCGGCAACCGCATTCTGGTCGGCGTGCTGCGCGCCATCCAGCAGCAAGGCGTTTCGGTCCCGGGCGATATCTCGCTGATCGGCTGCGACAGGTCGGACGTCGCGCTGCTTTATCCCGGCCCGATCACGCTCATCGACCGGGCCGTCGAGGAGATCGGCCGCACCGCAGCACAGCTTCTGCTGGAGCGGCTCGGCCGCCAGAGCGAGCGGCCGGCGCAACGCATCGCCTTTCCGACCCATCTGATCCTCGGCGGCTCCTGCTTGCCCGTCCCGAAATAGAGGCGGTTCACGGCCTGGTTACTGCCGAATTGGATCGTTCTCTATTCAGATCAGGTCGGCTCTGGCGAGGTCGCGCATCAGATGGCTGGCGCCATAGGTCCAGTGCGGGCAGTCGGGTGACAGCCGCACGCGGTTGACCAAGGCGCCGAACTTCTCCGACGAGATGGTGACGATGTCGCCGACCTTGTGGGTAAAACCCTTGCCTTTTTCGCCGCGATCCTTCGACGGCACGAACATCGTGCCGAGATAGAGCGCGAGCCCGTCCGGGTACTGGTGGTGCGGCCCCATCGCGGCGGCGACCAACTCTTCCGGCGAACGGCTGATCTCGGCCATCGAACTGGCGCCCTCCAGCGAGAACCCGTCCTCGCCCTCGACCTTCAGCCGTACGACCGCCTTCTTCACGTCGCCGATGGAAAATGTCTCGTCGAACAGCCGGATAAAGGGGCCAAGTGCTGCCGAAGCGTTGTTGTCCTTGGCTTTGCCGAGCAGGAGCGCCGAGCGTCCCTCGACGTCGCGCAGATTGACGTCGTTGCCGATCGTCGCCCCGACAATCCTGCCGCTGCTGGCGGCAATCATGGCGATCTCCGGCTCCGGATTGTTCCATGTCGAAACCGGATGCAGGCCAACATCGGCGCCGAAGCCGACCGAGGCCATCGGCTGGCATTTGGTGAAGATCTCGGCATCGGGCCCGATGCCGACTTCCAGATATTGCGACCAGGCGCCGCGCGCGATCAGCTTGGCCTTGATCTCCATCGCTTCCGGCGAGCCGGGTTTGAGCTTCGACAGATCGTGGCCGATCAGCCCGGCGATGTCGGCTCGAATGGCGTCGGCCTTCTCCGCCGAGCCGCGCGCCTGTTCCTCGATGACGCGCTCGAGCAGGCTGACGACAAAGGTAACGCCAGACGCCTTGATCGCCTGCAGGTCGACGGGGGACAGCAGGTACGGCGTTCCCGGATCGCGCGCTGTCTCGAAACTGTTGGCGGCAATGGCTTCGAGCGGGCCGATCGGCCGCCCCTTGGCCGAGCGGACGTGTCCTGCCGGATCCGGCAATTCGCAAATGTCGCGTACGGTCGGTGCCACATTTGACGTGATGTCGAAGACCGTGCCGTCGCGCACCGTGACCACCAGCGGATGGGAAGCATCGCTCGTCCGGGCGCGGCCTACGAAGAGGCCCTCGGCGGGCAAATGTGTGGCGTTCGTCATGACTTGCGTTTCCTGTTGTCTTGTCCTTTGGCCGCGGCACTTTCAACAAATTCCCGCCAAACGTCTATCCCGCTTCCAGGATGAGCTTTGTCAATTCTTTCCAGCGGTCTTCGCATCGCTGGACCTTGATCGAGCCTGACGTGCGCCAATGGCCATGGAAAACGCTCTTTCAAAATAATGAAATCGTCGCTAGGGTTTTCACTTACTGAAATCTCCAGGTGACGCTTGCGCTTACGGTTTTCCGATCCAATCTGGCAAAAGCCGCGGACAGCAACCGCGTTCCAGTCGCTTTTTCCAGCCGGCCGACGCGTCGATGTCGTCATCGTCGGCGGCGGCATCATGGGGCTGTCGACGGCCTTGCACGCCGCCCGGCTCGGTCTTGCCGTCCAGGTGCTGGACGCCGGCGAAATCGGTAATGGCGCATCCGGCCTGAACGGCGGTCAGGTCATTCCCGGCCTGAAATACGATCCGGACTGGCTGCTGGAGCATTTTGGTCTGGAGCGCGGCGAAGCGCTCGTCAACTTTGCCGCCTCGACCGCTGACACCGTCTTCGAATTGATCCGCGACGAAGGACTGGCGGTGCCGTTCGTCCGTAATGGCTGGATCCAGGCGGCGCATACCGGGACCGCGCTAAAAGCGGCGGCAAACCGGGATCGGCAGTGGCGCGCCCGCGGCGCCGATGTCCGGCTGCTGAGCGCGACGGAGATTGCGACGATGACCGGCGCGCAAGGCTATCTCGGCGGCTGGCTCGATCGCCGCGCCGGTGTCATCGATCCGCTCGCCTACACGTCGGAACTGGCGCGCGTCGCTGCCGCGGCGGGCGTGAAGATCGCCGAACGCCAGAACGTGATGCAGATCAGCAAGGGTGCTGGCATTTGGCACGTTTCGGCGGAAAGCGGCGCCGGACTGAAGGCCAAGGCGGTCGTTCTGGCGACCAACGCCTATACCGGCGGCCTGCTTCCCGGCCTCGCCGAGACGATCGTTCCGCTGCATTCCTTCCAGATCGCGACAGCGCCGCTATCGTCCAATCTCGCTGCGGCGATCCTGCCGGAAGGGCAGGCGGTTTCGGATTCGCGCCGCATCCTCGTCTATTACCGCAAGAGTGCCGACGGCCGGCTGGTGCTCGGCGGGCGCGGCCGCATGGCTTTGCCGAACGGCCCGGCCGACTGGGCGCATCTTGAACGCGCGCTGCTGCGGCTTTATCCGGCGCTGTCAGACATTGCCATTGAAAAGCGGTGGTTCGGCCGGGCGGCAATGACGCCGGACCATCTCCCGCATATCCACGAGCCAGAGAAGGGTCTGCTGGCGGTCGTCGGCTGCCAGGGCCGCGGCATCGGCCTGATGACCGCGCTTGGCGAGCGCATCGCCTCCTATCTGTCGAGCGGCGACACCAGGCAATTGCCGTTCCCGATATCGCCGATCCGGCCGATCCCTTTTCACGCGTTTCGGCAGGTCGGCGTTGCCGCGACCATCGCCTGGTACCGGATGCTGGACGCGTTCGAACGCTGACTTTCATTCCCAAGCGTGAAACAGCTTGACAGTTTCACCAATATGAAAAAAGCTTAGTCGATTTCAAATTTCGACGGACAGTCAATGTCGACCATTGCCGCAACGCAGCCGCTGCCGGAAACCCGGTCTTCGCCAGGCTTCCGTTTCGCTATGCTGCTGCCCGGCGGGCTGGTCACCTTTCTGCTGATCCTTTTCGCCCTTGGCTTGGTGTTGTTCCTTGCCTTCCGCGGCAATGACGGCTCGCTGCTGGGGGCTGGTTTTACCCTTGCGAATTTCGTCACTGTGGCCACCGATCCGCTGTACTGGACGGTGACGCTGCGCTCGCTGGGCATCGCCGGCCTGGTCACGCTCGCAACCGTCGTCACCGCCTATCCCGTCGCCTATTATCTGGCTTTCCATGCCGGGCGGCGGCGTGGGCTGCTGCTGTTCCTGCTGACCCTGCCGTTCTGGACCAGCTATCTTCTGCGCGTCTTCGCCTGGAAGATCGTGCTTGCCTATAATGGCGTGCTGAACTCGGCGCTGATTGAAAGCGGCATCTGGTCGGAGCCGACATTGACCTTCCTCAATACGCCGACAGCAGTCGTTGTCACGCTCGCCCACGCTTATGCGCCGTTCGCTATCCTGCCCATCTATGTGGCGCTGGACACCATCCCGAAATCGCTGCTCGAAGCCGCTTCCGATCTCGGCGCAAAACCGTTCACCAGCTTCCGCCGCATCGTGCTGCCAAATTCGATGCCTGGCGTGCTGGCCGCGGCCCTCGTCGTTTTTGTGCCGACGGTCGGCGACTACGTCACGCCGGCGCTGGTCGGCGGCCCGGCCAGCACCATGATCGGCACGCTTATCCAGGCCGAGTTCGGCAAGGCCAATGACTGGCCGTTCGGCGCCGCACTCGCCGTCGCCGTCATGCTGGTCATTCTCGCCGTGGTGCTGGTGGTGCGCTTCGCCGACCGCCGATACGGCAGCCGCACATGAACGGGACGCGTATCGATGCAAGGCAGGGCGGCGGCTGGCTGGGAGCCTACGTCCTTGCCTATCTGGTGTTCCTGTATCTGCCGATATTGCTGATCCCGCTGTTTTCCTTCAACAATTCCGTCCAGGCGGCATTTCCCCTGCAAGGCTTTACGCTTGAATGGTACGGCACGCTGTTAGGCAATTCGGCGCTGTCCGGTGCGCTCGCCAACAGCCTCGTCATCGGCGCCATTGCCGCCACCGGCGCCACGCTCTGTGGCATCACGGTGTCCTATATGGACCTCTACGGACGCTCGCCGCTGGCCGCCACCATCAGTGCCATAGCGCGGCTGCCGATCCTGATCCCAGGCGTCATCGTCGGCATATCGCTGCTCATCCTGGTCAACCTCGCCGGCTTTGGGCCGTCGCGCATTGCCATTGTGCTCGGCCACATATTGGTGGCGCTGCCGGCGACGGTGGTGGTCATGCGCAGCCGCTTCGCCGCCATCCCGAAGACCATCCGTGAGGCAGCGCTCGACCTCGGCGCCTCCGACTGGACGACCTTCAGGCGGGTGATGCTGCCACTCAGCCTGCCCGCCATTATCTCGGCGTTCATGCTGGCCTTCCTGACCTCGTTCGACGAGTTCATCGTCGCCTTCTTCCTTGCCGGTACCGAGCCGACGCTGCCGCTTTATATCTGGAGCCAGCTGCGCTTCCCGAAATCGCTGCCGACCGTCATGGCGCTGGGCACGGCGATCTTGGCCGTGTCCTTCGTCACCGCCGCACTCGCCGAAATCCTGCGCCATCGCGGGCTTGCCGCCGCTCAGCGGCCAGCGACCGCCAGGCTGTCAAAACCAGAAGAAACCGAAAGAGGAGAACTGCAATGGCATTCGACCTGAAATCGATAACGACAAAGACAGCGAAAACCGGACTGGCCGCCTTCGCGCTGGCGCTTGCGTCGACTGTCGCTTTTGCCGGCGACAAGCTGCAATATTTCACCTGGTCGGGCTATGAGCTGCCCGACTTCAACAAGAGCTTCCTCGCCGCGCACCCGGATGGTGTCGAAGCCTCGATGTTCGGCGACGACGATGACGCTTTCACCAAGGTCAAGGCCGGCTTCCGCCCCGATGTCGCGCACCCATGCTATGACAAGGTGGCGCGCTGGAACAAGGAAGGCCTGCTGCAGCCGATCGACACCAAGCGCATCATGAACTGGGATTCGATCTTCCCGGTCTTCAAGAACCTGCCCGACCTGCAGGCCGGCGACGGCAAGGTCTGGATGGTGCCGTGGGACTGGGGCAACACCTCGATTCTCTACCGCACCGATCTGGTGAAGAACCCGGAAGCGAGCTGGAACCTGCTCTGGGACAAGCAATATGCCGGGCGCATGGCGACCATCGATGCCGTCCACGACACTCCGGTGGTGGCGGCCCTTCTTGCCGGCGTCAATCCATTCGACATGACGGCGGAACAGATGGACAAGGTTGCGGAGAAACTGCGCGAGCAGCGCCCGCTGCTCTCAAACTACACCACAGACATGACATCGGTCGAACAGGCGCTGGCCAGCGGCCAGCTGGTCGCCGCCATGACCTGGAATGCCTCGGCCACGTCGCTGAAGAAGCAAGGCGTGCCTGTCGAGTTCATGAAGCCGAAGGAAGGCATGCTTACCTGGGCTTGCGGTTTCGTCATGCTCAAGGACGCCAAGAACGTCGACCTCGCCTATGACTTCATCAACAGCCGGCTGGAAACGGACTCGGGCAAATACCTGATCCAGGCCTATGGCTATGGCAGCTCGACCAGCTCGGCTTTCGCTGCCGTGCCGAAGGAGGAGCTGGAGAAATTGCAGCTGCCGTCCGATCCGGAAGTGATGTTGAAGACCACCATCTTCACCGGGCCGATGAAACAGAATGATGAACTCGCCAAGATGTTCGAGAAGGTCAAGGCGGGCGGCTGAGCCTGCTTCTTCCTTCTCCCGCAAGGGGAAGGGAAAGCGTTGGCAAAAAGGACGAATGGATGGACATGCTGGACGAAGCGGCTGAGAAGCCGAAGGACGACGCCGACGTCAGGGTCGGCCGGCGCGTGCGGGCGCTCAGGCTGGAGCGTAATCTCTCGCTGGCCGAACTTGCAGCCAAAGCCGGCGTCTCGATCGGAGCGCTGAGCCAGATCGAGCGCGGCATGTCGTCATTGCGGGTCCGAGTGATCTGGCCGCTCGCCGCCGCCCTCGACATCGAGCCGTCCGCGCTGATCGCCGACGGCAACGACGCCGGCAACGATCTTTATTGTGTGCGCGCCAACAGCCGGCGTCAGATCCCGGTCAAGTCGGAAGGCATCGCCAAGTCGCTGCTGTCGCCGCCGGCTGCTGCGCTGACCGGCATGCTGGTGACGGTGGAGGCCGGTGGCGGCACCGCCGAAGCCTACGCCCATGCCGGCCATGAATTCGGGTTCGTCCTTTCGGGCGAGGTCGAGCTGGTGGTCGATTCGACCAGATACGGCCTGAAGGCCGGCGACAGCTTCGCCTTCAAGAGCACCTTGCTGCATGCTTTCCGCAATCCGGGCAGCGAGCGCTGCCAGATCCTGTGGGTCAACACGACCAAGCCGTCCGAGGTTCGCGATGGCACCTGATCCACTCGTCCGGCTGGACAAGGTCTCCAAGATATTCCCCGGCAGCATCGTCGGGCTCGATGCCGTCGATCTCGATATTTCGCGCGGCGAGTTCCTGACCCTGCTCGGACCATCCGGCTGCGGCAAGACCACCAGCCTGCGGGTCATCGCCGGCTTCGAAAGCCCGTCGAGCGGCAAGGTTCTGCTCGAAGGCCGCGACATCAGTGCGCTCAGGCCCTTCGACCGTCCGGTCAATACCGTATTCCAGGACTACGCGCTGTTCCCGCACATGAACGTCGCCGAAAATGTCGGCTTCGGCTTGTCGCTGCGCAAGCTCTCCGGTGCCGAACAGGCAAAGCGCGTCGGCGCAGCGCTCGACATGGTCGGCCTTGCTGAAAAGCTCGGCGCCCGCGTGTCCGAATTGTCGGGTGGCCAGCGCCAGCGCGTCGCGCTTGCCCGCGCCATCGTCTGCGAACCGCGCGTGCTGCTGCTCGACGAGCCGTTGTCGGCGCTCGATGCGCATCTGCGCGAACAGATGCAGGTCGAATTGAAGCGACTGCAGTCGCGCCTCGGCACCACTTTCGTCATGGTCACGCACGACCAGACCGAGGCGCTGTCGATCTCTGATCGCATCGTCGTCATGAACAAAGGCCGCATCGAGCAGATTGCGCCGCCGGCGACCCTCTACGACCGGCCCGCCACCAAATTCGTTGCCAGCTTCATCGGCACGATGAACCTTCTGCAGTCGCGCTTCGTCGGCCGTGACGGCGAGCGCTTGCGGTTCGCCGCCGGCGCCCTGCCGCTGGAAGCGGTTTCGGAGACGGGCGAACTGCCTGGCGAGGGCACGGTGCGCACCATCGGCGTGCGTCCAGAGGATTTTTTGGCGACGACCGAAGCGGCGGCCGGCACTGTACCGGTGCGGGTGAACAGCATCGTCTTCCACGGCCGCACCTTGCGCCTTCATGCGGAGCTGGGGCAGGGGACACAGGTGGTGATCGACGCGCCGCGCCGGGCGGAGGGTTTTCAATTCAGCGTCGGCGACGTGGCGCATATCAGCCTGCGCCGTGGCGCCAACTGCCCTATGCTGTCCAGCTAGGCAACGGCCGCGAATACGCCGACCGGGCGATCCACGATTTCCTCGAGATCAAGGGCATCATCGGCGACGGCGCCTGAGCCATCAACATACGGCCGACCGAAATGTGGTTGCGAGCGTTGGTGCTGCCAGTACCGGCGCTCGTATCATTTTCGTTTGATTTGTTCCCTTTTTGTTCTATTCTGCTTGGCAGGAGCTGGATCGGCGCTGGAATGACCGGCTGTTCTTCGCCATTCTTCTTGAAAGTACGATCGCCGTGCCGCTTGCACGCCGGGCCGCCGTCTGGCGGCGAGAATCGGGATTGCGAGGGCAAGTGTTTCCGGCGGAACGCCTGCACATCTCGCTTATTGGGCTCGGCGACTATGATGGACTGCCGGAGGAATTGGTCAAAATCGCCCGCCACGTCGCCTCGATGGTCCAGGCGAAACCGTTTGAGGTGTCGTTCGATCGGTTGTCGGCTTTCGGCGGCGGTGCGTTGGTGCTGCGTGGCAGCGACGGCGTCCCGCCGCTGCAAGCGTTCTGGCGCAATCTTACCGCCCTGATCGCCGACAGCCCGCTGAAGCCCTTTGTGGGGAGCTCCTTTGAACCTCATGTTACATTGCTTCGTGACAAATTGCGGGTTCAAAGGGTTCGAGAACGGGCGATCGAACCCATCAGCTGGACCGTACGTGACTTTGTGCTCATCCGCAGTCTGATCCGGCAAGGCCGGTACGAAGAGCTCGGGCGCTGGCGGTTGAACGGCCACGACGATTCCGTGGCCGCAATGTGAGCCAAGCCAGGGTCCCCTCAGATCGTCTTGACGTAGCCCGCCAACTGATCCGCCACCGTGCCCCAGCCGTCGTAAAAGCCCATCTCCTCGTGGCTGTTGCGCGTGGCTTCGTCGCGGTGGATAGCGGTCGCGGTGTAGCGCGTCGCCTCGCCCTGCGATTGCAGCGATATGACGGCTGTGATGAATGGGTCGCCTGACGGCCGGTAGCCGGGCAGCAGCGCATCGGTCCACACCAGCCGCTCGTTCTGGACGATCTCGAGGTAGCAGCAACGCCTGTCGTTGACCTCCTTGCCGTCGGGCGACTGCATGCGGGTGCGGAACAGACCGCCGGGCCGCAGGTCGATCTCGCAATCGGTGATGATCCACGGCTTCGGCGTGAACCATTGGCGGACATGCTCGGGCTTCGTCAAGGCCGTCCACAGCAGTTCTCGTGGCGCCTCGATCGTCCGTTCGAGCACGAGGTCGAGCTTCGGATCGGGTTGAAAAAACGCGACCATATTCATCTGTCTGTCTCCTTGAGTTTCAGCACGTAGTCGTCGAACTGGTCGAGACGGCGCTCCCACAGCTCACGCTGCTCGGCCAGCCAGCTTTCCGCGAGCTTCAGCGGCTCCGGCGCAAGCCGGTAGGTCCTGACGCGGCCGGCCTTCTCCGAACGCACCAGCCCGCAGCCTTCCAAAACCCTGAGATGCTCGATGAAGGATGGCAGGGCCATCTCGTACGGCTGGGCAAGCTCGCTGACCGAGGCGGGGCTTCGGTTCAGCCGCTCGACCACGCGCCGCCGGGTCGGATCGGCGAGCGCACGGAAAATGCCGTCGATCGGTGGGGGGCTTTCGGTCTGCAGGCTCGTCATGGTCATTTCCTTGCCTCGGCCATTCCGCGTGACCAAAATTAGCTCGGGAAAATAGTTAGGAAAATTCCTTACTATTGGCAAGCGCAAAAATCACGGATGCCTGGCAAGGCAGCTGGAAAAGTGAGAGGCACGGTTTTAGGGTGCCATCAGATTCGACCGATCCGAGGAAGCGTTTTGACGATCACCATGTACGGCATCACCAATTGCGATACGGTCAAGAAGGCGCGTTCCTGGCTGGCGAGCCATGATGTTGCCTATCGCTTTCACGATTACAGGGCAGACGGGCTTGACGCGGATCGGCTGAACGGCTGGTCAGGCAAGGTCGGCTGGGAAATCCTGCTCAACAAGGCGAGCACGACGTTTCGCGAACTGTCGGAGGAGGACAGACTGGGTCTGGACGAGAACAAGGCCAAGGCGCTGATGCTGGCCAAACCGACGATGATAAAGCGACCGGTGCTGGAACTTGGCGACAGGGTTCTCGTTGGCTTCAAGCCTGATGTTTATCAGCAGGCGGTGAGTGGGAAATAGGACCGACCCGCCGCGATCCGTCGCGCCCCCTCTGTCCTGCCGGACATCTCCCACTCTAGTGGGGTGATTGGATGTCACTTCGGCGTTCGCTAGTCTCCAAAGAAGGGCGCTTTCGGCGAAGCTGCCAATCTCCCCCCTTGGGGGCCCACGAGGGGGAGATGTCCGGCAGGACAGAGAGGGGTGCTGTCCCGCCGGCGTGACTAATTGTTCTCACGCAAATAGCTAGCCAGTGCCACCGCATTGTTGTGCGCCTCGTCATGGGCGCCGTAGAGCAGCGTCACCTTGCCTTCACGGAGCAAGGCGCGCAGTTCCGCCACCGCCTCGCCGTTCCGTTCAAGCTCATCGCGGTATCGCCGCTGGAACTCCGCCCAGCGCGCCGGCTCATGGCCGAACCATTTGCGCAACGCGTCGCTTGGCGCGATGTCCTTTAGCCAGGCCGTCAGCGCCGCGTCCTGGTTGGCGATGCCGCGCGGCCATATGCGATCGACGAGCACCCGCTGCCCGTCATCGGGCGCCGGCGGCTCATAGATGCGCTTGACCGCGAGCTCCATTGCCAACTCCGCATGGGCCAGCAGGCGCCGATGCTTGCTGGCCTTCGCTTAGCGATCCCGGGCCTAAACCCACTCGCCCTTGCGCATCACCGGCACGCGGCTGCCGTCCTTGTGGATGCCGTCTATGTCGATCTTGTCGGAGCCGATCATCCAGTCGATGTGGATGAAACTCTTGTTGCCGCCGCGCGCCGCGATCTCGTCCTGGCTGAGCGAGGCGCCGTCGACGAAGCACTTCGAGTAGCACTGGCCGAGCGCAATGTGGCAGGCGGCGTTCTCGTCGAACAGCGTGTTGAAAAACAGCAGCCCGCTCTTGGCGATCGGCGAGGAATGCGGCACCAGCGCCACCTCGCCGAGACGGCGCGAGCCTTCGTCGGTGTCCAGCACCTTTTGCAGCACATCCTCGCCCTTCGTGGCCTTGGCCTCGACAATGCGCCCCGCCTCGAAACGCACCGCAATGCCGTCGATCAGCGTGCCCTGGTAGGACAGCGGCTTGGTGCTGGTGACATGACCCTCGACGCGCCTTGCATGCGGCGTGGTGAAAACCTCTTCGGTCGGGATGTTGGGGTTGCAGGTGATGCCGTTCTTGGCGGTCGAGGCACCACCCATCCACTCGTGGCCTTCGGCCAGTCCGACGGTCAGGTCGGTGCCGGGGCCGGTGAAATGCAGTGCGTGGAAATTGTGGCCGTTCAGCCATTCGGTGCGGCTCTTCAACGCCGCATTGTGCGCCGTCCAGTTGCCGATCGGGTCTTCGACGTCCACCCGCGAGGCCGCAAAGATGGCGTCGGCTAGCTTGGCCACGGCGACGTCTTCGGCGTCGTCCGGGAAAACCTGCTTGGCCCAGGCCTGATCGGGATAGGCGACGATGTTCCAGTTGATATCGAAGCCGGTGATCTTCTCCAGCGCCGGCTGGTAAGCCATCGAATTCGCCTTGTTGGCACGCGCCACCTTTGCCGGGTCCTGAGAAGAAAGCAGCGACGGATCCTCGCCGCGCACGGCAAGCCTCGCCGCATTATTGGCGAAGGCTTTTGCCATGCCTTCAAAGAGCCAGCCGGCGGCGCGGTCGAAGCCGGCGTCGGCGCCGTAGCGGAAGCGCGCCAGCGTGATCTCGTCATCGTTGAAGATCGGCGTCACCAGGCCCGCACCTGCCTTGTAGGCGTGCTCGACGATCCGCCGCGTCAGAGGCAGCGCGGCGATAGACGAGGTCAGCACCAGATCCTGCCCCGGCTGCAATTGCAGCCCGACCTTGACGGCGACCTCCGCCAGCCTGTCGAGCTTCACCGGGTCGATGCTTGCGGAAACGCCGCGCGAATGTGTGGTCATGATCCTGCCTGCCGTGATTGGGGACTGTGTCTTACATAGACCGGCGCTACCGACCTTTCCACTCTGATGACGCCGGCAGCCCTAGGCCGTGAACTCATAAATTGGGGAAGACTGGGATCGGTGGGAAACGGACGCTCCGGACTTCCTGTACTGGGCGGCTTGGATAGGTGCCATGGTCGTCGAGGTCTGACGACCCTTATTTCAACCGCACTCAGTCGCGGTAGCGCAGCGTTTCCAGCACGAGTGCGAAAGCCGGCGAGTGTTGGCGCCGGCTTGGATAATACAGGTGATATCCCGGCCGAAGGGGGCACCAGTCCTCAAGAACACGCACCAGGCGACCCTGTTCGAGTGGGTAGGTCACCAGATCCTCGGGCAGATAGGCGAGCCCGAATCCTTCAAGGCTGGCCTGACAGATCATCGCGAGGGTGTTGAACGCGGCGTGTCCTTGAACGCGCACCTTCAACTCCCGCCCCTCCTTGCGAAACTCCCACGGTGCACAGCCGCCTGTGGGCAGTCGCAGGGGTATGCACGCATGATCGGCAAGGTCTTCAGGCGTGACCGGACGGGAGCGGCTTGCGAAGTATGAAGGCGCTACCACAACCGCCATGCGGAAGTCTGGCCCAACGCGCGCCGAGATCATGTCCTTGTCCACCTGTTCGCCAAGCCGTACACCCGCATCGAAGCGATCGGCCGCAATGTCTGCCAAGCCGTAGTCGTGGATAATCTCGACCCTGATGTCGGGATAGTCGCGCATGAGCCCGACCATGGCGGGCCAGATGATGGTCTCGCCGGCATGCTCCACCGTGGTGATCCGGACTGTGCCGGCCGGCTTGTCGCGCAGGGCGCTGAGGGCGGCAATCTCGCTTGCGATCTCATCTAACTTGGGAGCGATGCTTCGAAACAGGCGATCCCCCGCTTCGGTTAGCGAGACGCTGCGGGTCGTGCGGGTCAGCAGCCTAACGCCGAGGCGCTCTTCCATCGTCCGGATCGAATAGCTCAGAGCCGACTGCGACACGCCGAGCATGGCGGCCGCCTTGGTGAAGCTGCGCTCGCGGGCGACGGCGATGAAGGTCAGGAAGTCATCCAGGCTGTCGCGACGCATTCATCAATCCCCCTTCTAAGCTCATGCAAATTATACCATCTAATTGCATGCCGCTAAAGGAGCTAACTTCCTGACATCAAGGCCAGACGGTCAACCGGAGCAACTCTCCGCGCAATGCCTACCGTCCAACTGGCCCACTGAAGGAGAACAAAATGAAGAAGGTAATCGTGGGCGCGCTCACCGCTCTCACCATGATCGTGAGCCCGGCCGCCTTTGCTCAGGAAGCGACGGGCGCCGTCCCCCGCGCCTACATGATCGGCAGCTATGACATCAAGGATCAGGCGGTGTTTCAGCAGTACATCGAAGCCGCCTCGCCGCTCGTCACCCAGTATGGCGGCCGCGTGATCGTCTACAATCCTAATGTCACTGCCATCGAAGGAAGCTCGAGATCGGTGATCGCCATCGCCGAGTTCCCGAGCCTTGCTGACGCCAAGCGCTACTACAACTCGCCGGGATACACGGCGGCCCGGCAGTTTTTTACCAAGTCGACCGAAGGATTTCGCATCATCACCGAAGGCGCCGGCCTTCCGCAGTGATGCAGTCCGCTAGCGGATGGGTACCAGCATGGGACGTCAGCCCATGCTGGCCATCCGTCCGAATTCGAGGCCGAGCTGCGGCCTAGACAACAGGAGCCCAATATGAGTGTTTGGTTCATCACCGGCGCAGGCCGGGGCCTCGGTCTGGATATCGCCAAGGCCGCGTTGGCGGCGGGCCACAAGGTGGTGGCAACCGGCCGCAACACGGAAAAGGTCGCAAGGGCCGTCGGAAAGTCCGAGAACCTCCTTATCGTCAAGCTGGACGTGACGAGCGCGGCCGACGCCGAAGCCGCTGCCCAGGCAACGCTTGACCGGTTTGGCCGCATCGACGTGCTGGTCAACAATGCGGCGAGTTTCTTTGCCGGGTACTTCGAAGAGTTGACCGCCGAACAGATGCAACTGCAGCTCAGCACCAGCCTCGTCGGTCCCATGAAGGTGACGCGGGCCTTTCTGCCAGCGATGCGCAACCAGCGGTCCGGCAGGGTCATTTCGATCTCCTCGACGGCCGGGCTGATGGGTTTCGAGTTCTGCTCGGCCTATTCAGCCTCGAAGTTCGGCCTCGACGGCTGGATGGAGGCGCTGCAGACCGAAGTCGTGCCGTTCGGCATCGAGACGATGATCGTGAACCCCGGCTTCTTCCGCACCGAGCTTCTCACGGAAGAGTCGACCAACTATGCCGCGCCTTCCGTCGAGGACTACCATGAGCGGCGGACGGCGCAGATCGCTTTCTGGCGTTCTCAAAACGGCAAGCAAGGAGGTGACCCCGCCAAGCTTGCGCGCGCCCTGATCACGCTCGCGGCTGGGGACGTGCTGCCCCACCGTTTCCTTGCCGGTGCCGATGCCATTGCCACGGCAGAGCAGAAGATTGCCATTCTGCAGCAGCAGATCGATACCTATCGCGAGCTGTCGAGTTCCCTCGCCATCGACGACAACGGCCGCAACTAACGACCCCTGCGGAACGTCCGGACTTGCCGTGCTGGTAACTGAACACCATTGGCACTGCAATTCCGAGGTCAAGACTTCGTGGCTGCGGCACTCCCAAGACCACCTGTGAATTGATCAAATACGTCCGCTAAGAGGTCGATTGTCGACTGGCGGCTTTCCTATTGCAGAGGAATCTGATTCCAGACTCTGCATGAGCCGATATGACCTGACCGACTTCGAATGGCACGTGATCAAGCCACTTTTGCCCAAAAGGCCACGAGGTGTGCCGCGTGTCGATGATCGGCGCGTGCTATCACCAAAGTCCATGACGGCAAGGTGCAGATGATCGACACCTCTATTGTTCGCGTCCATCAGCAGGGCGCGACGGCAAAAAAGGGGGATCGAGATCATTGTCTCGGTCGTTCCCGAGGCGGGCTGACAACCAAAATCCATGCTCTTGTCGACGCCAAAGGCATGCCGATCAAACTGATGCTCACGGCAGGTCAGATGAGTGACATTACCTCGGCCGCGGACCTGATCACGGATTTGCCGGAGGGTGCCATGCTACTCGCCGACAAGGGCTATGATGCCGACGCCTTGCGCAATGCGGTCAGCGAGCGAAAAGCATGGGCCAACATCCCGCCCAAGGCCAACCGCAAGGACCCGATCTGCTTCAGCCCCTTCTTGTATAAGGCCCGCAACTTAGTTGAGCGCTTCTTCAACAAAGCGAAGCAATTCCGCCGCATCGCAACCCGCTACGACAAGCTGGCTGAGAACTATCTTACCGCGCTCAAACTCGTCGCAATCCGCATCTGGCTACGCGGTAATGAGTCTACGTCCTAGCTGGCCCTCTCGAGCGATCTGAACTGCGCCATCGTCGCCTCGATCTCTTCGCGCACCCAGATCTTGAAATCCCTGACCTTACGGCTTTCGCTCTTGCTGGCCGAGGTCACCAGCCAATAGCCAAGCCCGCTCTGCGCCCTCGCGCCGAACGGCGCGACGAGCCGGCCATCGGCCAGCGCGTCGGCGGCCAGCAACTGCCAGCCGAGCATGACACCGTGACCGGCAATCGCCGATTCCAGGCACAGCATCGGATCGGTGAAGCGCGCGCCCTGCATGAAGGTGACCGGCTCCACGCCGGCCGCTTCGAACCAGCTCTCCCAGCTGATCATCGACCTTTCGTCGGTGATCGCACAGGTCAAAGCAAGGTCCTCGATCGATTTCAGCTTGCTGGCGATCGCCGGTGCACAGACCGGAAACACCTCCTGCGCCAGCAGCAATTCGGCCCGCCCGCCCGGCCATTTGCCGTCGCCGAGCCGGATGGCGACGTCGATGTCCGAACGATCGAGATCGGCAAGCCGCACCGAGGCATCGATCCGCAGGAGCACGTTCGGATGCCGGGCAAAATGCCGTGACAGCCGCGGCAGCAGCCATTTCGAGGCGAAGGCCGGCGCTACCGAAACCACCAGCGTGCACTCCGAGCTTTCATCGGCAAGCGCCATCGCCTGCGCAAGTTCGCGAAAGCCTGCGCTGAGCCGCGTTGTGAAGATGGCACCGAATTCGGTCGCCACGAGGCCAGCTGGCGTTCGTTCGAACAGCGTCCGGCCGAGCTGCTTTTCGGTCCGGTTGATCTGCTGGCTGACGGCGCTGACCGAGACGTTGAGCTCGCCGGCCGCCGCTGCAAGCGAGCCCAGGCGGGCGACGGCGTCGACGGCGCGCAGGCCGTTGAGATGGACACGGTTCAGCATAGCCATACAGTTTCTCTAAACTCGTACGGCTGAAATCTCAATTGCCAAGCGCTGCCGAATGCCGGATTCTAGGTGGGTTACTCAGAGTGAGGAGGCAAATCCGATGAAGATTTTATCATGGCTCGGCGCCTTTTCTCCGATTGGAATGCAGCCACACCGGCATGACAGCCAGGCCATCAATCGGGTGACCGATCCGTTGGCGCATCCGCTCCTCGATACCATGTCGGAGCGCGAACTCGCCGACATGCCGTTCAGGCTGACCGCGCGTCGCACTCATTATGAGACGGCCTCGACAAGGACCTGCTGCGACTGAGTCTCCTGAACGAAGCACTCAGGTGAGCCAGCCGCCGACGCGGCCGCGAACACTTCTGGCCCAATAAAAGGCGGATTGTCTCACCGGCAGGCGCACCTATGGTGCACCGCGATGAACATCGCTTCGCCCTTGCGCCTGGCAATCGCCGGCATGATCGCCCTGGCCGTCGCCATGGGCATCGGCCGCTTCGTCTATACGCCGATCCTGCCCGGAATGATGGAAGAGCTCGGCCTGTCGCCGGCCGATGCCGGCTGGATCGCATCGGCCAATTATCTCGGCTACCTCGTCGGCGCGCTTGCCGCCACCGACGGCTGGGCGCAAGGCCGCGAGCGCCACCTGATGCTGGCCGGCCTTGCCGCCACTGCGATCCTCGCCGGGCTGATGGGCCTGACCGGCACCATGCCCGCCTTTCTCCTCATCCGCTTTCTTGCTGGCCTCGCCAGCGCTTTCGTGCTGGTCTTCATGACCAGCATCGTTTTCGGTCATCTCGCCGCAGCCGGGCGAAGCGACCTGCAGGCGCTGTATTTCGGCGGCGTCGGCGTCGGCATCGCGGCGTCCTCGGCGCTGTTGGCAATCCTCGTCACCGAACATGCCGGCTGGGCGGCGGGCTGGCTGTGGTCGGCGGTGATTTCGGCCGGCGGCTTTGCCGCCGTCGCCCTGCTGGCCGGCGGCACCTCGGCCGCGAACAGCACCACCGGGAGCGAGCCGGCACTGCCGAAAAACCGATCGCTGGTGAAGATCATCGTCGCCTACGGCCTGTTCGGCTTCGGCTACATCGTCACGGCAACGTTCCTGGTCGCCATCGTCCGCCAGGGCGGCGGCGGCCGCGTCTTCGAGGCTGTGGTCTGGATGGTCACCGGACTTGCCGGTTTTCCCTCGGTCTGGCTGTGGCAGAAGCTCGCGGCTAAAATCGGGCTCTATGCCACCTACGCGCTTGGGTGCCTGGTCGAGGTGGTCGGCGTCAGCGCCAGTGTCATCATGGGCGGGCACACAGGGCCGCTGCTCGGCGGCCTTCTTGTCGGCGGCACCTTCATCGCCATCACCGCGCTTGGCCTGCAGACCGGCAGGCAGCTTGCTCCGCAAGCGCCACGCCGGATGCTGGCGGTGATGACGGCCGCCTTCGGCCTCGGCCAGATCATCGGCCCGATCGTCGCCGGGCTGCTTGCGCAGGCCTCGGGTAACTTTTTCCTCGCCTCGATCGTTGCCGCCGCCGTCCTGCTCGCTTCCGGTGCGATCGCCTGGTCGGCTGCGCCAAAATCGCCATGATTATGGTCTTGCTCGGCGCCGGGCGTCGGGCACGGGCATTTTCTTTCCCACTAATGTGTGACTTTATGCCCGCTGACCAACGCCGCTGATTTGCGCCGACCGAGGATTTCGCCACAGTGTTCGTATCGTTTTTTCCGCAGCCGAAGCTCTTTTTCACCTCGGCCGCCGTCTGGAGTGCGGTCATGGTGGCCGTGTGGTTTCTCGGCGGCGACCAGCTAGGCGCTTTGGTCGGATTTCCCCTCCCTGCAGTGGACGCGGCGCCGATCATTGGCGTTTCCGTTTTCTGGTCGCCTCCGTTCCTTTGGTTCTACATCTATTTTACACTTGGTGTGCTGCTCTTTTACGCCTTCTGGCATTGGTATTCCCCGCACCCGTGGGACCGCTGGTCGATCCTTGGCAGCTCGCTGATCTTGTTCACGACCTATTTTCAGGTTCAGGTAAGTGTAGCGATCAATGCCTGGTACGGGCCGTTCTGGGATCTGATCCAGGGCATTGTGAGCAAAAGTGTGAAGGCGACAGAGTATGATGTTTATGCGCAGTTAATAACTTTCCTCGGCATCGCTCTGGTGGCTGTTACTGTTTACGTTCTGACAAATTTCTTTGTAAGCCATTGGGTGTTTCGCTGGCGGACAGCGATGAACGACTACTACATGTCCTATTGGCCTAGGGTGCGGAGCATCGAGGGAGCTTCCCAGCGCGTGCAGGAAGACACGATGCGCTTTTCAAAGATCATGGAAGATCTTGGGACCAGCTTTATTGATTCGATAATGACTTTGATCGCCTTCATGCCGATTTTGCTTGCCTACTCAAAGCACATTACGGCATTGCCTTTCATCGGTCAGGTGCCGCAGCCGTTGGTTTTGGCTGCGATCTTCTGGGCGATGTTTGGGACGGTATGCATTGCCACCGCCGGCATAAAGCTGCCCGGCTTGCAGTTTCGCAACCAGCGCGTCGAAGCCGCTTACCGCAAGGAACTTGTTTATGGTGAGGACGATCAGTCCCGAGCGCAGCCGCCGACCGTTTCCGAATTGTTCGGAAATGTGCGCCAGAACTACTTCCGGCTCTATTTCCACTACGTCTATTTCAATGTGGTCCGCTATCTCTACTTGCAACTAAATACCATATTCCCTCTTTTTTTGATGACTCCTTCGTTGGTCGCCGGAACCTTGACGTTGGGTCTCGTCAACCAGGTCAATTCCGCGTTCAGCCAAGTGACCAGCTCGTTCCAATATCTTGTTAATTCCTGGTCAACGATCGTTGAGCTCTTGTCAGTCCACAAGCGGCTGCGAGCGTTCGAAGCCACGATCAAGGGCGAGCCGCTGCCGGCGATCGACCAGCACTATCTGGAACGTGAGCAAGCCGGGCTGCGTCCTGAGGACCAGCCGGCAAGCTAAGACTGGCGGGCGGCGAGCACTGGGCTCAGCCGCCCACCGCCGTCTGCCTTTCTCCGCGCCGCGCGACATAATCGCGAAAACTGATGCACTCGACGTCCGCTTTGATGCAGACCTCGCCGGCAAAGCGTTCCAGCGCGTTCCAGTAGGCGCCGTCGTTCATCAGCGTGAAGTGGAAGCCGAGCTCCAGCGGAATGCGCTTGCCCCGGTATTGCGCATCGAAGGCGGCGCGGAACGCGTGATAGGCCCGGTCAGCGAACTCTTCTGCCATGCTCGGCCGCTCGAAGCCGCCGGAATGTCTGACATAGAGATTGTAGTCCATGGCGATCACCCGCCTTGAGCTCGGCCCTTCCGGGATCTGCGGCAGCGAAAAACGCGTGATGCCGCTGACGGTCGGTGGCTCAACCGGCCCACGCGAGACGCCGCTTGCGTCGAGCAGGAAACCGGCCGCAGGCAGCGCCTCGTAGAGCGCCTTGTTTGCCGACAGATAAGGCGCGCGGAAGCCGACCACTGCCTTGCCTGCGAAATCGCGCCAGCCCTTTGGTTCGGGTGCAATGCCGTTGATCGAATAGGCGTTTTCGAGAACATGCTTGAACGAGCCGAACTCGCTTAGCCAGTCGGCTTTGCTCCAGTCCTTGCCGTCGAAATGGCCGCAGCCATGGCTGCCGATATCGTGGCCTTCCGAGGCGGCGAGGTTGATCTGCTCGAGCCGCTCGGCGACTTCCTGTTTGGAGGCGGCAAAGCCGATGTTCGATTTGCCTTCTGTCTTGCCGGGCGCGGTGTATTCCTTGCGCGTCTCGGGCGACAGCAGGAATACGCAGGAGACGAAATAGGTGAAATGCGCACCCGTGCGTGCGGCCAGCGCCCGGCTGCGCTGCCACTGCGAAATGTCGCGGGCGCTGTCGAATGAGATGATGACGATCTGCTTCGGTTTTGCCGGCGGCGCCGGCGGGTCGGCGCAAGCCGCGCCGGCAGCAAACACGGCAATGGAAAACGCAACAACGCGGGACAAACGGGGCAAAGGCATCTGACCGGGTCAAGGAATGTAGAAGCGACGCCTACCGGTGAAATATGGCACGGGTACGATCGACCTGTCGGCCGCCGTTGGCGGCGACTGCCTCGTGAATAGGCGATTTTCCTGCCGAACCCCTTCCATGCCGGCAAAATTTCGCTAAAACGCGGGCTCATCAACCGCCCCGCCCGGGGCATGAATGGTTTTGATCATGTCGGACGACAGTTTTATCCGCGAAGTCAACGAAGAGATTCGTCGCGATCAGGCGCATGCGCTGTGGGACCGTTTCGGTCCCGCCTTGCTCGTGCTGGCCGTGCTGGTGGTGCTCGGCACTGCTGCCGTCGTCGGCTACCGCTATTGGGACGAGACCCGCGCCAACCGCTCGGGCGATGCTTTTTCGCAGGCGCTCAAGCTCGCCAATGACGGCAAGAACGACGAGGCGCTTGCCGCGCTGGAGGGGCTGGAGAAGGACGGCTACGGCGCCTATCCGCTGCTCGCCCGCATGCGTGCGGCAACCGTCAAGGCGGACAAGGGCGACGTCGATGCCGCCGTCAAGGATTTCGACGAGGTCGCCGCCGACACCAAGATTCCCTCCGGCATTCGCGACATGGCGCGCCTCAGGGCAGCGCTGCTTCTGGTCGACCATGGCTCTTTCGCCGATGTCTCCAGCCGCGTCGAGGCGCTTACCGCCGACACCAACACGCTGCGCCATACGGCGCGCGAAGCACTTGGCCTTGCCGCCTGGAAGGAAGGCAAGGCGGCGGATGCATTGAAGCTGTTCGACCAGATCGCCGCCGATGACGGCGCCCCGCGCAACACGCGCGAGCGGGCGACGTTGATGTCGGAGCTGATCCGCGGCTCGGGCGGTGTATCGTAACAACGGATGACTTTCAAAGTCGCCATCATCGGCCGGCCTAACGTCGGCAAATCGACCCTTTTCAACCGGCTGGTGGGAAGGAAGCTGGCGCTTGTCGACGATACGCCGGGCGTCACCCGCGATCGACGCGTCCATGCCGCAAAACTCTACGATCTGCATTTCGACGTCATCGATACCGCCGGCTTCGAGGATGCGGCCGCCTCGACGCTGCCCGGCCGCATGCGCGCGCAGACCGAGATCGCCATCCGCGAGGCCGACCTGATCTTTTTCACGATCGATGCCAAGTCCGGGCTGATGCCCGACGACAAGACCTTCGCCGAGATCGTGCGCAAATCCGGCAAGCCGGTTGTCGTCGTCGCCAACAAGGCCGAGGCGCGCGGCGCCCAGGGCGGCATGCTGGAGGCCTGGGAGCTCGGCCTTGGCGAGCCGATCCCGGTCTCGGCCGAACACGGCCAGGGCCTGCCCGATCTGCGCGATGCGGTGATCGCGGCACTGGGCGAGGCGCGCGCCTTCGGTGAGGACGAAGAGGCCGGTGAGGAGGAGGTCGCCGCCAGCGAGGTGCTGATCGGCGAAGACATCACCGACCCGGACGCAGAGCCGAGCTATGACGACACCAAGCCGATGCGCATCGCCGTCGTCGGCCGTCCCAACGCCGGCAAGTCGACGCTGATCAACGCGCTGATCGGCGAGGAACGGCTGTTGACCGGCCCCGAGGCCGGCATCACCCGCGATTCCATCTCGGTCGACTGGGACTGGCATGGCCGCCGCTTAAAACTGTTCGACACCGCCGGCATGCGCCGCAAGGCCAGGATCCACGAAAAGCTCGAAGTGATGTCGGTGCAGGACGGCTTGCGCGCCATCCGCTTTGCCGAGATCGTCATCATCGTGCTCGACGCGACTATTCCCTTCGAGAAGCAGGATCTGCAGATCGCCGACCTGATCATCCGCGAGGGCCGTGCCCCGGTGATCGCCTTCAACAAATGGGACCTTATCGACCATCCCCAGGAGTTGCTGGCCGAGCTGCGCGAAAAAACCGAGCGGCTGTTGCCGCAGGCGCGCGGCATGCAGGCGGTGCCGGTCTCGGCCGAGACCGGGCGTGGCCTCGACAAGCTGATGGATGCTGTCATCAGGACGCATCGCGTTTGGAACAGCCGCGTGTCGACCGGCAAGCTCAACCGCTGGCTGGAAGGCATCCTGGCGCATCACCCGCCGCCCGCCGTCGCCGGACGCCGGCTGAAGATCAAATATGTCACGCAGGCCAAGACGCGGCCGCCGGGCTTCGTCGTCTCCTGCTCACGGCCCGACGCGATGCCGCAATCCTATGTCCGCTATCTCTCGAACAGCCTGCGCGAGGCTTTCGACATGCCCGGCGTGCCGATCCGCATCGCCTTGCGCACCTCGGACAACCCATTCGCCAGCAAGGCAAAGAAGCGCCGCTGAGCGCCACTTCTCCTCTACGCCACGTTGCGCAGGACAGGCGCTGTTTGCGTCTGCGGCAACGCTTCCAGCGCCGCCTGCAGCAGGATGTCGCCAAGCCGCGCCGCCACCGGGTCGGGCTCGGCCTCCTTGCGATGCAGGAACAGCGCCATCTTGGGCAAAGCGGGCAGCCCGGCGATCCCCGGCGTCATCGCCCTGACGGTGGCCGGCAGGCCGATATCGGTGCGGATCGTCAGTCCGAGCCCGGCGGCGACGGCTGCCCAGATACCGCCAAGGCTCGGGCTGGAGAAGGCCATCCGCCATGCCAGACCAGCGCGGTCCAGGGTTTCGGTCGCCACGCTGCGGAGCAGGCACGGCGCTTCGAGCGCCACCAGCGGCAAAGGCTCGCCATCGCGCAGGCTGGTCTCGATCTGTTTTGCCGGGCCGATCCAGCGCATCTGGACGTCGGCGACATGCCGGCTGTAGGGCAGCGTCGCGCCATTGTGCCAGGCAAGCGCGATATCGAGGCTGCCCGAAATGATCCGTTCGGCAAGCTCGTGGCTGCGTGCGATCCTGGCTTCGATCTTGACCTTGGGATGGGCGCGGGCGAAGCGCCCGAGCACCTCCGGCAGGACCGCCTCGCCGAAATCCTCCTGCAATCCAAGCCGCACCCAGCCCTCCAGCTCGACGTCGTGGATGGCGGACGCGGCCTCGTCGTTGAGCTCGATCAGCCTGCGCGCATAGCCCAGCATGGTCTCGCCTGCCTCGGTCAGCGCCAGGCTGCGCCCCGACTTGCGGAAGATCGGCGTCGCCGCCTGCTCCTCCAGTTTCTTCAATTGTGCGCTGATTGCCGAGGTCGAGCGGCCGAGCCGGTCGGCGGCCTTGGCGAAGCTGCCCAACTCCATACCGGTGACGAAGCTGCGCAGGACGTCGAGATCGAACGTCACGCGTCGCATGGCAATAATCCTGATATTTGGGACATTACGTCAAAAACTTCCTGATATTCAGGACGAAGCTATGGCGATAGAGACAGCGCGTCAAGACCGAACGCAACCAGCCCATGCAGGAGCTGAACCATGTCTGCTGTCGCCACAGGACCAGATTGCAAACCGCTTCGCCCAGGCGCCGTTGCCGCCCCGTCGGAAGCGGCGGCACTTCGAGCCAATCATCGCTGGAAGGTGCTGGGCATCGGCGTCGCCGCCAATGCCTGCTTTTCCGCGACCTTCTCCGGCATTCCGGCGACGGCGGTGTTCCTGCGCTCGGGCTATCATCTCTCCAATGGCGAACTCGGCATGGCGCTTGGTCTTCTCGGCCTGGGCGTAGCGCTGAGCGAATTGCCGTGGGGACTGCTGACCGATCGCTGGGGCGACCGCCGCGTGCTGCTGACCGGGCTCGGCGCAACCGCGGTTTGGCTGCTTGTCATGGCCGCGCTGATCGTGCCGTCACCGGCCCACATTCCTGGCATCGCGCTTCTCGCCGCTGCCCTGCTGGTCACCGGATTGCTCGGCGGCAGCGTCAACGGCTCCAGTGGCCGCGCCATCATGGCCTGGTTCGGCGAAGGCGAGCGCGGCTTTGCCATGAGCATCAGGCAGACGGCGGTGCCGCTTGGCGGCGGGCTTGGCGCGCTCGTGCTGCCGTCGCTCGCTTCGGCCCATGGCTTCACGGCGGTCTTCGGACTTCTGGCGGCTGCGTCCGCCGTCTCGACCTCTCTCGCCTGGCGCTGGCTGCATCAGCCACCGGTGCATGACGATGCCAATTCGAGCAGCACGGCAAGGCCGGCCGGCCCGCCGCCGCTGCGCAACCCGGCCGTCTGGCGCATCGCAACAGCCATCGGCCTGCTGTGCTTTCCGCAGGTGGCGGTGCTCACCTTTGCTTCCGTCTTCCTGCATGATTTCGCCGGCATGGGAACAGCCGTGATCAGCGCCAGCCTCGCTGCCGTGCAGGTCGGCGCCATGGTCATGCGCGTCTGGAGCGGCCGCTACACCGACCGTCACGGCAACCGCCGGTCGTTTCTGCGTCTGTGCAGCCTGTTGAGCCTGATCGCCTTCACCGTGCTTGCGGCACTCGTCTTGTTGGCCGCCCAATTCTTGTCAGGCCAGGTGCCGATGCTGTCGCCGGCGATCGTCGCGATGCTGGTCGTGGCCGGCATTTGCGTCTCCTCCTGGCATGGCGTCGCCTACACCGAGCTTGCGACGCTGGCCGGCGCGAGCCAGGCCGGAACCGCGCTCGGCCTTGCCAACAGTCTGGTCTTCATTGCCTTCTTCCTGGTGCCGATCGCCATTCCCGGACTTCTCGTGCTCTGCTCGTGGGCAGGCGTCTGGCTGGGTGCGGCTATTTGCGCACTGATCGCCTGGCCGATCTTTCTTCCGTCAAGCGATGGCCGCAAAAGCGCCTGACTTCGACATGAGATGGGAAAACAACGTTCTAAGCTGTTAACGCCCCATCAAGGTTAATGCATCATTGTAGCTCTCCAGTGGGGTCCGTTGCGTTTCTGGAGAGTTCCGTGCATCGACGTGTTTTGACGCGGCTTGTCGCCGCCGCCGGTGACAAAAAACGTTCCTTCCTGTCTCCGTTTATTATTGGCCTTGGCATCTGGATCGGCTTTCCGACGGTCGCTGCCTATCAGGACATGACAAGCCTGGTCTCCGGCCTTGAGGCGCCGAGCGTCCGCTGGAACGCCTATGTCGAGAAGTCCGTCGCCGGCTCCGTTCACGCCGCCGAAATGCCCTTCCTCGATTCCAGCAGCACCGGCTCGCTCTCCGGCTCCGGCGTCCAACTGCCCGGCATCGGCTCCGTCTCGTTTCGCGGCAAGGGCGGCATCGCCGGCACGACGCCGGACGAGAACCGTATCACGCGTGCCGACAAGAAGGGCCGCATCATCCAGGTCTCGCCCGTCTCGCCGCCGAAGAACTTCAACGCCGGCTCGATCTTCGAGCGCACCTCCTCACTGCTCCGCCCAAGCATGGACAGCGGCCTGAGGATGGCTTTCGCCAAGCCCGAGATCAAAGGCAAGGAAATCCAGATCGCCGCCGCCTTCCACACGCGCGTCGACAAGAAGCCGGATCCCGGCGTGCCGGCGATGCTTGCCGCGCTGGTCAACAACGATCATCCCGACGTGCTGGCGACCGCCTATGCCTCGTCGGCTCCCGACTATGCCAAGGCATCGCCTTTCGAGGCCTTGCTGCAGGACGAGGACCCGAACGATGGCCGCTTCATTCCACCGCTGAGCAAGGGCGATCATTCTTGGATGCAGACGCCGCTGCCGGCGAGCGTCTTTTCCAAACCGGAGCAGGCCTGTCTCGCCAACGGCATCTATTTCGAGGCGCGCGGCGAATCCGTGCGCGGCCAGGCCGCCGTCGCCCAGGTCATCCTCAACCGCGTCCGCAACCCGGCCTATCCGAACTCGATCTGCGGCGTCGTCTACCAGAACGACAACTGGTTCAACCGCTGCCAGTTTTCCTTCGCCTGCGACGGCAGGAAGAAGCGCATCGACAATCCCGCCGCCTACAAGACCGCCCAGGATGTCGCCATGGCCGTCACAGCCGGCAAGATATTCATTCCGGAAGTCGGCTCGTCGACCCATTATTACGCCAACTACGTCCATCCGGGCTGGGCGAGGACGATGAAGAAAATGACCAGGATCGGCCTGCATATCTTCTACCGCACCTATGGCGGCGGCTGGAGCTGAGTGCTCGGGCAGCCCTTGCATCTTTCGCGGGAGAGCGGCCGATCGAAGACCCGTCGTCGTGGGGATTCGGCCGCAGCCCGCCAGAGACCGCGTCGGGCACGATGTCGCACCCAAGCAAGTAGCTGATTTATAACGAAAAAATACTTGAGCTTGAACGTCCGCTCGTGGCTTGACGGGCGCGGACCCTCTAACTATGTTGCCGGCGACTTTAAGAAGCGGACGGACGGTGACGGTCTGACCGGGCAGGGGGGTTGCGTGGCCGACAAGAATGGGCCAGACGGAACCGGAAAAACCGGCCGCGGCAAGCAGCATGAAGCCGACATCCGCGACGACGATCTTGAGCGCCGTCGGCGCGACCTTGAAGCATCGCTTGCGACAAGGCGGCCGGACCGGCTCGAGGGGAAAGACGACGCGAAAGCGGGCAGTGTGGCCGGGTACGGCCAGGCGCTCAAGCTGTCCAGCGAGTTCATCGCCGGGATAGTGGTCGGCGCGGCTCTCGGCTGGTTTATCGATCGCGTGGCGGGGACATCGCCATGGGGTCTGATAGTCGGGCTGTTGCTGGGTTTTGGCGCCGGCGTGCTCAATGTCCTGCGTTCAGCCGGGCTTGTGTCGGAATTCGGAACGGGCGACAAACCGCGCGATCCGAAAGAATGAATTGAGGCGCCGCATGCCGGCGCATTGAACAGGATACTCAAGCCGTCTGCGGCTTCGATGGGGATTTAAAGTGGCTGCTGACAAGGTCGATCCGATCCACCAGTTCCAGATTCAGCCGATCATTCCGATTCACATCGGCGGCTACGACCTGTCTTTCACCAATTCGGCTCTGTTTATGCTTGCGACGGTTGCTGTTGCATCGGCGTTTCTCTACCTCAGCACGTCGAGCCGCAGCCTCGTTCCCGGCCGCCTTCAGTCGGTCTCGGAAATGGCCTATGAATTTGTCGGCAATATGCTGAGGGACGCCGCGGGCACGCAAGGCATGAAGTTCTTCCCCTTCGTGTTCTCGCTGTTCATGTTCGTGCTTGTCGCCAACCTGCTTGGCCTGTTCCCATATTTCTTCACCATCACCAGCCACATCATCGTCACCTTCGGCCTCGCTGCGCTGGTGATCGGAACGGTCGTCGTCTACGGCTTCACCAAGCACGGCTTTGGCTTCCTGAAGCTGTTCGTCCCGCATGGCGTGCCGGTCTACCTGCTGCCGCTGGTGGTGCTGATCGAGGTGATTTCCTTCGTCTCGCGTCCGGTCAGCCTCTCGGTTCGTCTGTTCGCCAACATGCTTGCCGGTCACATCACGCTGAAAGTGTTCTCGGGCTTTGTCGTCAGCCTGAGCGCGCTCGGCGCGGTCGGCGTGGCGGGCTCGGTTCTGCCGCTGGCGATGGCCGTGGCGCTGACGGCGCTGGAGCTGCTGGTCGCGTTCCTGCAGGCCTACGTCTTTGCCGTGCTGACTTGCATGTATCTCAACGACGCCCTGCATCCCGGGCACTAACAAGGTTTCCGGCATTGCCGCCGGATCGAATTTGCAACGGAATTTTAGATCCAAAGGAGTTGAACAAATGGACGCAGAAGCAGCAAAGTACATCGGCGCCGGCATCGCATGCCTCGGCATGGGCGGCGCGGGCATTGGCCTCGGCAACATATTCGGCAGCTATCTGGCGGGCGCGCTGCGCAACCCGTCGGCCGCCGACGGCCAGTTCGGCCGCCTGATTTTCGGCTTCGCCGTGACCGAAGCGCTGGGTATTTTCTCGCTTCTCATCGCGCTTCTCGCCCTGTTCGGCTGAATACTTGTTCGGCTGAACATTGGGAAGAATTGAACAGGCCGGCCGCGATCCTGCGGCGGGTCTGAATTTCGGGGATAGTCCATGTTCGTGACATCTGCCTTTGCGCAAGAGTCCGCGCCCGCCGCAACGGAAGGCGAAACGCACGCCGCCACCGGCGTGCCTGCCGAGGCGCACGGCACGTTCCCGCCATTCAATCCGGCGACGTACCCGTCACAGCTGCTGTGGCTGGCAATCACTTTCGGGCTGTTCTACCTCTTCTTGAAGCGGGTAGTGATGCCGCGCGTCGGCGGCATCATCGACGTGCGCAACGACCGCATCACGCAGGATCTCGATCATGCTGCCCGGCTGAAAGGCGAGGCCGATGCCGCCGTTGCCGCCTATGAGCAGGAATTGGCGGAAGCCAAGGGCAAGGCCAATGCGATCGGCCAGCAGGCCAACGATGCGGCCAAGGCGGAAGCCGAGGCTGCCCGCAAGACGATCGAGGCAGCGCTTGACCAGAAGCTTGGCGAGGCCGAGGCGCGCATATCTTCCATCAAGGCCAATGCCATGAAGGAAGTCGGCACGATCGCCGAGGACACCGCTTCGGCCATCGTCGAGGCGCTGGTCGGCGGCAAGGCCAGCAAGGCCGAGATCGCGGCCGCGGTCAAATCCGTGGCCGGGTGAGGAGCGCATCATGGACGCCACATCTCTCGCGACGCTTTGGGCAACCGTTGCCCTCATAATCTTCCTCGGCATTGCCATCTACATCAAGGTGCCGGGCATGATCGCCAAGGCGCTCGATGCCCGTGCCGACAAGATCAGCAGCGAACTCGAGGAAGCGCGCCGGTTGCGCGAAGAGGCCCAGCAGTTGCTCGGCCAATATCAGCGCAAGCGCAAGGAAGCCGAGCAGGAGGCCGCGGCCATCGTCGCCGCCGCCAAGCGCGAAGCCGACATGCTCGCCGCCGAGGCGCACAAGAAGACCGAGGATTATGTCGCCCGGCGTACCGCCTTGGCAGAGCAGAAGATCGGCCAGGCCGAGCGCGAGGCGATCGGCGAAGTGCGCGCCAGCGCCGTCGACATCGCGGTCGAAGCCGCGCGCGCGCTGCTGGCCGGCAAGATCGACGCCAAGGCCGGCGCCGACCTTTTCAACGCCTCGCTGCAGGATTTGAAGTCGAAGCTGAATTAAGCGACGTCGTCGAGAAATTCATCCAAGGCCGCCTGGGAAACCTGGCGGCTTTTTTGTTAGCGAAAGCGGCTGAGCGCAAATCTCCCCCCTCGAGGGGGAGATGTCGCCGAAGGCGACAGAGGGGGTCAGTACGTCCTGGCGCGACGCCATGTGGGACGAAAGAGAAGGTTGGCGCTTCACGCGAGGCGACCCCCTCTGGCCTGGCCATCTCCCCCTCGAGGGGGAGATTACGCCTAGCCGCTTTCGCTCAATCCAGGCCCGAAAGGCCCTCTTCCTCCAGCACCTCGGTGCCGCCGAACCGGAACGGCGCGAAGGAGGCGCGGTGCAGCCGTGCCACTGGCCCGTGCAGATCGATCGCCGTGCGATGGCGCACAGTGGCGTAGCCCATATGCAGCTCGAAGCCGTAACGCGCATGATGGCTGCCGCAGCCGCACATCATGCGGTCGCGCAACACCTTGGCGACGATCGAGGCTGCAGCGATCGACTGCGAGCGCTGGTCGCCCTTGATCAGCGCTTTGCCCTCGCAGGGCAGGCCGGGCGGCACGTCGCGGCCGTCGGCCAGCGCCAGCTTCGGCCGGATTGACAGGCCGGCCACTGCACGGCGCATCGCCTCCAGGCTGGCCTTGAGGATGTTGGAGGCATCGATGCCTTCGGCGCTGACCGAGGCCATCGATACGGCGAGTGCGGAGCCGAGGATTTTCAGGAACAGCGCCTCGCGCTGCAAATGCGTCAGCCGCTTGGAATCATCGAGGCCGTCGGGGATGTTGGCGGGATCGAGCACCACCGCTGCAGCCACCACCGGCCCGGCGAGCGGGCCGCGGCCGGCCTCGTCCATCCCCGCCACCGGCCACAGGCCTTCGGCCATCGCCTTCGTCTCGAACGAGAAGTCGGGTTTCTCGACGATTTCGAAGAGAAGCGGAGAATCGGAACGCGGGCGAGCCATGGTGCGGCGAGGTTCGCATCGGCTCCGATTCTCCGCAAGTCCCCTCCGGGTCGGGCGGGGCACCGGACCAGGAGGGGCTACCGTCTGCAAGCCCGGGGACAGAACAGGCCGGACGGGATTTTTCGCCTGCTGCGGCCGCTTCAAGCGGCTGGCGCGAGACGCTTTGTCACAGCAGCATCAGCTGCTCGGTTGCCTTGGCGGCGGGGACGAACCGGTCGGTCCTCAGCGAGCGCCGCTCGGCATTGAGGCCGAGCCGTTTGGCGGCGATCTCGAAACGGCGGCCGATCTGCCAGGCATAAGGGCCGGAGCCTTTCATGCGCTTGCCCCATTCCGAATCGTAGTCCTTGCCGTCGCGCATCGAACGGATCAGCGACATGACGTGGCGATAGCGGTCGGGATAGTGGCGCAGCAGCCAGTCCTTGAAGATCGGCGCGACCTCCAGCGGCAGGCGCAGCAGCACATAGCCCGCTTCACGCGCGCCCGCTGCCTGCGCCGAATCGAGAATGCGCTCCATTTCCGAGTCGGTCAGTCCGGGGATGATCGGCGCGACCATCACCGAGGCCGGAATGCCGGCGTCCGAAAGCTGCCTGATCGCCTCCAGCCGCTTGGTCGGCGTCGACGCGCGCGGCTCCATCGTTCTGGCCAGCATCCTGTCCAATGTCGTCACCGACAGTGCCACCTTGGCCAGCCCGCGTTCGGCCATGCGTGACAGAATGTCGATGTCGCGTGTCACCAGCGCTGACTTGGTGACGATGCCGACTGGATGCCCGCGCGCCTCCAGCACTTCGAGGATCTCGCGCATGATCCGGTATTGCTTCTCGATCGGCTGGTAGGGATCGGTGTTGGTGCCGATGGCGATGGTGCGCGGCTGGTAATTATCCCTGGACAATTCCTTGTCGAGCAGCCGCGCCGCATCCGGCTTGGCAAACAGCTTCGATTCGAAATCCAGCCCCGGCGACAGGCCCATGAAGCTGTGCGTCGGCCGCGCGAAGCAATAGACGCAGCCATGTTCGCAGCCGCGATAGGGATTGATCGAGCGGTCGAAGGAGATGTCGGGCGATTCGTTGCGGGTGATGATGGTGCGCGGCTTCTCGACCTGTACCTCGGTCTTGAAGGGCGGCAGCTCCTCCAGCGAATTCCAGCCGTCGTCGAACACATGCCGGCTGACCGGCTCGAAACGGCCGGACGGATTGATGCCCGCCGACCTGCCGCGATTGCGGTCTGGGCGGACGCGCATGCCGCTCTGCTCGATCATCGCATTCGCCATCTCGGCCCTGCCAGCGCCGAAGGCGGCAATGTCGGCACGCACGATCTGTTCCATTTTGGCCCTTTCCCAGGGACTGTCCGCCCGCTGTCGAATCGCTCTGCTCATGAATGTATTCCTATCGCACCGAGTGGAACAAAGCAAGAACTTTCTCGCGGCGTGCCGCAAAAACTGGCGCTGCCCACCGCTTTCCGCTATTCGGCTAAACATGCTCAGCGTCCTGATCGAAACCCTGAATGACGAGGAGGGCCTCGCCCGCACGCTCGCCTCGCTGATCGGCGGCGCGGTCGAAGGCGTGGTGCGCGACGTTCTCGTCTGCGACACCGGCTCGACCGATCAGACGCACCGCGTCGCCGAACATGCCGGCTGCCACTATGTCAGCGGCGGCATCGCCGCCGGCATCAGGCAGGCCAAGGGCGACTGGCTGCTTTTGCTGGAACCGGGAGCGCGGCTGGGGGAGGGCTGGATCGACGAGGTCGTCGCCCATACGGCCAGGCAAACCATGGCGGCGCGATTTTCACGGGCACGCGGCAGCCGCGCGCCGTTCCTGTCGCGGGTCTTTGCCGGAAATCGCGCTCTCGCCGAAGGCTTGGTGATCAGCAAGCGTCAGGCCGCCGCGCTGTCTAAGAGCGCCCGCAGCGCCGAAGCGATCGCCCGCGGCCTGGCGACAAGAAGGCTCCACGCCGAGATCTGGGTGGCGCCGCGGAAGTGACGGCTTACCATCCCGGCCTAGGAAACGCCGCCCAAGCAAATTTTCTGGCGGGTTGTCGTTTATTGTGCATTGCACAAAATCTGGCCGGGGGTTACCATTCCCAGCGATACGGGCGAATGGGTTTGGGGTGTGCCGGAGCGGCGACGACGACTATCGTCGATGCTGTTCCCTCGACATTTGAGGACCCCGATGACCCTTTCAAGCCCTGACAAGTCCGGCGCTGCAAGCCTCGAGGCGATCGCACGCAACGGCGGTACGCTGCGCCGCATCGCCGCCCGCATTCCGACCTATCTTTCCGACCTTCGCGAGAATCCGGCATGGCTGCCGATGTTCATGCTGGCGCGCACCATGCCGGCGCGGCGGCTGCACTGGCGCGGTGCGAAGCCGGTTCGGCCGGCGCGCAATGTCAGTGAAACGATGTTCGCCGGCGTCGGTCGCGATGCCGTCGTCGGCGCGCTGCGGACGGAGGGGCTCTATTCGGGCCTGACGCTGCCAGCCGCCATCCATGAGGAGATCGCCCGCTTCGCCGAGCACACGCCATGCTTCGGCAATTTCGACCGCCGGCTGGAATTCCTGCCCGAAAAACACGCCGATGCAGAAAAGCATTTCGGCCGCCCGCTGCTCAGCGGCCACTATTTCGAGCGGGTCCTCGACTGCAACGCTGCGGTCGCCGTGCAGCGCGATCCGCTACTCCTCGACATCGCAGCGCACTATCTCGGCAGCCAGGCCAAGCTGATCACCACCCGCGTCTGGTGGAGCTTTCCGACCGGTGGCGTCTCGGACGCCGACAAGAACATGGCTTCGCTCGGCAAATACCATTTCGACCTCGACGACTGGCGCATGCTGAAGTTCTTTTTCTACCTGGTGCCGGTCGACAACGACACCGGGCCGCATGTCTATGTCCGCGGCTCCCACAACCGCCGCATCCTGAAGCATCAGCTGACGCTTCTGGTCGGCCATTCGGCGGAAGAGGTGCTGGGCGTCTATGGCGAGCAGAGCCCGGTCACGCTGACGGGGCAGGCCGGTCTCGGCTTTGTCGAGGATCCGTTCGGCTTCCATATGGGTACCGTGCCGACGCGCACGCCACGACTGATGATGGAAGTCGGCTTCGGCGTCTCGCCGCCGTCGCGCCGGCGGTTTCACGGCGAGCCGGTCATTCGCTGAGGCGGGATCGCCCGGCTGATACCTCGCTCCGTCTCAGCCGCGCCGCAAATGCTCGTCCAGGCGCGGCATGATCTCGACGAAGTTGCAGGGCATGTGCCGATAGTCGAGCTGCGGCTTCAAAATGCCGTCCCAGGCGTCCTTGCAGGCGCCGGGCGAGCCCGGCAACACGAAGACGAAGGTGGCGTTGACGACGCCGCCGGTTGCCCGGCTCTGGATCGTCGAAGTGCCGATCTTGTCGTAGGAGATGCGGTGGAACACTTCGGAAAAGCCGTCCATGCGCTTTTCGAAGATCGGCTCCAGCGCCTCCGGCGTCACGTCGCGGCCGGTGAAGCCGGTGCCGCCGGTGGTGATGACGACATCGATCGCATCGTCCTTCGACCAGCCCAAAACCTTGTCGCGGATCTTGTCGCGGTCGTCGGTGACGATGTCACGAGCGGCGAGGATGTGGCCGGCCTCGGTGATGCGGTCGGCCAGGGTCTGCCCGGATTTGTCGTCGGCGAGGCTGCGCGTATCTGAAACGGTCAGTACCGCGATGCGTACGGGAACGAAGGGGCGGCTCTCGTCAATCCTGGCCATGCGCCTCAGCCTCCGATGTCATGCTTCGCGTCGCGGCGACAAACCAGTCGGGATGGCGGCTGCGGATATCGACGGCCGCGCGCTTGGCCACATTGCCGGTCTCGAACAGCCCGAAACAGGTGGCGCCGGAACCAGACATTCTGGCAAAACCGGCTCCAGCCTTGTTGAGCACAGAAAGCGCCTTGCCGATGGCGGGCTGGATTGCACGCGCCGCAGGCTCGAGATCGTTGCGGGTGATCTCCAGCCAGTTGCGGATGCTGTGGAAGTCGAGGCTGTGCGGCAGCGGCGGCAGCCCCGCATTGTCGCGGCGGCCAAGCGCCTCGAACACTTCGGCCGTCGAGACGGCAGTTCCTGGATTGACGAGCACCAGACCCAGGGCCGGGAAACTCCGCACGAGCGTCAGCTCGTCGCCGATGCCGCGGGCTATCAGCGGCTTGGCTGCGAGGCACATCGGCACGTCGGCGCCAAGCGACAGGCCGATCCGCGCCAGTTCGGCATCGCCGATGTCGAGCCTCCAGGCCTGGACCAGAGCACGCAGCACAGCCGCCGCGTCGCTTGACCCGCCGCCGACGCCGGACGCGACCGGCAGGTTCTTTTCGAGCCTGATGGCGACAGCCGGCGCATGCTGGGGACCGGCCTCGCGACGCAGCGCGTCGCGCGCTTTCGCCACCAGATTATTGTCGTCGGCCGGTACCGCGGAGGCGTATTTGCCGGACACGGAAAACCCGTCGCTGTCGGCAAGTTCCGTCTCGATGCGGTCGCCGAAGCGCGTGAACACAGCCAGGCTTTCGATCGTGTGATAACCGTCGGCGCGCCGGCCGGTGACGTGCAGCGCGAGATTTATCTTGGCGTGCGCATGCGATGCCCGGATGCTGGTCTCGGAATCCACTGGCTCGGCCGCGAGGGAGACGACGGTCAATCCTTGGCCAGACGGTATTCGCCGGTCTTCGGATCCTTGACCAGCGTTCCCATCGTACCGTTGGCGGCTTGCTTTTCGGTACGCCGCACCTTGGCGGTCACCCGCTCGGCTTCCCTGACGAAGGAGCGGTAGCCGAAATAGGCGGCAATGCCGACGACGGCGAAGAAGATGATCTGCGGCATGTCAAACTCTCCCTCGCAAGGCCGGCAAGACGGCCGGTCGGGTCGGTTGATGATTTATGCTAGACGCTTTCACCGGCTTTTCAAAGCCCGAAGCGCGCCCACAGCGCGCGCTCTTCCGCCGCATCGATGACGCCGCTTGCCGCGGCGGCGGCAATATCGGGCGCCGAAAAACTCGAGCCGAACAGGCCGAAGCGGCCGAACAGGCCGCGCGGCGCGGTGATCAGCTTGAGCTGGGTCTTCGGCCCGAAACGGCTTTTCAGCACGCTGCGCATGTCGCCGAGGGCATCGACCAGCCCGAGCTCGAGCCCCTTCTTGGCCGTCCAGAACAGGCCGGTGAACAGGTCGGGATCGTCCTTGAGCTTGCTGCCGCGCCTATCCTTGACGAGATCGATGAAGGTCTCGTGGACCTCGAGCTGCAGCGCCTTCAGGCGCTCGACGTCTTCCTTCTTTTCCGGTTTGAACGGGTCGAGCACCGCCTTGTTCTGGCCGGCGGTGTGGACGCGGCGCTCGACGCCGATCTTCTTCAACAGCTCCGGAAAGCCGAACGAGGCCGACACCACGCCGATCGAGCCGACGATGGAGGACGGGTCGGCAAAGATCTCGTCGCCGGCGACCGCGATCATGTAGCCGCCCGATGCCGCCACGTCCTCGACGAAGACCAGGACCTTCTTGTTTTTCTCCGTTGCCAGGTCGCGGATGCGCCTGAAAATCAGCCGCGACTGCACCGGCGAGCCGCCTGGCGAATTGATCGAGATGGCGACCGCCGGCGCGTCGAAGGAAAACAGCTTTTCGAGAAGGCCGGCAGTCGACGCCAGCGACAGGCTCGGCCGGAACTGGCCGCCGCCGGGCATGATGGTGCCGTGCAGCCGGATGACCGGAATGGTGACGACGTTCGAGCGCCAGGATTTCGGCAGCAGGCGATTGAAAAGACGTTTCACGAGGGGGCTGTCTCCGGTCGATTTGCTTGAGGCATGTAGGAATTCGCCGGCCAACGGCAATGCCGTCACCCCGGCAATCAAAATGGATCAGTCTCCGAACAGCGACGCCAACCCGTTATTGATCAGCTCTGCCCGTTCCGAGGGGCCATTGCCTGAATAGGCATGCAGCATCAGCGGCGGCCGGATCGACAGCTTGCCGCGTGCGCCGAGTGCTGCCCGGACGACGATGCGGATCGCTGCCGCTTCGGGGCGAGGATGGACGGCCAGCATCTCGGCATCGCCGAAGCGGCCGGCAATGGCATCGAGGATGGCGCCGAGCTGTTCCGGCCGGGCAATGACGGCCAGCCCGCCGCCCGGCCTGACCACCGCCGCCGCGCTGCGGATCCAGCTGTCGAACAGCCCGTCCTCCGCGACATGCGCGGCCTTTCTCAGCGGATCGGGCGTCGCGCGATCCTCGGCGGCATTGAACGGCGGGTTCATGATGACGAAATCGAAGCTGTTATCCTCGAGGCCGGCGGCCATTCGCGCCCGGCCCGACAGCGCGACATCGGCGACGAGCACCGAGGCGCGGTCGCTGAGATGCGCGTTGCCGGGATGGGCAAGCGTGGTTGTGGCGAAGGCCGCCATTTCCGGAGAACGCTCGACGAGCACTGCCTCGGCACCGGGGCAGCGCGACAGTACCGCCAGGCCGGCGGCACCGGCACCCGCGCCAAAGTCTGCAAGCCGCCCGGCGAACGAGGACGGCACGGCAGCCGCCAGCATCATCGCATCCATGCCGGCGCGGTGGCCTGCCTTTCTCGGCTGCACCAGCCAGAAGCGACCGCGATGGAAGGCATCGACCGTATGAGCCGGCATGTCCGGGACAAGGGCAGCGGGCGACGCGGACATTATTTTTGGCGGATCTCGTTGGCGATGCCGGCATCCGTCAGGATGCGCCGCGCCGCATCGGCCTTGTCGGCGTCCACCATGACACGGCGGGGCAGAATGCCGATCGAGCCGTCGAGCACGCTCATGTTCTGGTCGGCGACGAAAAAGCCGATGCCGGCATCGCGCATCAGCGATTCGACAAAGGAAATGATGACGGCGTCGTTGGTGCGGATGAGCTCTATCATCGAATGAAACTCGCAGTTTGCGGCGTTGATGTAAACGTGGACGTGATTATGTACCAGAGCCGCCGCGCCAATTCGCCTCTTGCCGCACCGGTGGCTGCCGCCCTAGAGTCTGTCCAGGGACCATGTTGCCGTCGTGCATATCGAGGTTGGGAGTTTTGCCGTGGGTGTCGTTCTCAACATTGAAAACGGGAAGCGGGAAGCCGCCTCGATCAAGGACCTTATCGACCTGACCGCCGCCGACATGGGGCGCGTCAATGAACTGATCCTGTCGAAGGCCGGCTCCGACGTCGAGATGATCCCGGAGATTGCCAACCACTTGATCTCGTCCGGCGGCAAACGGCTGCGGCCGATGCTGACGCTCGCCGCCGCCCAGATGTTCGGCTATTCCGGTGACGGCCACGTCAAGCTCGCCACCTCGGTCGAATTCATGCACACCGCGACACTTCTCCACGACGACGTTGTCGACGAAAGCGGCATGCGGCGCGGCAAGAAGACGGCGCGCATGATCTGGGGTAACCAGGCCAGTGTTTTGGTCGGCGATTTCCTGCTCGGCCAGGCCTTCCGCATGATGGTCGATGTCGGCTCGCTGGAAGCGCTCGACATCCTGTCGAGTGCGGCTTCGGTCATCGCCGAAGGCGAGGTGATGCAGCTCGCCGCCGCCAAAAACCTCGAGACCACCGAGGATGAGCATTTCGCCGTGATCAAGGCCAAGACCGCGGCGCTGTTTTCGGCCGCCGCCGAGGTCGGCCCGGTCATCGCCCAGGCGACGCGCAATGATCGCGCAGCACTCCGCTCCTACGGCATGAATCTCGGCCTTGCCTTCCAACTGATCGATGATGCGCTGGATTACGGCGGCACCAGCAAGGACCTCGGCAAGAATGTCGGCGACGATTTCCGCGAGGGCAAGGTGACGCTGCCGGTGATCCTCGCCTATCGGCGCGGCACAAAGGCCGAGCGCAGCTTCTGGAAACGCGCCATCGAGGATAATGCCGCCGACGATGCCGGACTGGAGAAGGCCGTCGGCCTGATGCTCCGCCACGGCGCAATTGCCGACACCATCGGACGCGCCCGCCACTTCGGCGAGATCGCCCGTGACGCGCTGGCGCCGCTCGAGGCGACGCCGCAGAAATCGGCGCTGATCGACGTCATCGATTTCTGCATCAGCCGGGTGAATTGACAGGCGTCGGCGCCCGCGCCTGTTCTCATCGCGCCTTTGCCGGAAGAACCATTGCTGCGAGCAGGCTGACGACGATGCCCGCCGCCGCGAGCCAGAAGGCGACCTGGATGCCGTCGGCGACGGCAATTTTCAAGGCATTGCCGGACAATTCGCCGATTTGGCTGTTCGCAATCGCAATCAGCACGGCCATGCCGACGGCATTGCCGACATTGAGTGTCGTCGAAGCCATCCCCGAGGCGACGCCTTGCTGATCATGCGCAACGCCGGAAGCGGCGGCAATCCACATTGCTGTCCAGACGATGCCTTGTCCGACGCCGGAGACGATCAGGCCGGGTACGAGGGACAGATAGCTGCTCTCCGCGGTCGCGCCTGATACCATCAATGCTGTGCCTACCGCGCCGACGATCATGCCGCCGACCAGCGTGCTGCGCGTCGAAAAGCGCGTCGCCAGACGCTCGCCGGCTTGCGTGCCGGTGGCGATGGCGACCGACGGCACGAGAAAGGCGAGGCCCGTCTGCAAGGCGGTGAAGCCGTGCACGTTCTGCAACAGCACGGTGAGGAAGTAGGGCAGCGCTCCGAAAGTGGCCATGTAGAGGAAGGTGATCGTCATGCCGGCGACGAGGCTGCGGTTGTGGAACAGGCGCAGCGGCATCAGCGGATCGGCGCTCTTCGCCTCGATCATCGTGAAAGCGATCAGGAAGAATGCCGCCAGTGCTGCACTGACGATGATTGCGGTCGATCCCCAGCCATATTCGGGCCCCTGAACCAGTGTGAAGACAAGCAAGGTCGCGCCGGCGGTGACGGTCAGCGCGCCCGGCAGATCGAAGCTGCGGTGCTCGTGCGGCTTCGGATCGCGCGGAATGATGGCGAAAGCCGCGATGATGGCGATCCCGGCCAAAAGCACGTTGACGTAGAAGACCGACGGCCAGCCGAAGGCGCTGGTCAGAAACCCGCCGGCAAGCGAACCGAGCGTCAGGCCGCTGGCGCCTGCGCCACCCCAGACGGCGAGCGCCCGGTTGCGTTCCGGTCCTTCGGCGAACAGACGGTTGATCAGCGACAGCGTCGCCGGAAACAGGAAGGCGCCGCCGATGCCTTGCACGGCGCGGGCCGCAATGATGATTTGCGGCGACCATGCGAGGCCGCCGACCAGGGACGAGAGCGCGTAGAGCCAGAGCGCGAAGATGAAGACGCGGCGCTGGCCGATCAGGTCGGCGGCCCGGCCGCCGAACAGTAGGAAGCCGCCGGTGAACACGGTATAGGCGCTGACCACCCATTGCAGGGTCTGGCCTGAAAATCCGAGGCCGGCGCCGATCTCCGGCAACGCCACGAAGACGATGTTGAGGTCGAGCGCGATGATGAGCTGCGCGAAGGCGAGCAGCGCCAGCGTTGCGCCGCGCTTCGCGCTGGTTGTTCCTTGCGCTGCCATCGCCCCGAGCGGCGCGCCTTGATCGAGTGAACTCATGCCGGTCTCCTTGTCGACAATTATTTAATGATCGACAAAGAATTGAGATTTGCAATCCGAAGTCAAGCGGATTATTTGTTGATCGACAAAAATTGGAGACCGCCATGGCAGGCAGGCCAAGGGAATTCGACCGCGACCAGGCGCTTGAGAAAGCCCGCGACGCCTTTTGGAGACGCGGCTACGAGGGCACCTCGATGGCCGATCTCGTATCGGCGCTTGGCCTCGCATCGGCGCGCATCTATGCCGCCTTCGGCTCGAAGGAGGACCTGTTTCGCGAAGCGGTGGCGCTTTACGAAGCCAATGAGGGCGGCTTCGCCACGCGCGCGCTGCAGGAAGAACCAAACGTCCGGCGCGTCATCGAGCGCATGCTTCGCGACGCCGTCGAAATCTATACGCGGCCGGGGCGGCCGCAGGGCTGCATGGTGGTGACGGCCGCGACCAATTGCGCCGTCGAAAATGACGCCGTGCTGCAATGGCTGGCGGAGCACCGGCTGGCACGTACCGCATCGATCGTCGAGCGATTGAAAAAGGCCGTGCGCGATGGCGAATTGAAGCCGGCCACCGACGCCGCGGCGTTGGGCGATTATTATGCCACGCTGATGCACGGCCTTTCGGTGCAGGCACGCGACGGCATTCCGAAAAAACGGCTGCACGATCTTGTCACCGTCGCCATGCAGGCGCTCGACGCAAGGCTTTCGCAAATGTCCTGAGTTCCGGGCCGTGACGCCTCACTTACCGGCTTGTTCGGCGGCCCTTCTGGGATTGACCTCCGGCGTCGGCGGCGGCGAACGCTGCTTCGTAGATACGATCGAGATGGCGAAGGCTTCTTCGTCGCGCGGCACTTCCAGCATCGGCGCCCCCATGGCTGGCGAAGCAAGAATTGAAATCTCATCCTGCCACGCAAAGTTGCATGGCGGAAGCTTTCAACCGATGGCGCTTATGGATCGCTTACGGCATCGGGCAAATAGCGACGCGCAGGCAGCGCCAAAGCGGACGCCACGCGGTCAAGGGTCGCAGTTCAGGCCCTTTCGGCATGGTTTATTAATTGCTTGACCCGATTGTGAATTCGGGCCGGGTTGAAGCACGACCCCAAAAAGGCCATGCTTTACCTGTAAAGATCGAGTCTACGGCGATCCCGCTGACGCGGAGATGGCGTTTGGCTGAAAGGGATATGATGCGGCAAGGATATGCGCGCTGGCTGACGGGGCTGGCAATCGCGACGGGCATGGCGATCTCGGCTCTGCCGGTCCATGCCAAACAGACCGCAGAGCCGGTCAGGATCACATCCTTCTCGGGGGCCTATCTCGCCGCCCGGATTGCCGAAGGCGACAACGACCTCGACAGCGCCGTCTCCTACTACAAGCAGGCGCTTGCCTTCGATCCGAACGATACGGGACTGCAGCAGAGCCTGATGCTGTCGCTGATCGCACAGGGGCGCTTCGATGAGTCCCTGGTCTACGCCGACAAGCTCAAGGCGGTTCCCGATGTCGAGCGCTTCTCGCGCCTGGCGCTGGCCATCGATTCCTTCCACAAGAAGGATTTCTCCAAGGCCGAATACTGGCTCAAGCTGTCGCTCGAATCCGATCTCGACCGGCTGATTTCCGGCGTCATGACCGGCTGGGCCAAGCAGGGTGCGGGTGACGCCGGCGAGGCCATGGCTTCCATCGACAAGCTGCAGGGCCCCGACTGGTTCGGCCTGTTCAAGTCCTTCCACCGTGCCTTGATTGCCGACGCCTCCGGCCTGCCCGACAGGGCGGATGCGCTCTACACCGCCACCCTGCAGGACACGGCCGCCGGCGGTGCCGCCCCCGAAACATGGATGCGCAACGCGCAGGCCTACGCCTCTTTCCTCGCCCGTAAGGGCGACAAGGCCAAGGCGCTGTCGGTGCTCGACCAGGCCGAGACATTTGCGCCCGGCAAGGTCGAGATTGCAGCCCTTCGCGACAAGATCAACAAGGGCGAAAGGATCCAACCCTTCGCTGCCGGCCCGTCGGACGGCGCCTCGGAAATCCTGCTCGATCTCGCCACCGCGCTCAACCGCGGCGGCGGCGAGCCGTTCGTGCGGCTTTATCTGCAATATGCGCTGGCGCTGCGGCCCGACAATGACGCGGCGCTCGTTCAGCTTGCCGCCGTTGCCGAGCAGTTGAAGGACGGCGAGGGCGCCATCGCGCTCTATCGCCGCATTCCCGCCGGTTCGCCGCTGAAGGAGCTTTCGGACCTGCAGCTCGGCCTCAACCTTGCCGATCTCGACCGCAACGACGAGGCGATCACCCACCTCAAGGCCATCGTCGATGCGCATCCCGACGACATGCGCGCCTATCTGGCGCTCGGCGGGGTCTATTCCTCGAAGGAGGATTTCCGCTCCGCCGCCAATCTTTATGACAAGGCGGTCGAGGTGCTGAAGACGCCGACCGCCGTCAACTGGAACATCTTCTACCAGCGCGGCATCGCCTATGAGCGGCTGAAGGAATGGCCGAAGGCCGAGCCGAATTTCCGCAAGGCGCTGGAGCTCTACCCCGACCAGCCGCAGGTTTTGAACTATCTCGGCTATTCCTGGGTCGACAAGGACATGAACCTCAAGGAAGGCCTCGCGATGATCCAGAAGGCCGTCGACCTGAGGCCGAGCGACGGCTACATCGTCGATTCGCTGGGCTGGGCCTATTATCGCCTTGGCCAGTTCGACGACGCTGTGCGCGAAATGGAACGCGCCGTTTCGTTGAAGCCGGAGGATCCGGTGCTCAACGATCACCTCGGCGACGCCTACTGGCGCGTTGGCCGCAAGCTGGAAGCCACCTTCCAGTGGAACCAGGCCCGCGACCTGAAGCCGGACCCGGACGTGCTTGCCGCCTTGCAGCAAAAGCTGATGAAGGGCCTGCCGCCGATCGAATCCAACACGGCGCAGGAAACCCCGAACGTAAAGCCCGAGCCGGCGCCCGCCCCGAAGGGGTGACCCCATCGCCTTGACGGTCGCGGAGCGGCACTCTACGAGGTGCCGCATCCCGCCGGAGGCCGCCGTGACCGTTGACATCCCTGCCCACACGCATCCCAGCCGCTCGTTCCAGGGGCTGATCCTGACCTTGCATAATTATTGGGCGGACTATGGCTGCGTCGTCCTCCAGCCTTACGACATGGAAGTCGGCGCCGGTACCTTTCATCCGGCAACGACATTGCGCGCGCTCGGCCCAAAACGCTGGAACGCGGCCTATGTCCAGCCCTCGCGCCGCCCCAAGGACGGCCGCTATGGCGAAAATCCGAACCGGCTGCAGCATTATTACCAATACCAGGTGATCCTGAAGCCCAATCCGCCCAATTTGCAGGAGCTTTACCTCGGCTCGCTGGCCGCGATCGGCATCGATCCGCTGCTGCACGACATCCGCTTCGTCGAGGACGACTGGGAAAGCCCGACACTGGGCGCCTGGGGACTGGGCTGGGAGTGCTGGTGCGACGGCATGGAGGTGTCGCAGTTCACCTATTTCCAGCAGGTCTGCGGCATCGAATGCGCGCCGGTGGCGGGTGAGCTCACTTACGGGCTGGAACGGCTGGCCATGTATGTGCAGGGCGTCGACAATGTCTACGACCTCAACTTCAACGGCCGCGAAGGCGCCGACAAGGTGACCTATGGCGACGTCTTCCTGCAGGCCGAGCAGGAATATTCGCGCCACAATTTCGAATTCGCCAACACGGTGATGCTGCTCAGGCATTTCGAAGACGCCGAGGCCGAGTGCAAGGCGCTGCTACAAGCCGGCGCGCCGGCGTCGAACGACAATCTGGCGATGCACAGGATGGTATTCCCCGCCTACGACCAGTGCATCAAGGCCAGCCATGTCTTCAACCTGCTCGACGCACGCGGCGTCATTTCCGTCACCGAGCGCCAGAGCTACATCTTGCGGGTGCGCAATCTGGCCAAAGCCTGCGGCGAGGCGTTTCTGCTGACGCAGGCGGGTGGAATGGCGGCTTAGCTCCAGGCGATTTCGACAGGGGCGCTGATTGGCAACGTGCCTTGGCCGCTTGCACCGGCTATTGTCCGCAGCGCCTGCCGGACGCCGGGCATCGAGAAGGCACCGTGCACCTGCGCTGTAAAACAGGCGCTGAGCGCGAGGATCTGCAGGAATGTCGATGCCGTTTTCATGGTCGTTCAGCCAATAGCTCTCTGCCTGAGCGTTGGTCGCTTCAGCGCTGCGTTCGGTTCATGGAAATCTTTGATCCAAGGACGGGCGGACCGGCGCGTGTCCGACAGGAGGCTGAATTTTTTCGGAAATCGCCGCTGGACGCCTTGATCGTGCTGGCCCGATCTTGCTGGGAAGGGTGACAGCAGCCGACCGAGTTGCTATGCCCCGCTTACCTCCGCCTCGATGGGGGAGGACGCCGCGAAGCGGCGGCTGTTTTTTGTCGCGTGAGCTCTTTCAATGCCTGACCTACTTCTAGAACTTCGTTCCGAAGAAATCCCCGCTCGCATGCAGCGCAAGGCGGCCGGCGATCTCAGGAAGCTTTTGACCGACGGTCTGGTCGAAGCCGGGCTGACCTATGAGGCGGCGCGCGAATATTGGACGCCGCGTCGGTTGGCGCTCGACATCCGCGGCCTGACCGCCCGCTCGAAGGACATCAGCGAGGAGATCAAGGGCCCCTCGACCAAGGCGCCCGAGCAGGCGGTGCAAGGTTTTCTGCGCAAGGCCGGCCTTGCCTCGATTGCCGAGGCGCATGTCCATTCCGATCCGAAGAAGGGCGACTTCTATGTCGCCCATATTTCCAGGCCGGGCAGGTCGGCGGAGCAGATCATCGCCGAGCTGGTGCCGGGCATCATCCGCAACTTCCCCTGGCCGAAATCGATGCGCTGGGGGCCGGCGTCGGCCAAGCCCGCGTCGCTGCGCTGGGTGCGGCCGCTGCAATCGATCCTGTGCACCTTCGGCCCGGAAACCGAGGAGCCGGTGGTGGTCGATTTCGAGATCGACGGTATCCGCTCAGGCAACGTCACCTACGGCCACCGTTTTCATGCGCCGGGCGCCATCACGGTGCGCCGCTTTGACGATTACGTCGCCAAGCTTGAAGCGGCCAAGGTCGTGCTCGATGCCGACCGACGCAAGGAGATCATTCTTGCCGATGCCAGGAACCTCGCCTTCGCCAGCGGGCTCGACCTCGTCGAGGACGAGGGGCTGCTGGAGGAAGTGTCGGGCCTGGTCGAATGGCCCGTCGTGCTGATGGGCGAATTCGAGCAGGATTTTCTGGCCATTCCGGCCGAGGTGATCCGGCTCACCATCCGCGCCAACCAGAAGTGTTTTGTGACGCGGCCGCATGGCGCGGGCGAAGAGCTCTCCAACCGCTTCATCCTGACCGCCAATGTCGAGGCCAAGGATGGCGGCAAGGAGATCGCCCATGGCAACGGCAAGGTGGTGCGCGCCCGCCTGTCCGACGCGCTCTATTTCTGGAAGACCGACCAGGGCGACCTGCCGGATCTCGACCAGTTGCAGGCATCGGCGGAAAAGTTCGGGCTTGACCTCAACAAGCCGCTCGACCAGCGCATGGCCCGCCTCGACCATCTCAATGTGACGTTTCATGCCAAGCTCGGCACGCAGGGCGAGCGGGTGGAGCGGATTGCGCGCTTGGCCGAAGAACTGGCACCAATCGTGGTGCGCGCAATCTCCCCCCTTGAGGGGGAGATGGCCGGCAGGCCAGAGGGGGTCGCTTCGCGTGAAGCGCCGGCATCCTCGGTCCACAAGAGAGAGTCGCGTCAGGACGCACCGATCCCCTCTGTCGCCTTCGGCGACATCTCCCCCTCAAGGGGGGAGATTACCGCGCTGGCGCGTCGCGCTGCCGTCCTCGCCAAGGCCGATCTCACCACCGAGGTGGTTGGCGAATTCCCGGAACTGCAGGGCGCCATGGGTCGCAAATACGCCCTGCTGCAACGCGAGCATCCGTCGGTCGCCGCTGCGATCGAGGAGCACTACAAGCCGCAGGGGCCGTCAGATCGCGTGCCGACTGATCCGGTATCGATCGCCGTGGCGCTCGCCGACAAGCTCGATACGCTGGTCGGGTTCTGGGCGATCGACGAAAAACCGACCGGATCGAAGGACCCCTATGCGCTGCGGAGAGCGGCGCTGGGGGTAACGAGGATACTGATTGAGAACGGGATTAGGTTGTCCCTGAAATCTGTGGCCAATATCGCGTCCGAAGATATTGCAGGTCACATACGCGATCCCAAACTCGACCGACAGTTCGAAATTGCTGCGGAGCTAGAGCAGCAACTCGGAGGAGATTCGCTTACCGATCTCGTCATCGAACGCGATTCCGCAATCTCAAACAACACCTTTGAACGTTCCGGAGAAAGGCAGCAGCGAGAGATCAACAACCTCCTCTCCTTCTTCCACGATCGCCTCAAAGTCTATCTCCGCGACCAGGGTGCGCGGCACGATCTAATCGACGCGGTGCTGGCGGCGGGTTCGCGCCCGATCTCCCCCCTCGTGGGGGAGATGTCGGCGCAGCCGACAGAGGGGGGCGCTGTCCCGCCGGCCTCTCGGCGCGAGGCGCCCCCCTCTGCCCTGCCGGGCATCTCCCCCACAAGGGGGGAGATTGGCCAAAACGACGACCTGCTGCAAATCGTCCGCCGCGTCGAAGCGCTCGGCTCATTCCTCGATACCGAGGACGGCAAGAACCTGCTTGCCGGCACCAAGCGTGCGGCCAACATCGTCGCTGCCGAAGAGAAGAAGGCGACGGCGATCGCAAGCAGCGTTGAGCCGGCTCTATTCCGGGAGGACGCGGAGAAAGCCTTGTTTGCTGCGGTGAATCAGGCTGAGAGGCAAGCCGGCGAAGCAATTCAAAACGAAGAATTTTCCGCCGCCATGCTGGCGCTTAGCGTGTTGCGCGAGCCGGTTGATTCATTCTTTGAGAAAGTCCTCGTAAACGATGACGACCAGGCGGTGCGCGCCAATCGCCTGGCATTGCTCGCCCGCATCCGTGCAGCGACCGACCGGGTCGCGGATTTCTCCAAGATAGCCGGCTGACATCCGCGAAAAATCATCGCTTACCAGCCATTCGAGCCGGCTTACAGTCATATGCCGATGATCTCCGCGTGGCAAAAGGGACATGTTCCCAACCCACGGAGGCTTCCATGAATTCCGCTCACGACATCGAAGTGACAGAAGAGACCGAGACGCTTGAACCCACCTCCGAAACGATGCTCGACGAGGCCGCTGCCGTCGTGGTCGAGGCTGCCGATCTGTCGGACGATGAGGACGGCGACGATGAAGACACCGACGGGGAAGCTGCTGAAGACGATAAGTCGGCTACCCTCTCCGACGACGAAGAAGAAGACGACGATGAAGATGACGAGGAAGACGACGACGACAGCGTGAAGGCCGAAAGTGCCGGCGAAAAAGACGCTGACGACGACGAAGAAGAATCAGACGACGCCGACGACGCGGACGAAGAACAAGCAGCCTGAGATTTCAGGCGCTTTACGCCGCTTCAGTCCATGAACCAGGGCGGCGCTTCCGCGCCGCCCTGGTTCCGGCGCTGCTTCAGGCGCTATTTAGGCTGGTCGGGAGCTGCTAGCGGCGCAGGCTGCGGCGCTGCGGGCTCGGGGTTTTTGCTGGCGATCTTTGGATCGGCCTTGCTGACCGCAGAGGGCGTTGCAGCGGTGGCCGGCGCGGTTTTGGGCGCGGGCCTTGCAAAGGCATCGCCGACGATACCGCCGCGAATGATCATCGGGCTTCCGGTGAAGCCATGGCTCGGCTGGCTCGGGATTGCCGCGACCTTTTCATCGGTGACGTTTCCATTGACGTCAGGCAGCTTCTCGCCAAGCGCGACGATCGACGGTGTTTTCGTCCGCTCGACCGAGCCGGGACTGGCCACCGTACCGACCACCGAAGGCGTCGCCGTCGTCTGCCCGAGAAAAACCAGCGACGAGGCCTGTGCCGTGCCGGCCATAACCGCCAGACCAAGCGCACCAAGGATACGCATCGAAAGCATGATAGTTCCCCTTGCCCAAGAAGACGGCACCCTAGCCGAGGGCAGTTGATGCCGGCTTGCGGGGAAACATAGCATTTTAGCGATTTGCGATTCGCCAACGCCTGGGCTTGCTCGCCCGGCGTCGCCGTATTAGGCACCCGCATCCGTGAGGTGACGACAGTGGCTGAAATTCGTACCGTCGGCGAGGCGATGGAAAGGGCGTTGGCGCTGCTCGAAAGCGGCGACGTCGTCGCCATACCGACCGAGACCGTCTATGGGCTGGCCGGCGACGCGACCAATGGCGTTGCCGTGGCTCGTATCTTCGAAGCCAAGGGTCGCCCGCGCTTCAACCCGCTGATCGCCCATATAGCCGATCCGACGATGGCCGAGCGCATCGCGCTGTTCGATCCGCTGTCGGAAAGATTGGCGCAGGCATTCTGGCCGGGACCGCTGACGCTGGTTCTCCCGCAGCGGCCCGGCAACGGCATTCATCCGCTGGTCACCGCCGGTCTGGACACCATCGCGCTGCGCATGCCGAAAGGCTTTGGCGGCGAGCTGATCGCCAGGTTCGGCCGCGCGCTTGCGGCGCCCAGCGCCAATTCCTCGGGCAGGATCAGCGCCACCACGGCCGAGGCCGTGGCCGCCGACCTCGGTCCCCGGATCAAGCTCATCGTCGATGGCGGCGCGACGCGGGTCGGGCTGGAATCGACGATCCTCAAGGTCGAAGCCGGAAAGCTGCGGCTGCTGCGACCGGGCGGCATTGCCGCCGAAGAGATCGAAGCAGTGGCCGGGACAAAGTTGCTGCGCGGCGCTTCGGGCATCGAGGCGCCCGGCATGCTCGCCTCGCATTACGCTCCGGGTGCGGCGGTGCGGCTCAATGCCGGCAAGGTCGCCACAGGCGAAGCCTTGCTGGCCTTCGGCCGCCGCCGTGCCGAGGGCTGGCGCGATGCAGCCGCACTGCGCAATTTGTCGGAGACCGGCGACCTGCGCGAGGCAGCAAGCAATCTCTTCGCTCATCTGCAGGATCTCGATGGCAGCGGCGCCAAAACCATCGCCGTCGAGCCGATCCCGTTCGAAGGGCTGGGCGAGGCGATCAACGACAGGCTTTCGCGCGCCGCCGCCCCGCGTGACAAGATCGCCCCTCGTGACAAGATGGATTGAGCACCATAGTTTCCACCCATGAACGACATTTCCCCCGACCTCGATCCTGCCGTCATCGCGCGCTTTGTGACAATCGTCGGCGACAAATATGCGCTGCGCGACCAGCAGGACATCACGCCTTACCTCGCCGAGCGGCGCGGACTTTGGCACGGCAGGACGGCGCTGGTGCTGAGGCCGGGGACCGTCGAGGAGGTCAGCCGCATCATGCGGCTGGCGAGCGAAACGGGCACGCCGATTGTACCGCAAAGCGGCAACACCGGGCTGGTCGGCGCCCAGGTGCCGGACGCGTCCGGCCGCGAGATCGTGCTGTCGCTGTCGCGGCTAAACCGCATCCGTGAGATCGATACCCTGTCCAACACGGTGACGGTCGAAACCGGCGTCATCCTGCAGACGCTGCAGGAAGCGGCCGATGCCGCCGACCGGCTGTTTCCGCTGTCGCTTGCCGCGCAAGGCTCCTGCCAGATCGGCGGCAATCTCTCTTCCAACGCCGGTGGCACCGGCGTGCTTGCCTACGGCAATGCGCGCGAACTCTGCCTCGGCGTCGAAGTGGTGCTGCCGACCGGCGAAGTGTTCGACGATCTGCGCAAGCTGAAGAAGGACAATACCGGTTATGATCTGAAGGACCTGTTCGTCGGCGCCGAGGGTACGCTCGGCATCATCACCGCCGCCGTGCTCAAGCTTTTCCCCAAGCCCAAGGGGCGCGAGGTGGCGTTTGCCGGCCTGTCATCGCCGGAGGCGGCACTGTCGCTGTTCAGCCTCGCGATGGACCGTGCAGGGGCAGCGCTCACCGCCTTCGAGCTGATCGGCCAGAGGCCTTACGACTTCACGCTTGCCCACGCACAAGGCGTAGTGCGGCCGCTGGCCGGCGATTGGCCGTGGTATGTGCTGATGCAGATCTCGTCGGGCCGCTCGGCCGAGGATGCACGGGCGCTGATCGAAGAGGTGCTGGAGGCAGGCCTCGAGCAAGGGATCGTCGGCGATGCGGTGATCGCGTCAAGCATCACCCAGGGCGATGCGTTCTGGAATTTCCGCGAAGTGCTGCCCGAGGCGCAGAGACCCGAAGGTGCCTCGATCAAGCACGACATCTCGGTGCCGGTGGCGTCGATCCCGCCCTTCATCGAAAAGGCCGCCGGCGCCGTGCAATCGGTCAGTCCCGGCGCACGCGTCGTCTGCTTCGGCCACATGGGCGACGGCAATCTGCACTACAACATTTCCCGGCCGGTCGACGGTGACGACGAGGCGTTTCTCGGCCTTTACCACGTCATGAACAAGGCCGTGCACGACGTCGTGCGCTCGTTTCATGGCTCGATCTCGGCCGAGCACGGCATCGGCCAGTTGAAGCGGGACGAATTGATCGCGACGGCGCCGCCGATGGCGATCGAGCTGATGCGCAGGGTGAAGGCCGCTTTCGATCCCGCCGGCATCATGAATCCCGGTAAGGTTATCTGATCCTTTCGCCGGCCCGCGCCGGTTCGTATTCCGATAACCATCCGCCTCGGATCAGCAAAATTTAACCGACTTTCTTAAGCGCGAGGATAAGAAGCTCGCGCTAATGTTTCTCCACAACGAGGCTGGGAAAACCGGCCCGGAGATCCGGAAACACCGGCTCTCAGGAGAAACAGGAAAGGCACGATATGAACACTGGACTGAAGCCAGTCTGGGCCGGGCGCAATATGCGCCTCGACCCATTCCGCCTGCCGCAGGTGGTGAGCTACGCCACGCGCGACGACTATGGCGACGTTACCTTCACCATCGATCAGCGCGGCGCGGTTATCCGCCGCACGCTGGAGATCAGCGGCGTGCCGGCGATCATCGCTCTGCCCGCCAACGCGTTTCGCGGCGTCGCCGCGCGCGCGATGGAGGATCCGGATGGCAATGTCACAGTGACGCTTGAGCTTCTGCACAACGACCCGATGCTGTCGGTGCCGCTGCTGGTCGCCGACGATCTAGACGACGTCGCCGCCGACTGGCGCGCCTGGGCCGACGCCTACCGTCTGCCGATGCTGCTGATCGAGGCCGACGGCATTGCTCGGACGCTGGAAGAATCGCTCGGCGCCGCCATCAAGGCGCTGCCGGCGCAGGACCGCCGCAAGGGTCGCGTCTCGACCATGCGCCGCCCGCGCTTCCTCGCCCGCCGCCGCGCCGGCGACCTCGGCCTCAGGCTGGTCATCGGCGGCGAGGAGCTTATTTCGCGGGAATAGGCCTGAGCGCCTCTTCCTTCTCCCCCTGTGGGAGAAGGTGGCCGAGCGGAGCTCGGTCGGATGAGGGGTGTTCCAGGGAACGCCAACGCCTCATTTCTTCCAACATCCCTCAACCGTCTTGGCGCTACGCGCCAATCCACCTTCTCCCACAAGGGAGAAGGGAAAAGGCTCCTAAACCAGCGGCTTCAGCGCCACCCAGACCGCGCCGCCGATCAGGCCGAGGAAGATCAGCCAGCCGACCTGGTTGTTCGATCTGAACAGCCTCAGGCACTGGTCCGGATCGTCGATGTCGAGCACGCCGATCTGCCGCGCCAGATGGGCGCCGGCGGCAATCAGCCCGGCGAGCGCCGGCACCGGTGCCTGCGCCGAGGCGAAAGCAATGGCGAAGCAGACCAGCGCTCCGCCATAAAGTCCGGCAAGCCAGGCCTTGGTGTTGTCGCCGAACAGGCGCGCCGTCGAGCGCACGCCGACGATGGCGTCGTCCTCCTTGTCCTGATGCGCATAGATCGTGTCATAGCCGATCACCCACAGGATCGAGCCGATATAGAGCATGATTGCCGGCCCATCGAGATCGCCGAACTCGACCGCCCATCCCATCAGCGCCCCCCAGGAAAAGGCAAGACCGAGAACCAGTTGCGGCCAATTGGTGTACCGCTTCATGAACGGGTAGATGGCGACGATGACCAGCGAGCCGATGCCGAGCAAGATGGCCAAGCTGTTGAACTGCAAAAGCACGGCGAGGCCGACCAGTGCCTGCAAGACAACAAACATCCAGGCCTGCCGGCGCGTAACCTTGCCGGCCGGCAGCGGCCGCGAGCGTGTGCGTTCCACCTGGTTGTCGATGTCCTCGTCGACCAGGTCGTTGTAGGTGCAGCCGGCGCCACGCATGGCGAACGCGCCAAGAAAAAACAGCAGCAGATACCACGGCGACGGCAGCAGCGAGAGCAGCGGGTCCGTCGGACGCGGATAGGCGCTCGCGGCAAGTGCAGCCGACCACCAGCATGGCCACAGCAGCAATTGCCAGCCGATCGGCCGGTCCCATCGGGCAAGCTGCGCATAGGGCCACAACCCCCGCGGCAGCGCGCGATAGACCCAGTGGCCGCTCGGCGCATCGGCGACGCGGCCCTGGGCCGCTTTCGACTGGACGGTTTCCATTTTGCTGGAGTGGCAGCAGAGGCGAATGCCGTCAAGCGTCAAGCAGGCCGGATCCGCTCGCGGCGCGGAATCGCCGCCGCGGACAGCCAAATGTCTTGACCCGCCGCCCGGGGCGCAATAGCGCAGTCCTGATCGGAACGGGCAAGGAATCCAGGCATGCGTGTTTTGCTGATCGGCTCCGGCGGACGAGAACATGCGTTGGCCTGGAAGATGGCGGCGTCGCCGCTGCTGACCAAACTCTACGCGGCGCCCGGCAATCCGGGCATCGGCGGCGAAGCCGAGTTGGTGAGGCTCGATGTTTCGGATCATGCAGCGGTGGTCCGGTTTTGCCGCGAGAAAGAAATAGACCTCGTCGTGGTCGGCCCGGAAGGGCCGCTGGTCGCCGGCATTGCCGACGACCTTCGCGCCGAGGGCATCCGCGTCTTCGGCCCGTCAAAGGCAGCGGCACGGCTGGAAGGCTCGAAGGGGTTCACCAAGGACCTCTGCGCCAAATACGGCATCCCGACCGCCGCCTATGGCCGCTTCGGCGATCTGGCTTCGGCCAAGGCCTATGTCGAGAGAATGGGTGCGCCGATCGTCATCAAGGCCGACGGCCTCGCTGCCGGCAAGGGCGTCACCGTCGCCATGACGCTTGACGAGGCGCTGGCCGCGCTCGACGCCTGTTTCGACGGCTCCTTCGGCCAGGCCGGCGCCGAAGTGGTGGTCGAGGAGTTTCTCAGCGGCGAAGAGGCAAGCTTCTTCTGCCTTTGCGACGGCATCACCGCGCTGCCCTTCGGCACCGCGCAGGATCATAAGCGCCTCAGTGACGGCGACACCGGCCCCAACACCGGCGGCATGGGCGCCTATTCGCCGGCGCCGGTGATGACGCCGGAGATGATCGACCGCACCATGCGCGAGATCGTCGAGCCGACCATGCGCGGCATGGCTGAAACAGGCGCGCCGTTTTCCGGCGTGCTGTTCGCCGGGCTGATGATATCAGACAGCGGGCCGAAGCTGATCGAATACAACACCCGTTTCGGCGACCCGGAATGCCAGGTGCTGATGATGCGGCTGAAGGACGATCTCCTGGTCCTACTCAACGCCGCCGCCGACGGCCAGCTGGCGCACACCTCGGTGCGCTGGCGCGACGAGGCGGCGCTCACCGTGGTGATGGCAGCCAGGGGTTATCCCGGCACGCCGGAAAAGGGCTCGGTCATTCGCGGCGTCGAGGCAGCGGCAGGCGACGGCGTCGAGATTTTTCACGCCGGCACCGCCATCAACGGCGGCGCACTCGTCGCCAATGGCGGTCGCGTGCTCAACGTCACGGCGACCGGCCGCACCGTCGGCGAGGCGCAGAAGAAGGCTTACGCCGCGCTCGACCGGATCGACTGGCCGCAAGGCTTTTGCCGCCGCGACATTGGCTGGCTGGCGGTGGCGCGCGAGCAGGCGAACTGACGCTTCAGGCGGCCCTCAGCCTCAGCGCAGGCCGCGGCCGAATACGGTCGAGACGCTGCTGACCGCATCGGCGGTGGGGGCAATTCCAGACACCGATGCCAGGCGCTCTTCGTTTCGCGTCCAGGCAACATATTCGGCAATCCCGCGCGGAAGGCTCGGCGCCGCCTTCGCCGCAGGCATTTGAAAGCCGCTGCTGAACCTGGCCAAGCGCGTCCTGAATACCGCGACCAGTTGCTCGAGGCTCGCGGGTGCTGCCACTGTGGCATAGGTCATGGCAGTGCCGGCGAGCCCCGCCTCGCGTGAGAGCGGCACCGGTATCGAGGCGAGATAATCCGGCTGCACGTCGATCAGGCCGCCGAACGGCCACTGTGCGCGCAATTCCGTCGCGTTCATCGGCGCGACGCTGACATCGATATCGTTGGGCGTGCCCGCAACCCTGTAGGGACAGCGGAACCGGCCGCAATTTGCTCGCGCCGAAAACTGCCAGAGCGCATAGCCCTGCCAGTTGCCCATCGGAAAATGCACATCGATGTCTGGCTTATAACGCGCGTACCACAGCGGCAACCGGGACAGGAGCGGGTATTTATACTTATTGTCGGCGATATGCCTGGCGGTCGTGCCGTTGGTGTAGAGCACCGGAAAGCGGCCAACCCGACGATGCACATGGCGCACGAATTCCTCGGCATCCTCGAGCGACATCCATTGGGTGGGATCATCGTCCTCGATGTCGAGGGCAAGCAGGTCATCCGGCCCGGGTTTCACGAAATTGATGAAATTATTGGCCTGTCCCACGGGGTTGCCAGGGCGGGCGAGATGATAGGCACCCCATTTCAGGCCCAGCGCCTTGGCCACCACCTTGCGCGTCTGGAACAGCTCCTGTGCCATCGCATGGCGCTTCCAAAGCGTCTTGCACAGACGCATCTCGGTCTCGTCGCCGAAACAGAAATAGGGTGGCGGCATTCCGTCGGATGCCTTGTTGATGAAGCCGACAAGACGCTTGTCGGCAGCTAGCCGGGTCCAGTCAATGGAATTGTATTCGTAGGCGTCGACGACCAGCGCCCGGTCCGCATCCTTCCACGGTTCGGAGAAATCCGAGGCCCTTGCCGGCGTCAGCGCCAGGGTTATCGCGGCCGCGACAAGGAGAAGCGCTGAGCGGACAAGGGGGTGCGCCGGCGTTTTCAAACAGCAGGTCCTTGCTGGCCAAAGCCAGATCCTGAACCGCCATGGTTAAGGAAATGCTTTCGATCGCGGCCCGCGGATGCCACGGCTCGGACAGCTTCTCCGTCGATGGTCTTGATGGTTGTCACTGGCGAGAGGGGATATGAAACGGATTGAGCGCCGGCACTTGCGACAGCGTTCCCTCGGCCTCGCGTTTGCGATGAGGGGTCAGCGAGCATGGTGGTGAGCACAATGTGCCGCGATCCGACCAATAGGCTGCGCCGTTCTCGACCTTACCTTCATGATAGCAAAAACCGGCCGCCCGCCAAAGCAGGCGCATTCGATGCAGCGATGGGCGTCAAGTCTGCGAGCACGAGGCAATCCTATTTCGGTATTCTGCTCTATCTTGGCGAATTTAGCCTGCGTCGTGGCAATTGCAAAATCCACGTGACAAAGTTTGACGTTTACGTAAAAAGAAGATGGACAGGGAACTCCGAAAGCAGATGATTTTGCGCCGGCACGGGTCTTAACTTGGCCTGCCGGACTGAGGAGAGCCAGGCTGAGGAGAAGCGAGCGCCATGTATCGGGCACCGGTCGAGGAAATCGCCTTCACCCTGAAGCATGTCGCCGGCTTGAAGGCGGCGCTCGATGCCGGCACCTTTGGCGAACTCGGCGAAGACCTCGTCGACGCCATTCTGGCCGAGGCCGGCCGTTTCGCCAGTGAGGAGGTGGCGCCGCTCTATGAGATCGGCGACCGGCAAGGCGCGGTGCTCAACGGCGCTGCCGTCACCACGCCAACCGGCTGGAAGGAACTTTATCGCCGCTGGATAGATGGCGGCTGGAACGCGCTGTCCGCGCCGGAAGCGTATGGCGGCCAGGCGCTGCCGGCCATGCTCGGCGCCGCCGCGCTCGAAATGTGGAACTCCGCCTCAATGGCGTTCGGCATCGCTCCGACGCTGACCATGGGTGCGGTCGAAGCACTCGACAAGCACGGCTCGCAAGCGCTCAAGGCCAAATATCTGGAAAAGCTGGTCTCTGGCGAATGGATGGGCACTATGAACCTGACCGAGCCGCAGGCCGGCTCGGACCTGAATGCCTTGCGAACCCGTGCCGAGCCGGCCGGCGACGGCACCTACCGCATCTTCGGGCAAAAGATCTTCATTACCTATGGCGAGCACGATTTCACCGACAACATCATCCATCTGGTGCTGGCGCGGCTGCCGGACGCGCCGGCCGGCACGCGTGGCCTTTCGCTGTTCCTGGTGCCGAAATTCCTGGTTGGCGACGATGGCGCGCTGGGCGGGCGCAATGACGTCTTCTGCTCCGCGCTGGAGCACAAATTGGGCATCCACGCTTCGCCGACCTGCACCATGATCTATGGCGATGGCTTCGAAGGCAGCACGCCCGGCGCGATTGGCTGGCTGGTCGGCGAGGAGAACAAAGGCCTCGCCTGCATGTTCACCATGATGAACAATGCGCGTCTTGCCGTCGGCATCCAGGGCGTCGCGGTCGCCGAGGCGGCGACGCAGAAGGCGCTGGCCTACGCCAATGATCGCCGGCAAGGCAAGGCGGCAAGCTATCGCGGTGCCGGCATGGCGCCGATCGTGCATCACCCCGACATCCAGCGCAGTCTTCTGACTATGAAGGCGCTGACCCAGATTGCCCGCGCCATCTGCTATTCCTGCGCCCACGCCATCGATCTCGCGTCCGCGAGCGAGGATGCAAAGCACTGGCAGGAACGCGCCAATCTTTTGACGCCGCTGGCTAAGGCGTTTTCCACCGATGTCGGCGTCGAGGTCGCCTCGCTTGGGCTTCAGGTGCATGGCGGCATGGGGTTCATCGAGGAGACGGGGGCTGCAGCGCTTTATCGCGACGCACGCATTGCGCCCATTTACGAAGGCACCAATGGCATCCAGGCAATCGATCTGGTGACGCGCAAACTGCCGCTCGGCGGCGGCCAGCATGTGCATGGCTACATCGCCGAGCTCAAGGCCGTCGCCGATGCGGTGCGAGCGTCGAACCTTGAAGGCTTCGGCCGCACCGCCGATCGGCTCGACCAGGCGCTCGACGACCTCTCCCAGGCAACCCGTTTCCTGCAAGACCTGCAGGCCGAAGGCCGTTCGGACGAGGCGCTGGCCGGCGCCACACCTTATCTCAGGCTGATCTCGCTTGCCGCTGGCAGCGCCTATCTGGCGCGCGGTGCGCTTGCCGACCAAAACCGCATCGCGCTTTGCCGGTTCTTCGCCGAGAACCTGCTGGGCGAGGTGGGCGCGCTGAAGGAGCGCGTCATCGGCGGCGCCGACAGCCTTGGCGTTGCCGGCAAAGCGCTGATTTCAGCCTGACGTTCGCAACGCCCGAAATTCACAAAGGACCAATCCGTGACAGACCACATCCTCGTCGAACGCCAGGGTGCCATCCAGATCATCCGCATGAACCGTCCGGACAAGAAGAACGCCCTGACCCGCGCCATGTACGCGACGATGTCGGCGGCTCTTGCCGGCGGCGACGCCGATCCGGCGATCCGCGTCCATGTCTTTCTCGGCGCGCCCGGCGCCTTCTCGTCCGGCAACGACCTTGCCGATTTCATGGTCGTCGCCTCGGGCGGCGAAAGCGGTACCGAAGTCTGGGATTTCCTGATGGCGCTGGCCAAAGCGGAGAAGCCCATGGTTTCCGGCGTCGACGGGATTGCGGTCGGCATCGGCACCACGCTCAACCTGCATTGCGACCTGACGTTCGCCACGCCGCGCACAATATTCCGGACGCCCTTCGTCGATCTCGGCCTTGTGCCGGAGGCCGGTTCGAGCCTGCTGGCACCGCAGATCCTCGGCCGGCAGGGCGCTTTCGCGCTGCTTGGCCTTGGCGAGGGCTTTTCGGCCGAGCGGGCGAAGGCCGCCGGGCTGATCTACGAGGTGGTCGAGGAAGACGCACTCGAAGCATCGGTATTGGCGGCGGCGGGCCAGATCGCGGCCAAGCCGCCGCAAGCGCTGAGGATCGCGCGAGACCTGATGCGCGGCTCGCGCGAAGACCTTGTCGAGCGCATCGGCCAGGAAAGCCAGCATTTCCGCGAGCGGCTCAAATCCGATGAAGCCCGCGCCGCCTTGACCGCCTTCTTGACCAGGAAAAAGGCCTAGACCTTCTGGCCTTGTCTCGCATCGTGGACCCGCCGGCAGCAATCGGCGGGTTTTCTCGCCATGCTCTCTTTGTCACATCGCCATTTTTTTACATTCGGCCTGGGCCTTTGCCGAAGACGTGTCGATCATGAATGTCTTGCCTTTGGCGTCGGTCATCAACATCATGCAATGCTTGATCGGTTTCGCCATTTTCATCATTTCGGCGCTCATCTTCGCGTCGGGCATCATGGTGCCCATATGCCCATCGGGCATGATCGCCATGACCTCGCCACCCTTCATCACCGTCATTGTCCCCATCGCGTCCTCCGCAAAGGCTTGCGAAGCGAAAAGGCCGGCAAGACCGGCTATCGTGACCAACCTGAGTGAATGCATTGCGTCCTCCTGAATTTGCGCCAGCGGCGCGTTGAGCCCTTCCCTGGTTCGTCCCCGCAAGCTGGAACGTTTCACGCACACGAGATCGTGAAGTGAGATCGGAAGCGCCAGGTCTCTGGAGCCCGGGAGTTCCGGGTGGTTCGGCGCAGGCGGTATGGCCTGACCTGGGTGCCGAGCGACTTACAAGGCCTAAGCCACCGCTGGGCGGCGTGCATGACGGTGAGGATTTCGACAGTCTCGCCGTCGACGCGATGAGGGATGATATACGGCTTCGACCAAGACGAGTTCCCGTGTCCCCTTGATGCGCCCGACACGCCCCATCGCGGTTGTTCGGCGAGATGTCCCGCCGCCGTTACGATGCGCGCAATGACTCTCGCGGCGGCCTCGGGATTGTCTTTCTCGCCATGCGCGCCGATTTCATCAAGCCGCCGCAGCGCCCGCTCGGTTTAGCGGATTGACTGTGGCTTATGCCTGGCGGGTCGACTTGACGTATTTCCCGACAACAGCCTCTACCTCGCCGGCACTGGCAAAATCGCCGCGCGAGCTTCAGCCAATCCTGCCTCTATTTCGGCGAGTTGCCATTCCTCACGGGCTACAAAATCCTCGATGGCCTGCGCAGCCACATAGGAGTCACTCCTGCGATTGAAACAGCGCGGCATCGTCCCCTACGGATAAAGCCTCACCTTGTCCCAGCCGCCCTCGGCGTTGCGCGAAAAGACGACACGGTCGTGCAGCCGGAACGGACGGTCGTGCCAGAACTCGATGGTCTGGGGCACGATGCGGAAGCCCGACCAGTGTTTTGGCCGCGGGATGTCGCCGATAGCGTGGCGCGCCGTATATTCGGCGACCGCCTTTTCCAGCGCGAAGCGGCTTTCCAGCGGCCGCGACTGTTTGGAGGCCCAGGCGCCGATGCGGCTGCCGCGCGGGCGGGTCGCGTAATAGGCATCGGCTTCGGCGTCGGTGACGATCTCCACCGGGCCGCGCGCCCGCACCTGCCGGCGCAGCGATTTCCAGTGGAAGCACATTGCCGCTTTCATGCTGCCCAGGATCTCACGGCCCTTGGCGCTCTCGAAGTTCGTGTAGAAGACGAAGCCGCCCTCATCGAAGCCCTTGAGCAGCACCATGCGCACATTCGGCATGCCCTCGGCATCGACCGTCGCCAGAGCCACGCTGTTGGGGTCGTTGATCTCGCTCTTCGTCGCATCGTCGAGCCACGCCGCAAAAAGCCGGAACGGCTCCGCCGCCTCGGTAAAGTCACCGCTTGTTAACCCGGTTTCGCTCATAGTTTTCCCAAATTTGTCGCCGGCTGGGGAGATTGCCGATTGTCGCGTATCGCGCAAGCTTTTGACAGTGGGCAATGGAACGTTATCGCTTCGGCCAGCGCCAAAGCCATGATCGTGATAATCGTCCTGCCGCTTGCCGCGTGTGGCGGCGGCGGCTTCAGCCTCGAGCAGGCGGAGGTCGACCGCTCGGTGCTGACCTCGAGCACGCCGGCCCCAGTCACGTCGCTCGATCAGGACCGCGCCTCCGACCAGGCCACGATCCGCAACGCCGTGTCCTCCGCCGACGTCGAGCAACTGGCCGGGCAGGCCGTTCCCTGGGCGAATGCCGACACCGGCTCGCGCGGCTCCATCACCGAACTGGCGGAATTCAGGGCTAACGGCGAGACATGCCGTCGCTTCACCGCGTCACGCGAAAGCTTCGACGGCGTCGTGCTGTTCAAGGGCGAAGTATGCCTGGCCGGCGGCAGCGCCTGGCGAATGCAGGACTTCAAGGCGCTCTGATTTTCCGCCAGCCATATGGTGGCAAGCCACTGGAATTTCTTCCTATGCGAGCGCATATAGGGGTAGCAAATCGTGGACTCACTCCTTCTCCAGGGCAGTAAGCATGCGCGACCCCTATGAGGTGCTGGGCGTTGCCAAGAACGCATCGGCCAAGGATATAAAATCGGCGTACCGGAAGCTCGCCAAGAAGTATCATCCAGACCAGAATCCGGATGATCCCAAGGCGAAGGACCGTTTTGCCGCCGCCAACCAGGCGTACGAGATTGTCGGCGACGAGAAGAACCGGGCGGCTTTCGATCGCGGCGAGATCGACGCCGACGGCAAACCGCGTTTCCAGGGTTTCGAAGGCGCGGCCGGCGGCGCCGATCCTTTCGCCGGTTTCCGCCGGCAGCAAGGGCCGGGCGGCGCGCATTTCGAATTCCGCACGGGCCGTCCCGGCGGCGATCCGTTCGACGGCAACAGCGACATCTTCAGCCAGATCTTCGGCGATGCTTTCACCCAGCAGCGCGGCGCCGGCGCGGGCGGCCGCCGTCAGGCCCCGACCGCCGCCGATCTCAACGTGACGCTGGACGTCACCATCGAGGAAGCCGCCACCGCGGAGAAGGTGACGGCGATGTTCCCCGACGGCCGCAAGATGGCGGTCAAGTTGCCGGCCTATGTCGAGGACGGCCAGACCATCCGCCTGAAAGGCCAGGGCGAGCAAGGGCCGGGGCAGCCGGGCGATGCACTGGTCAAGATCCGCTTTCGCCGGCACCCGCGCTACCGCGTCGAGGGCCGCGACCTGCATGTCGACCTGCCGGTGGAACTGGCCGATGCGGTGCATGGCGCCAAGGTGGCGGTCGAAACTCCGACCGGCAGGATTGCGGTCAATGTTCCCCCTTGGTCAAGCTCGGACAAGGTTCTGCGGCTGAAGGGCAGGGGCCTGCCGGAAAAAGCCGGCGGTCACGCTGATCTCTACGCGCATGTGCGGCTGATGCTGCCGGAAGGCGGCGACGCCGAGCTCGAGGCGCTGATGGGCAGGCGAAAGGGCTGACGGAAGCCGAACTGGGGCTAGCCGACCACAACTCGCGATCGGTCATGCGCGCACTCGCGCCTATCAGTCGCCAAGTCTTCCCCCGCGGTGCCCCATCATCATCCGGGAAGCATACATCGTGGGCGAGCGCTTGCCGGGCAGATTTGCATCGAGAACGATCTGTTCGACGAACCCCTGGTTCGTTTCGAATTCAATGCACTCATCAAGCTTGTCGACGATCCAAAGCATGTATCTATCCTCCACACTCCCATTTTGGTTATTTTTCTTGTCATAGCCGCAATCGTCGGGCGGGATTTTTTCAGGAAAGGCTGGGATTAACATGATTTTCGGTTTCGGTAGATCATAGCAATGTCCTTCATATGAATAACCAACAATAATCCCACAAGAAAGCAATTGTCCTTCCGCTAGTGCCTCTTTTATTGTTATCAATGTTGATAAAGCTATTTTACCAAACTTTCTCGTGTCGAGTGCAATTTGGTACGACAGTCCTATGGGCCACGGAAAGGCAGGTATGGTAATAAGTTTTTTAAATACTTCTTCGTCAGATAATATATTTTTCCCTGTACCTCTTAATTCCTCTATTGCTTTCTTAACCTCTGCATTAGTTTTCTCATCATCTTTTGGATCGTCCATAGATATATTTGAAGAAATGCTTGTGTTGTTTGTGCCGACGGCCTTTGAACTCCCCGGGAACACGAGACCACGACTCCCGGGGATGCCGTAGAGCCTTGCTTGGCTGGCGTTATACGCGCCATCGGGAAAAGTCAGTGTCGGTCGGTGAAAATCGTCGCTCATGTTGCTTCTCCTCCGTTGTAATCACCAGTTCATAAAATTTCCCGCCACCTGAAGTTCTCCTCGAAGCTTGCCGCTATCGCCGGGCGGATGTGGTCGGACACTTCGATGATGGCGGAGGCTGCGACTGCGAATGTGAGATGATCGGCATCGAGCCGCGCCCACGCGCGCGCTAGCGCAAGCGCGACATCGTCGCGCGCCTTGATTAGCTCGGTCTTGAAAAGGAATGGACTGGCCCGGAATGCATCGCCCGTGAAGTTGGAGATGTGCCGCATGTCGGCTTCGCCAACCTGCCTGATGTCGAAGCGAAGCAGGCGCTCGTCGGCCAGGCCCTGCCGCACCAGGCCGGCATGGTAGAGATCGACCAAGGTATCGAACACCGCTCCCGTGAAGGGGCGGGACCTGTCATGAATCTCTTCGGTCACTTCCGTCATCTTGCGCGAGTTACTGGCAAGGCGGATCTGGCGGTCGCCCGTCAGTTCGGCGATGCGGTTGAGCTCGTTGAGGACAAGCAGGTTTGCCTGGCTGTGCCGTAACAAACGATCCATCCCGCTGTCGAAATGCAGGAACGAAAGCAGCGAAATAAGATCGGCGTTGGCTTCGTGGAACGGCCCGAAGTCGCCGTCCTGCAGGCCTTTCTTAGGCACTCCGAAGAGAGAAAAGAGTATGGAGTGACCCACTTCATGCGCGATCACGTCGAAGTTTAGGGCATATGGATGGCCGTGCCCATCGGCTCCACGCTCGCGGCCAAGCTCCAGATAGCCATACCCCGATTGCGCATTCTCCCAGTCAACCCAGGGAATGATCTCAAGCCGCTCGTATGTTTCGGCGAAGTACCAGACAATCGGCTTGCCCAGATAGCTTTCCCAGATGTCCAGCACCCGGCTCGCAGCCGCGAACGCATGCGCTGCCAGGAACTGGCGCGACTGAAGAGAGAGGTGGTCGAAATGACCATCAAAGCCGGGTTCGGCTGGTGGGAAATACGCGCCAACGAAGGGCGGCAGGTAGGGATACTCGTACGGCTGCTTGTCCAGCACGGGATCACGCACGTATATGCGACGATCCTCCGGGCCCGGATGGATCAAACCAGGCGATGTTGAAATCCAGACTACCTCGGGTTTCTCGTACCCAGAAACGTAAGGCGCTTGTGGGTATAGCAGGAAGCGTGTTCCAGCCGACATCCCCGCCCGACCGGCGACATCGAGCGCGTTCAACTTCGCGGCCCCTCCCACTGCGCGGCCCCTCCCATGGTCTGCGACACTATCACGAAGCCTGCACTTCGTAAATTGCACCAAGTATCACCGGCAACTCTGTCGTCAGATTGCTAAGCCGGCGTCCTCCAAATCCTGGACAAACGCGACCGTCATTCTGAAATTCTTCAATTCCGCCGGCACCAATGCATTTTCGCGCATAAATTGCAGAGCTGACAGTGCGTCGCGTTTCTTTTGCTGAACGAAAGCTCCTGCGAGAATTTGCCGGCAGACTTCGAAATCATGATCACTGGCTTCCGGCAATGCCTCGCGGACCATTCGCGACAGCGTACGTTCCCGAAAATTGAGGTTCCGGGCCACATTCTCAAGCTTTCCTGACAAATCGGTGGAGATCAGGTTCCGCCTCCAAGCAGCGCGGATGGTCATTCGTAAATCAACCAAAGCGTGCGTTAGTGGCGAAAAATTCACCGCCTTCGGACCGTACAGCACTGCCACTGCGTCGTCAGGCAGGAAAGCAAAGCGGCGGTACCATCGATAGATAAGGCCAACGCCGTGCATGTATGGGTAAAGCTCGGCGGCTCGCAAGGCTCCCATGCTTCCGGCACCAATCACCGGGATGGCCTGGCTGATCGCCCACAGTATCTCCTTGTGCCTCACTGCCGGCTCAGCCTGGAAAGCGCCGTCTATGATGACAATTGCAGCGGGGTCATAACGCTGCACCGCAGCTATGATTGAGCCTTGCACCGCCGGCGCCAGGCAGATCACGTCGGCCACCTGCCGTGCCTCTGGATGCGATAGCGTGGGGCCGGTGAAAACGAGCCGAGGTCGCATCCGCTCACTCCACCAAAGGGTACAATTGGGGGATAACTATCCTGACGGCCGACAGTCGGTTCCAAGGGCTGGTGTTGAGGCGGACCAGATACACGGCGCTGATTCCGCTTTCCGCCAGTCTCGCGAGAAGGCTGCCACGCAAGGTCTGCCCGCCCGCCGCTCGATAGGCAGGCTGGCGGGCGAAGCACACGTCCTTGCAGCCGCGGGTGATCAGCTGGCGGTGCGCCTCGATAAGCTGCCAGTCGGGATATTTCGGATAAGACGCCCGGGTCATGTCATCGCGCGCACCCGAAATCGCCGCAAGCCGCGCCTGCGCCGCCTCATGGATCGCTTGGACGGCAGCTGCCGCCGGATCGAACGCAGCGGCCGAGCCATCGGCTGGCAGATGGAGCAATGCCGTCTCGCGAGGATTGCTCTCCATCAGATGGCACCAAATCACAGGCAGGCCAACAGGCGACGGCGCAAGCCAAAGGCCGACGATCATGTCCTTTCGTGCAAGTTCATCCAATAGAGCCAAGACCCCTGCGTCATGGATGGTCGCTGGATCGATTCGCTGGCGTTGCAGAAAACCATGCGTCTTGAGAGCGCGGGCGATCGCATCGCGTTCGACGCACTCCAATATGCCGTGTGTGATGGCGTCTGTTTCATCAAGTGCGGCCGCCAGTCCGGTTGTCGTTGGCGTGAAAATTCCGTCACAGGGGCTGGGCGGTACGAGATAGGCCGTGTGCACCAATTCCAGCGGAACGAAGTCGCGGCCGCCGCCCAGCAGGTTTTCCGCCTCTACCCAAGCGATTTCTCGGCCGCGCCAATCAGCACGTGCGGGCTCTCGCAGCCACATCTCAAATCGCCCGTAGGGTATCTGTAGTAATTTGGCCGAAGCGTAAGCTGCATCAAGATGTTCGATGCGCTCGGCGAAAAAGCTTTCAGCGGATTCCAAAATGGCCGATATCGCAGCGCGAGCTAGGTTGGCGCCCTTTCCCTGCGCGACCGCGTTTGAAAACGAGAACGGCCTCGTTGCCTGCACGACCGGGATGCCGACACGGTCCAGGCCGGTAATGTCCGCAATACGGGTGATGCCCAACGCTTGTCGCATCGACATCAGATAGGTCAGCGCTTCGTCTGCCGGAGGACCAAGGCGCTCATATTGTTCCACTATCGGCTGGCCCGCAGTTCCGGCTCAGGGTTCACGATCAGCGGTTCGCCGGGCTCAACCGACTTCCTTGCCGCTTCGACACGGTCGTTGTAGCGCCGAAGCAGTTCGGGCGAGAGATTTGACGCACTGAGCGTCTCGTAGGCCGCGATGAGGATGGGCACGGCATTTTGCTCGGCTGCAGTATTGAGGCTCTTCTCAAGGGCAGCTGCCACCCGGCCAGCTGCCGCCCTGTCAAGGACGAGAAGTTGTGCAATTCGCCGGTGTAGTTCCGCCAGCCAATATCGGCTGCCACCCGCCTCGGCCTGCGCCACCGCCGAATGAAGCAGGGCAAGCGCGTGACTGATCTCACCCGAGCGCGCGAGAAGTTCCGCTAGCATGCCGCAATAGACGGGCTCGTCCTCGGGTGTCTGCACTTGTCCATGCAGGCCGAGGGCCTCACGCATCTTGTCCTTGCCCCGCTCGAGTTGGCCAGCGTTGCCATCGCACCAGCCCTCGAAGATTTGTGCCGAGACGACTAGCGAAGGCAGGTGATGAAGCGCGGTCAGCTGTCGCAGATCCTCAATCACGTCACGTAACGAAGTGAAGTCGCGGCGGTAGCAACTCAGCATCGCGTCGTTGATACAGGCATGCGCAATGCTGCTGACATGGCCAGTCTGCTGTGCCCAGCGGCGGGCCTCCGACATGGAGTGGAGAGCGCTCGTTGCACGTCCCGAGAACCACAGCGACAGTGCACGATGCGCCAAGCCGCACACGCGCGCGTCGTGCCCCCCAAAACGCGTGGCATTCGCGTGCCCCTGGCCCACGTCATAGAGCGGCAGTCCAGCATCAATCGCGGTTATGCATCCACCATGGTCTCCGCGATTGAAATCGACTGCCCACAAGCAGTGCCTAGCCTGAAGCTGAATCTCGGGGTCGTTAACCTCCTGTAGATCACTGACGACGGCCTGCGCCCGCTCGCCGTCAACGACCGAACCCGTGAACCACCAACCCCAATAGATCGGGAACCACTTGGCGCGCTCCGCTATCGGCCGACGCCGTGCGATCTTTACGCCGTCGTCATAGAGCCTGCGGGCGTGCTCGGAATTTGGCCCTTCGACGGCGGTCAGTATCGGCCCGAGCGCCACCATCGCCGAGAGCCGCAGCGCATCCCGTTTGTCATGATCAGAAACCTGCTCGCAAAGCGCAATGGCATGCTCGAGCAACTGCCTTGCCTCAGCCATGGCCGAGCGGGACGAGCTTTCCATGCCGGCATTGACGAACTCGCCGATCGCTTCGTCAAGCAGGCCGCCTCGCTCAGCATGATCTGCAAGAGCTGCCGTTGTTAGCCAGCCAACGAGGCTGCGGTTGTCACTAGCCACCGCGTAAAGACGCTGATGCAGGATCTGCCGCCGTTTCCGCAGTGTTCCATTATAGATCGTCTCTTGGATAAGCACATGCCGAAACGCGTACACTGTTGCTGCTGCGTGCCTGGCGCGTACGAAGCCTGCCTCGGCCAGGGCATCGAGCGCCGCAGAGATTGTGCCCGGGTCAAATTCCGGCAAGAGCGCCGATAGCAAGTCCAGGCTGAATCTGTTGCCAGCGACGGCGGCCGCACGCGCCACCTCGCGGGCGCGGCCGAGAGGCTCAAGCCGGGCATCCAACACTGTTTCCAACACCGCCGCGCGGCCGAGCGAAACGCCCTGTGGCAGCTGCTCCGTACCGCTAGCGGCATTCTCCGCCATCCATTGGCAAACTTCCTCGATGAACAGGGGTACACCGCCGGTGACGCGCTCGACCAACTCTATCAGCTCAGGCGCAGGCGCTCGCTTGCCTTGAGGCCACATGGTCGCGATTGCCCGCAAGGTGTCGGCATGCTCAAGGGGAGCGAGCAAGACATGCTTGCTTTTATCGTCCAGCCAGTCGCCACATCCCGGCCTCGCCGTTGCGATCAAGAGCACGGGGAAACTAGGAACCAGCTTTGCAAGTTCACCCAGCAGTTGCTTCGACGTAAGGTCGATCCAGTGAATATCTTCAACGATCAAGACCACTGGGCCACTGGCGCACGTTGCTTGTAACGCATGGCGCGCAGCCCAATCGGCCTTCTCCCGGACCACTTCCGGATCCATCTCATGGAAACCGGACCTCGCGCCTTCCACGCCGAGCAGAAAAGAAAAGATGTCGACGACTTCGGCGTCGTGAACGTCATTTGCGGCGAACACCTCGGCCACAAGCGCAGGGGTGAGTGCACGCTCGCCGTCGTCGAAATTGCCCAGCATCGCCTGCCGCAGTGGATACAGCGTCGAACGCGAGTCGCCTGGCATACATTGGAAGAGGAGCAACCTGTTGCGTTGGAAGCGCGTTCGCCGGCGCACCTCGTGTAGGATGCGCGACTTGCCAATGCCGGCTTCGCCCTCGATCACGATGACTTGGCCACGTCCCGAAACGGCTTCATTCCAACATTCATGTATCAGCTCGGCCTCATCCGCACGGTCGATCAAGGGGCTGGTGAGGCGTCCGAACGCGAAGAAACGGTCTACCCCCCGCTTGTGGCTCAGCGCCTGCCAGACCTGCTCGGGTTGCGCGAACCCTTTGATGACGTGAGAACCGCAGAAGCTAAATACGTGTGAGCGCCGTGTCAGATTGCGCGTCTCGTTGCACACGACGACGGTATCTGGCCGGGCGATTGCCTGCAGCCTGGTTGCCAGCGCAAATGCAGGGCCGGTTACCGTGTCCTGCGCTGCAGCGGTATCCCCCTTCAGGATTAGCGTCATCGAGGTCGCCACACCGACCCTCACATGTAGGTCGCTCCTCCCTTTCTCCGCGGCAAGGAGCTTGCATGCCCTGACGATCTCAAGTCCGGCGCTGATCGTCAGCGACGCCGCATCCTTCGCACCCAGATCGACTGGGAACACAGCGACGCCGCCGTCGCCGACCTCGACCCTCACGGTTCCGGAGCACGACACGATCGCTTTCCTGGCGGCCATTTGAAACGCCAAGATAAGTTCCTCAAAATCTTCGATGCCGAGCAGGCTGAGCAACTCGGTGGAGCCTACGAGATCGTAGCAAAGGGCGGTTAGTACGCGCCGCTCGTGACGGGCCTCGATGCCGTCGTCCATCAACTCCCTGCCGATCGGAAGGCGCGAGCCAGTCCCCGCCTTCGGAACATCAACTCGGCTCTTATGCGACATGTCACCCTCGCTGACAGGGCATACTATCAAAAGTATGACAGAGCACAAATTACAGAGCGGCGATCGCCGGAACCTCAGGACCTCTCGCTGTGGGTTGGCGGGACTCAACGGCTTTGTCCCCCGAACTGTCCGCTTTGAACGCTTGAAGGGGCACTGTGGCTGTGCGATAGGCACTCCACAAAGTAGAGAACCTTGCGGAGAGCGCTGACATGGCGGGTGGACGGGGCCTTATGGCCGGCAAGCGCGGCCTTATCCTTGGCATCGCCAACAATCGCTCGATCGCTTACGGCATCGCCAAGGCCTGTGTCGACCATGGCGCCGAGATCGCGCTGACCTATCAGGGCGAGGCGTTCAAGAAACGCGTCGAGCCGCTTGCCGCGGAACTGGGCGCGCATGTCGCCGGCCATTGCGACGTGACCGACCCGGCCAGCCTTGATGCGGTGTTCGCCGATATCGCCAGCCATTGGGGCAAGCTCGATTTCCTCGTCCACGCCATCGCCTTTTCCGACAAGGACGAGCTGACCGGCCGCTATGTCGAGACGACGCGCGACAATTTCCTGCGCACCATGGATATTTCGGTCTATTCCTTCACCACCATCGCCAAACGTGCCGAGGCGCTGATGACCGACGGCGGCTCGCTGCTGACGCTGACCTATTACGGCGCGGAAAAGGTGATGCCGCACTACAACGTCATGGGTGTCGCCAAGGCGGCACTCGAAGCCAGCGTGCGCTATCTGGCCGTCGATCTCGGCGCCAAGAAGATCCGTGTCAACGCGATCTCCGCCGGCCCGATCAAGACGCTTGCCGCATCCGGCATCGGCGATTTCCGCTACATCCTGAAGTGGAACGAATACAATTCCCCGTTGAAGCAGACGGTGACGCAGGAGGAGGTTGGCGATTCCGGCGTCTATTTCCTGTCCGACCTTTCGCGCGGTGTCACCGGCGAGATCCATCATGTCGATTCCGGCTATCATGTCGTCGGCATGAAGGCGGTCGACGCGCCGGATATTTCTACCGTCAAGGACTGACGCCGCCGCCTGACCTCTTCCGGAAGACCTGATGTACCCGCTCGTCTATATCGTGCGCCACGGCCAGACGGCGTGGAACGCCGAGGCCCGGCTGCAGGGGCAGGCCGATACCGACCTCAACGAGCTTGGCCGCGAGCAGGCTAGCCGCAACGGGCGTAGGCTGGCCGAACTCATCGACAAGCCCGAAGATTTCGACTTTGTCGCCAGCCCGATGCGGCGCACGCGCGAGACGATGGAGCGCCTGCGCGCGGCGATGAAGCTCGATCCGCACGCCTATCGTACCGAGCCGCTACTCGTAGAATTGAGCTTTGGCGACTGGCAGGGTTTCACCTTTGCCGAACTCGAGGCGAACGATCCCGGTTCGACCAGGCACCGCCGCCTCGATAAATGGAATTTCCAGCCGCCCGGCGAAGGCGCCGAAAGCTATCAGATGCTGCTCGAACGGGTGAAGCCGTGGTTCGACGCTCTCGATCGCCAGACGGTCTGCGTGACCCATGGTGGCGTCATGCGCGCGCTGTTCCGCCTGGTGCTGGGGATGTCTGAACAAGAGGCGGTCAGCATGGAAGTGCCGCAGGACCGCCTGCTCAGGCTGGACGGCCGGCGCCTGGAGTGGCTTTGAGACCGATGAGGTAGCGTATGTTGAGACCAGGTCGGGCCGGCACCGACGCGCCCTACTCGGTCGATCCGGTGTCCGGCAGTTCCATGTCGGTGACGACGTTCTCGCCATTCGTCACGTCATACGCGAGGACGATGTCCATGCCCGGTTTCAGCGCATCGAGATCGGTTTCGGCGTTCAGCTTGTAGGACTTGCCGTCGTCCAGCGTCAGCGTCAGCGCGTCCTTGTCGACCTTCTTGATCAGGCCTTCGGTCTGGCCGGCGAAGGCGGCGGTGGAAATCAACAGCGTGGCGGCAACAGCGCCAATCAGGATACGCATCATCGTCCTCTTTAATCATTGCCGGTACAGCGGCTCGGTCCAACGGAACGGAACTGAGCAGAAACCAATCGAATGTGTCAAAACTAAATCCGCCGGATCACAGTTTGACCACTGTGGAAAACGCCAATAGAAGGCAAGCTGCAGCGCCGCGTCCTCCTGGGCGCGCAACGAACGCTGTAGCACTTTTGATTTTTTTTGCGCATGATCCTTTCCGAAAATCGCGCCGATTTTCGAGGTCATGCGCTAGGCCGGCTCCGACGCCGGCAGGGCTGGTTCCATGTCGCACAACACGTTCGGCCATCTCTTCCGCGTCACCACCTGGGGCGAAAGCCACGGGCCGGCGCTGGGCTGCGTCGTCGATGGCTGTCCGCCCGGCATCCGCTTCACTCGCGACGAGATCCAGGCCGAACTCGACAAGCGTCGCCCCGGCCAGTCACGTTTTGTGACCCAGCGTCGCGAACCTGACGAGGTCAAGGTCCTGTCCGGCTTTATTGTCGATGAGGACGGGGAGACGATGATCACCACCGGCACGCCGGTGTCGATGCTGATCGAGAATGTCGACCAGCGCTCCAAGGACTATGGCGACATCGCCCGCCAGTTCCGGCCGGGCCATGCCGACTACACTTACGAGGTCAAATACGGCCTGCGCGATTACCGCGGCGGCGGTCGCTCCTCGGCGCGTGAGACTGCGGCGCGAGTGGCGGCCGGGGCGCTTGCCCGCAAAATCGTGCCAGGCATGGTGGTGCGCGGCGCGCTGGTGTCGATGGGCGAAAGATCGATCGATCGCGCCAACTGGAACTGGAATTTCGTCGGTGACGCCGAAAACCCGTTCTTCACTCCCGATCCGGCGTCGGTCGCCGTCTTCACCAAATATCTGGACGGTATCCGCAAGGCGGGCTCCTCGGTCGGTGCGGTCATCGAGATCGTCGCCGACGGCGTGCCGGCGGGGCTTGGCGCGCCGATCTATGCCAAGCTCGACCAGGACATCGCCTCCGGCCTGATGTCTATCAACGCCGTCAAGGGCGTCGAGATCGGCAACGGTTTCGAGGCCGCCCGCATCACCGGCGAGGAGAATGCCGACGAGATGCGCATGGGCAATGACGGCAAACCGGTCTTCCTGTCCAACAATGCCGGCGGCATCCTCGGTGGCATCTCGACCGGCCAGGCGATCGTCGCGCGTTTCGCCGTCAAGCCGACCTCGTCGATCCTGACGCCGCGAAAGTCGATCGACAAGGACGGCAACGACGTCGAGATCATGACCAAGGGCCGGCACGATCCATGCGTCGGCATCCGCGCCGTGCCGATCGGCGAGGCGATGGTTGCCTGCGCCATTGCCGATCATTATCTGCGGCATCGGGGACAGACAGGGAGGGGAGTAGGGAGTAGGGAGTAGGGAGTAGGGGAGTAGGGGAGTAGGTTATGCAGCTCCCGCGACAGCAATTTTTTCCTTTTCCCTACTCCCGTACTGCCCTACTCCC